>NZ_JBBUTF010000008.1:0-282823 GCF_038066575.1 Pseudaquabacterium rugosum | reverse complement strand
CTGCGCAGCAGGCTGATCTGCGTGCGCTCCTCGATGCTCAGGCTTGAATATGCTTGGCCCATCGCCTCAGGTCTTTGATTCAGTTCGGGTGTTGCGCTTCAGTTTAGAGTGCGCCCCTCAACTTCCTTGTCGCGCCTATCGAGATCCGCATCTCGATTTCTCTTTTCAGCGTGTTTTTCAATATTTATCGAAATTGATTCAGCTGATTTCTGGAAAGCAACAAGGCACGCCGCCGCAGAAACAGCAAAGCTCACGCCAGCGATCACGGCCAAGACTTTTATCAGCCACAACTTTTCCGCGAATTCTTCTGACGCCGCAAAGGTGGCGATCAACCCGAGCCCCGCCGAACTGAGAGAGAAAATGGACTTCGTCCATTCCGTCTTCTGTTCGATCCACGCCTCAATCAATACTTCTTGGCTGATCTTGCTCGGCGACGCACGGGACTTAGCGAAAAACTTCGCGGCAGGCGCCCGCGCCGGTCGAAATCGATTACCAGCAGGGCGGACACCTTTATCCATGCTGAACGTACCGATTCACCCGCACTGCCCCACGTACCCGCACGAGGTGCAGAACTCGCAGCCGTCCTTGTGGATCAGCGTGTGGTTGCCGCACTCGACGCAGGCCTTGCCGGCCATCGGGGCCGGGGCGCCGACGCCGCCGGCCGGCGACGCGCCCTCGGCCACCGCGGCGGCCGCGGCCAGCGCCGCCGGCTGAGGGGCGGCGGCCAGGATGCCCATGGCCTGCACCGGCTGGCCCTGCACGTCCAGCAGGCCCAGCATCGCGTAGCGGTGGATCACCAGGCGGGCGATGTAGGCGACGGTGCTCGGCCAGATCTGCTGGCGGCGCTCGCCGGGCACCGGGGCCATGAAGTGGCCCAGCGGCTCGCCGACGGTCAGCAGCTTGCGCAGCTTCATGCCGATCCAGGCGGGGTCGATGACCCGCATGTCCAGCGACAGCAGGCGGGCCAGGCCGTCGAGCGCGCGCGGGTAGTTGCCGGAGAAGCCGATCGCGCACGGGCGGTTGATCAGCCGGCCGTCCGGCGTGGCCAGCGCCACTTCCTTGAGCGTGACGGTGAAGGACTCGCCGGTGCCCGGGTTGTCGACGTCGACGCTCCAGGCCATGGTGCCGTCACAGCCGGTGCGCGGCTCCTCGACGCTGAACATCGCGTCGAGCACCGGCGTCGGGCCGCCGTCGGCGACCTCGCCGATGGCGCCCAGCTGCTCGCAGCGCCAGCGGATGACGGCCGCGGTGGCGGCCACCACGCCCGGGAACAGGCGGCGCTCGCCGGCCGGCGGGAAGGGCATCTCGAAGGCGCGCTCCTCGGCCACGGTGGCCAGCGCGTCGAGCTTCAGGCGCAGCCAGGCGGCGTCGTTGGCACGCATGTCGGTCGACAGCGTCTTGGCCAGTGCGCCGAGGCCGCGCGGCTGCTCGGCGCCGTTGACCCACACCTCGAACGGCAGGTTGCGGCCGAACAGGCCGCCGTCGGGGCCGCCGGCCTCGGCCGGCATCTCGCCGACGAACAGCGAGAAGTCGCCGTGCGGATGCTGGATCAGGTAGCTCCAGGCCGGGTTGCCGCCGGGCAGCTCGGGGCGGCCCGGCCAGCGCAGGCTGGCCAGCACGGCGTTGGGCAGGCGTTCCAGGCGCAGGCGCGGGTTGGCGGCGGCGTCGACCTCCAGCACGGTGGCAGCGGCCGGCGCGGCGACGGTCGATGCCGGCGCGACAGGCGCGGCCGCCGGGGCGGGAGCGGGCGCCGGCGTCGTGCTCAGCACCGAGCCCAGCACGCTGTTGGGCCGGTAGGTGGCCAGGCCCTTGAGGCCCTGCTGCCAGGCCTGCAGGTACAGGTTCTGGAAGTCCTCGTAGGGGTAGTCCTCGGGGACGTTGACGGTCTTGCTGATCGAGGTGTCGATGCACGGCGCCACCGCCGCCACCATCGAGGCATGGGCCGAGGCGCTCATCTCGAGCGCGGTGACGAAGGCCGGCGTCAGCGGCGCGTCCTCGCCCTTGAGGTGGCGGTACAGGCGCCAGGCGTGGTCCTCGACCGCATAGGTCTTGAAGCTGTTGTCGGCCTGGCGCTTGCGGCGCTGGTAGCTCCAGCTGAACGGCGGCTCGATGCCGTTGCTGGCGTTGTCGGCGAAGGCCAGGCTGATGGTGCCGGTCGGCGCGATCGACAGCAGGTGCGAGTTGCGCAGGCCCTGGGCGCGGATCTTGTCCTTGATCGGCTGCGGCAGGCGCGAGGCGAAGCTGCCGGTGGCGCGGGCGTCGGCATCACCCGCCGCGGCGGCGCCCTTGGCGGTCTTGCCGCCCTTGCGCTTGGCCTGGGCCGGATCGCCGTGGCCGGCCAGGTAGAGGTCGGCGTTGAACAGCGGGAAGGCGCCGCGCTCGACCGCCAGATCGGCGCTGGCCGCGTAGGCGGCGTCGCGCATCACGGCCGAGATGTGGGCGGCCATCGCCCGCGCCTGCTCGGTGTCGTAGCGCAGGCCGAGCATGATCAGCGCATCGCCCAGCCCGGTGAAGCCGAGGCCGACCCGGCGCTTGTTGGCCGCTTCCTGACGCTGCTGGGGCAGCGGCCAGACGGTGACGTCGAGCACGTTGTCCAGCATGCGGGTGGCCACCGCACAGACCTCGGCGAAGCCGGCCTCGTCGAAGGCCGCATCGGCCTCGAACGGGCGCTGCACGAAGTGCGTCAGGTCCACGCTGCCCAGGCAGCAGCAGCCGTAGCTGGGCAGCGGCTGCTCGGCGCAGTTGTGGACATACAGACCGTTGGCGTCGAAGGCGTGGATCTCGGCCACGTTGACGTCGTAGACGTCCTCTTCGCCGTCAGGCTGCAGCGCATCGACCGTCGCGGTGAAACGCTCACGGTTGAGCTGGCGGCGGTAGCCGCCCAACAGGGTCTCCAGCCGCTCGGACTTGGCCTCGTCCTCGAAGCCGACGCGGTCGGCGAAGACGGCCAGGTTGTCGCCGCTGATGACCAGCTCGTGCACGGCCTGCTGCGGGTACTCGCGCCGTCCGCCGCGGCCATCGGGCAACCAGGCCAGGCCGGCCGGCCGGCGGTCACGGTAGATGACGGCGGCGATGCCCAGGCGCAGCAGCATGCGCTGCGCGGCCTGCAGCAGCGGCAGGTCCGCCTGCGTCAGGCGCACGCTGACGCCCTTGTCATGATCGCCTTGCACCGAGCCGTCCGCATCGAACAGCCCCCGCAGCACGCCACGGCCGAAGTCGGAAGAAGCCGACTCGATGGCCGGCGTGATCGTCTTGTGGCCGGGCGCCATGCCCAGCGTGCCCGCGAGGCGGCGCAGGGCACCGCTGGCCATGCGGAACTCGCCGCGACCGTCCACCGCCCGCTGCCAGCCGCGGAAGTCGGCGCGGTGCGACAGCGTGTCGGCCGCGGCCTGCGCGGCCCGCATCAGGCCGGTGGCACTGTGGCTGACGGCGAACGGCGCGCCACCGACGGCCCGCAGCTCGGGCGCCCAGGCGGACAGCACGGCCTTGTCCTCCTTCAGGCAGCCGTCACCGATCAGCAGGCCGATCAGGTAGCCCTCGGCCTCGGTGTGCGCGCCCTCCCAGCCGTGCACGGCACGATGGTCATGCAGCACCAGCTCGTCACCGGGCTGCAGATCGCCGGCATGCACCCAGGCGCTGTCGACGAGGTAGCGGGTCTTGCGGGTGACGCGGCGCACCGGGTGGTCGGCCGTCAGCCGCAGCTCGTGGCCTTCGACGGTGCGCAGCTTCAGCACCGGCTTGTGGCCGGTGTGGAAGAAGCCTTCGGGGCCCGACGGGTAGGGCTTGCCGTCGACCAGGGCCGTGAAGGGCTGGCCGATCAGGTCGGCCACCTGGCGCGGACCGGCGGACGTGGCCACCCAGGTCTGCGCCGTGACACAGGGATTGGTCGCCGCGATGGTCTCGCAGTACGCGAGGTTGTTGTCGGTGTTGATGCGGTCGAGGAAGAGCACGCCCGGCTCGGCATGGTCGTAGGTGCTGCGCATGATCTGGTCCCACAGCACGCGGGCGGCCAGGCGGCGGTAGACCCACTGGCCGTCGGCGCGCTGGTAGGGCGCGGCGCGGCCTTGCTCTGCGGCGCGGGCGATGTAGGCCGGGCCGGGCGCGGCCTTGTGGGCCAGCTCGATCTCGCCGTCGGCGATCACCGCCTGCATGAAGGCATCGGTGACGCCGACCGAGATGTTGAAGTTGCGCAGGTCGCCGGAATCCTTGGCGTGGATGAAGGCCTCGACGTCCGGATGGTCGCAGCGCAGCACGCCCATCTGGGCGCCGCGGCGGCTGCCGGCGGATTCGACCGTCTCGCAGCTGCGGTCGAACACGCGCATGTAGCTGACCGGGCCGGAGGCGCTGCTGCGCGTGGGCGCGACCCAGGCACCCGAGGGCCGGATGCGCGAGAAGTCGTAGCCGACGCCGCCGCCGCGGCGCATGGTCTCGGCGGCCTCGGTCAGCGCGGTGTAGATGCCGGCGAAGCCTTCCTCGGGCTGCGCGATCGAGTCGCCGACCGGCTGCACGAAGCAGTTGATCAGCGTGGCCGACAGGTCGGTGCCGGCGGCCGAGTTGATGCGGCCGGCCGGCACGAAGCCGCGGCGCTGGGCGTCGAGGAAGCGCTGGGTCCAGGCCTCGCGGGCCTCCGGTGCCTCGACGGCGGCCAGCGCGCGGGCCACCCGCTGGCGCACCTCGTCGAGCGTGGTCTCGTCGCCCTTGGCGTACTTCTCGATCAGCACCTCGGTGCTGATCTCCTGCGCGGGCAGGGTGGCGCGGCTGCGGGCGGCCGGCGCCGCGGCCTGGCCTGCGGGCGTGGGCGTGGGCGTGGGCACGGCGGACCGGACGCCCGGCGCGACGGCCGTCGCCGCCGCCGCCGTCGCAGTCGCAGTCGTCACGGCCCCGGCCGGCGTGGCCCCCGGTCCGTCCGCCGCGCCGCCGAGCAGGTCCATCTGCGACGGGTCGACCTCGGGGCGCGAGGCATCGGCGGCGGGACGGGGGGCGATCACGGAGGCAGGGGCGGTGGAAGTCGTCATGACGGGGATTGTCGCGGGACGCGGGCAACGCTCACGCGCACGGACCGCCAAGGGCGGCCCGCCGCAGGGGTGTCGGGATGGGGACGGCAGGGCGGGCATCGTGCACCCGCGGACGGCCTCGCGTCCGGATCCAGCTCAAGCCGGAACGAGGCCGGGACCGGGCATCGATGGACCGCCCGGTTCTAGGGATTTATACAACCTGCCGGCCAGCCCCCGGCGGAGGCCCGCCGTCACGCACGGACTTGCTTGACACGTCCTGTCACGACCGACCACCCCGGAGGACGGGGGGTCCGTGAGGCCCGGCGGCGGACGAGCGCCGGGACGTCCGCCGTCGGATCAGAACTTGCGGACCTCGATGTGGTGCTTCTGCAACGCGTAGCCGAGCTGGCGCGGCGTGATCTTGAGCAGGCGGGCGGCCTTGGCCTGCACCCAGCCGCACTGCTCCATCGCCCAGATCAGGCGGTCGCGCTCGCTGTCGGGCGGACGTGCGGCGCTGAACTGGCGCGGCACCGGCGGCAGGCGCTCGGTCGGGCCGATGCGGGTCACGCCATCCGCGTCCGGACCGTCGTCGTCATCGCCGATCGACAGGTCGTCATCGGCGTCGCTGGCGGCCCCGCCCGGCCAGGAGGCACCGCCGTGGGCGGGCGCGCCGGTCCAGCCGCTGCGGGCGGCACCGCCCAGGTCGTCGGCGCCGCGGCCGGACGCCGTGTCACCGACAGCGGCCGGCGGGCGCTGCGGCGCACGCGGCATCGGCAGGCCGGCCGGCTCGGGCGCGGGCATCACCGCGGCCACCGCATCGGCCTTGTCGAGGAAGTGCAGCGTCTGCGTCAGGCAGCGGTTGTGCTTGCAGGGGAAGCTCAGGTCGCGGATGTGCTCGCCCTGCACCATGGTGGCGGTGCGCTCGATGCAGTTCTCCAGCTCGCGCACATTGCCCGGCCAGTAGCAGCGGGTCAGCACCTTCATCGCCTCGGGCGTGACCTTGAGCGCGCGCCGGTTCTCCTTGTTGAAGCGGTCGATGAAATGGCCGACCAGGGCCGGGATGTCGGCCCGGCGCTCGCGCAGCGGTGGCAGGAAGATGCTGACGACGTTGATGCGGTAGTAGAGGTCGGCGCGGTACTCGCCGCGCTGCACCATCTTCTCCAGATCGCGGTTGGTGGCGCAGATCAGGCGCACGTCGACCTTGACCGGCCGGCTGCCGCCCACGCGCTCGAACTCGCGCTCCTGCAGCACGCGCAGCAGCTTGGCCTGGAAGCCGGGCGAGACATCGCCGATCTCGTCGAGGAACAGCGTGCCGCCGTGGGCCAGCTCGAAGCGGCCCTTGCGCTCGCCGACCGCGCCGGTGAAGGCACCCTTCTCGTGGCCGAACAGCTCGCTCTCCAGCAGGCTCTCGGTCAGCGCCGCGCAGTTGACCTTGATGAAGGGGCCGTCCTTGCGCGGGCTCAGGAAGTGGATGGCCCGCGCGATCGCCTCCTTGCCGGTGCCCGATTCGCCGCGCAGCAGCACGGTGGCGCGGCTGGGCGCGGCCTGGTGCACCTCCTCGAAGACCTGCTGCATCGGGCGCGAGACGCCGATCACGTTGTCCAGGCTGTAGCGCCCGCGCGGCGGCTCGTGGCGCAGCGCCTTCCGCAGCCGGGTGGTCTCCTGCTGCAGGCGCTGGTGCTCGTCGCGCACGGCGTCGTGCAGCGTGGCGGCCTGGGCCATCAGCGTGGCGGCCATCGTCAGCAGGCGCTGGTCATCGGCCAGGCGCGCGGCGCCCTGCACCAGGCGCTGGGCGGCCAGCACGCCGACCACGCCCTGCTCGGTCTTCATCGGCACGACGACGAAGGCGCGCATCACGCCGTCATCGGGCTCGTCGCCCTGGCCGCCGGGGCCGAAGGCGCCGGTGCGGTCGATGAACTCGGGCGCCTGGCCGACATCGGGCACCACCACCGGCATCGCCGAATGGAAGACGTGGCCGATCACGCCCTCGCCTGCGTGCCAGACGCCGCGCGCCTCCTGTTCGCGGCTCAGCCCGGTGCTGGCCTGCACGCGCAGCAGGCCGTCCTCGGCATCGGCCTGCACGATCATGATGCGCGGCAGGTCGATGTGGGTGCTCAGCACGTTGAGCGCCGCGCGGAAGGTGCGCCCGATGTCGAGTGAGCCGCCGAGGATGCGGCACAGCTCGTAGATGGTGATCAGCTCCAGGTGCGAGCGTTCATTCATCGGCGATCGGTCGAGCATGGTGCACCTCCTTGAGGCAGCCCGGAACCGGCGACACCCCGCGGGCGCCGCCTCCTGCACCATGCCGCACGGCCGCGGTGCGACGAGGGGACGGACGACGGACCTTTCCGGGCCTCGTTCACGGCGGAGGCAAAAAGCAGGCCGGCGAACGTGAGCCCCCGGGCGCGGGGACGCCTGACGCACATCCTGCGCGGCACTCCCCGGCCGGCGCTCGACCGGTGCGCCATGCCACAAGCCGCCTTCAACCGAACTTGAACAGGATGCCGTGGCCGCCGCGCGGGTATTCCCAGGCGACGTTGGCATGCTCGGTGCAGATCACGCGGCAGCTGCCGCATTCCAGGCAGCCGTCGGTGATCAGCGTCACCGTGCGGTTGCCCTCGGCCTTGTAGCAGCTGGCCGGGCAGACGAAGGTGCAGGACTGGCCCTGGCAGTCGTTGGCGCAGACGGCGGCGTCCTTGATCTTGATGTGGGGACGGCCGTGATCGACCTTGTAGCGGTTCTGGAACAGCTTTTCCTCGACGTTGACGGCGAGCGCGGCAGCGGTCATGGAAACACCTCAGGTATCGGGTTGGGAGGATGTCCGACGGGGTCAGCGGAAGGCCCGCAGCAGCTTGAACGCGTCACCGACCAGACCGCCCCAGCGGCGGGCGGCCTTGAAGCTGCCGAAGATCTCCCGCTCCTTGGTCTTCTTGTCGATGCCATCGACGGTGAACATCGTCTTGGCGGCCCGGTTCAGCAGCGCCGGGTACTGGGTGAAGAACTGCCGGCTCGAATGCAGCACCTCGGGCATGTCGCGGTACTTCTTCAGGTCCTTCATCACGAAGGAGTCGTCGAGTGCGGCCTTGTAGGCGGCCAGCGTCTTCGCGTCCATCGCCTTGCCAGCGGCCTTGGCGGCGATCACCGTCTCGGCGGCCAGGCGGCCGGTGGTCATCGCCAGGTTCGAGCCCTCGCGGTGGGCCGCGTTGACGAAGCCGCCGGAGTCACCGACGATCATCCAGCCGTCGCCGTAGACCTGGGGCACGGCATGGAAGCCGCCTTCCGGAATCAGGTGCGCGCAGTACTCCTTCATCTCGCCACCGGCGATCAGCGGCGCGATGCTCGGGTGCCGCTTGAGCTTCTCCAGCAGCGTGTAGGGGCTGGTGCGGTTCGGGTTGGCCTTGAAGTCGCTGAGCATGCAGCCCACGCCGATCGTCAGCGACTCCTTGTTGGTGTAGAGGAAGCCGGTGCCGACCATGCCCTCGGTGACCGAGCCCATCATCTCGATGACCACGCCGGACTCCTCGCCGACGTTGAAGCGGGCCTGGATCGTCTCCTCGGGCATGAAGAGGATCTCCTTGACCGCCAGCGCGACGTTCTTCGCCTGGATCTCGCCATGGAAGCCGGCCTTGCGCGCCAGCGTCGAGTTGACGCCGTCGGCCAGGATCACCACGTCGGCGTAGACCTCGCCGCCCATGCGGTCGCAGCGCACGCCGATGCAGCGCGTGCCGTCCATCAGCAGCGCTTCCACCGTGGTCTCGCAGATCAGCAGCGCACCGGCCTCACGCACCTTGGCGCTGAACCACCGGTCGAACTGGGCGCGGATGATGGTGTAGCGGTTGTACGGCGGCTTGTCGTCGTCGTCGCTGCGGTAGTGGGTGCCGATGAAGCTGTGGTCGTCGAGCACCCACATGCGCTGCTCGATGATGTGCCGCTCCAGCGGTGCGTCATCGCGGAAGTCGGGAATGATCTTCTCGAGCGCGTCGGCGTACAGGATCGCGCCCTGCACGTTCTTGCTGCCCGGATACTCGCCGCGCTCGATCTGCAGCACCTTCAGCCCGGCCTTGGCCAGCGTGTAGGCGGCCGAGTTGCCCGAGGGGCCGGCACCGACGACGATGGCGTCGAATTTTTCCTTGCTCATGTCTGGCTCCTGATCGGGGACGGGTCAAGCCACTTTCCGGATGCGCTTGTCGAGGTGGCTGCGGAAGGCCGCGGTGAGTGCCGGCAGCACCTGCAGCGCGTTGCCGACGATGCCGTGGTGGGCGAAGTCGAAGATCGGCGCCGATGCGTCGGTGTTGATGGCCACGATGATGTCGCTGCCCTCCATGCCGACACGGTGCTGGATCGCGCCCGAGACACCGGCGGCGATGTAGAGCTTGGGCCGCACCGTCTTGCCGGTCTGGCCGACCTGGCGCTCGGCGTCCAGCCAGCCGGCCTGGGTGACGGCGCGGGTGGCGCCGACCTCGGCGCCCAGCACGCGGGCCAGGTCCCACACCAGCTTCATGTTGTCGGCGTTCTTCAGGCCCTTGCCGGCGGTCACCACGATGTCGGCATAGGCCAGGTTGACCGTGTTGCGCGTGGCGTCGGGCAGGAAGCCCAGCAGCTTGGTGACGATGTCGGCCTCGACCATGCCCAGCGCCATCGGGATGATGTCGCCGCTGCGGGTCTCGTCGCGCCGCGGCATCGGCGCGGTGCGCGGGCGCATGGTCGCCATCTGCGGCCGGTAGGCCAGCGTCATGATCGTGCACAGCAGCGAGCCACCGAAGGTCGGGCGGGTGGCGGCCAGCGCGCGGCCGTCGATGTTGAGCTCGGTGCAGTCGGCCGTCAGGCCGGTGCCCAGCGTGGTGGCCACCGAGCCGGCGAGATCGCGGCCCATCGGGGTCGCGCCCAGCAGCAGGATCTCGGGCTGGTGGGTGTTGACCAGATCGGTCAGCCCCTTGGTGAAGGGCTCGTTGCGGTAGCCCTGCAGCACCGCGTCGCGCATGATGTAGCAGTGGTCGGCGCCATAGGTGCAGGCCTCCTTGGCGTAGGCCTCCATGTCGTCGGCCGGGCCGCCCATCAGCACACCGCTGACGTCGACGCCGAGCTTGTCGGCCAGGATGCGGGCCTGGCCCATCAGCTCCCAGCTGACGCTGTGGACCTGGCCGCGGTCATGCTCGATGAACACCCAGACGCCCTTGTAGGCCTTCAGGTGCTCGGGCAGTTCGGTGCTGCGGCCGGAGCGGCCGGCGGTCCTGGCGGCGCCAGCGGCGGCCGCGGCGGACATCGAGGGCTTGTCGGGTTCAGCCATGTTCTCTTGCTCCAGAAAGTGGTGCACTGACCCAGCGGCCGCCGCGGAACCGGCTTTGCCGGGCCGCTGGCGGCGCCCCCTGGGGGGAGGCGCCGCAGGCGCTTCGGGGGGTACTCAGGACAGACGGTCGACCGTCTCCTGCTCCAGCGTGGGGTGGGTGGTGAAGATCTTCTGCAGCAGGTTCAGGCAGACGTCGTTCAGGCTGGCGCCGTCGCCGACCGCCTGCAGGTCCGCCCGCTCCTTTCGCGGCTTGGGTGCGAACACCTTGCTGACGATGGTCGGACTGCCCTTGAGGCCGATCCTGCTGACGTCCTCGATGCCGGCGTCATCCTTGTTCCACCGGCGCACCGGCACGCGCGCGGCGCGCAGCATGTCCTCCAGGGTGGCGAAGCGCATCTCGTTGCTGCCCTCCAGCATCGTGATCAGGCTGGGCAGCCGGGTCTGCAGACGCTGCACGCCACCCTCGGCCCGGCGCTCGACGGTGATGCGGCCGCCGTCCAGATCGACCTCGTCGATCTTGCTGACGTAGGTCAGCAGGTTCAGGCCCAGGCGCTTGGCGATGCCGGGGCCGACCTGGGCCGTGTCACCGTCGATCGTCTGTTTGCCGGTGAACACCAGATCCACCTTCTGCTCCTCGCCGATCTTGCGGATGGCCGCAGCCAGCGCGTAGCTGGTGGCCAGCGTGTCGGCACCGGCGAAGGAGCGGTCGGTGACCAGGATGGCGTCGGTGGCGCCGAAGCTGATGCACTTGCGCAGCGCGTCCTCGGCCTGCGGCGGGCCCATGCACAGCATCGTGACGCGGCCACCGAAGCGGTCCTTCAAGCGCAGCGCCTCCTCCAGCGCGAACAGGTCGTAGGGGTTCACGATGGCCGGCACACCCTGGCGCATGATGGTGTTGGTCACCGGGTGGACGCGGATCTGCGCCGAATCCGGCACCTGCTTGATGCAGACGACGATGTGCATGGTGGCTCTCTCTGTTGTGGTGCTCAGCGGGGACGGGAAGCGGTGCGGCAGTCTCAGCCGGCCTGGGGCGGCCGCGGCGCCTGGGCGACCATCTGCGGGGCATCGCCACCGCGCTGCTGGCGGCGCTCGGCCAGGCTGTCGCGCAGCGAGGTCAGCGACACGCTCTGCGTGCCCTCGGCGTCCTGGAAGACCTTGAACACCTTCTCCTGCGCCGGCGTGCTGCGCACGAAGTCGCTGTGGGCCTGGATCAGCAGCTCGCGGTAGCGGCGGAACAGCTCGACGTCGTCCAGCCCGGCCAGGCCCTCGGTCTTGTGCAGGTACTGGTAGAAGCGCTTGAGGATGTGCAGCCGGTTGACGTGCACGGTCTTCTCGTCGAAGGGCACGCCGAAGAAGACCAGGAAGTCTTCGGCGCTCGACAGGCGCCTCAGGCGCTGGGTCAGGCTCTCATCCATGGCGGGTCTCGCTGGGGTCGGTCCGGGCGGACGGTGGCGGGGTGGGTGGCGCAGGCTCAGGCACGGGCCAGGGTGGCCCCGTGCGTGCAGGTGTCGAGATGGAAGCGCATCAGGTCCTCGGCCGTCGGCTCGCACTTGGTGTGCATCACGTGGCCGCGGATGCGCTCCAGCAGGGCCGGCACCTGCTGCGGCGCGATGTGCAGGCCGAGCCGGGCATAACGGTCGATCACCGCTGCCGAGCCGGAGTGCTTGCCCAGCACCAGGCGGTGCTCGCGGCCGAGCTCCTCGGGGGCGAAGTTCTCGTAGTTGCGGCGGTCCTTGAGCAGGCCGTCGACGTGGATGCCGCTCTCGTGGCTGAACACCGCTTCGCCGACGATGGCCTTGCCTGCGGCCAGCGGCCGGCCCGAGGCCCCGGCCACCAGCGCGCTGATGGCCGGCAACGCCGTGGTGTCGATGCCGCATTCGAGGCCGTGGAGGTGGCGCAGCGCCATCACCACCTCCTCCATCGCGGCGTTGCCGGCGCGTTCGCCCAGGCCGTTGACGGTGGTGCTGGCATGGGTGGCGCCGGCCACCACCGCGGCCAGGGTGTTGGCGGTGGCCAGGCCGAGATCGTTGTGGGCATGGATCTCGATGCCCAGATCGACCTCGCGCCGCAGCGCGGCGATGCGCTGGTGGGTCTGGAAGGGATCGAGCAGGCCGAGGGTGTCGGCATAGCGCACGCGGATGGCGCCGCAGTCCTGGGCCCGTTGCGCGGCCTGGGCGAGGAAGCCGGCATCGGCGCGCGAGGCGTCCTCGAAGCCGACGCTGACCACGCGGCCGTGGTCGGCCACCTCGTTGACGCAGCGGCGGAGGGTCTGCAGCACCCAGTCGCGGTCCTTGCCGAGCTTGCGCGTGATCTGCACGTCGGACACCGGCACCGAGACGTGGACGATGTCGGCCTGGCAGCGCAGCGCCTGGCGGATGTCGAGCCCGGCCATGCGGGCCCAGACCATGGTGCGCGCGCGCTGCACGCTGCCGGTGATGGACTGGATCAGCTCGACCTCGTGCTCGCCCATCGCCGGAATGCCGATCTCCATCTCCGGCACGCCGGCGGCGTCCAGCGCCCGGGCGATGGCGCGCTTCTCGTCATCGGTGAAGGCCACGCCGGCGGTCTGCTCGCCATCGCGCAGCGTGGTGTCGTTGATCGTGAGGCGGGGCTGGAGAGGGCTGGACACGGGTGACTCCCGAGGACGTTCGAGGCCTCTGACGCAAGCGATGTGCCACCGCCGGACAAGAGAAAAAGTCTTTCAACGACAGCCACTTGCGATCCAGCACACCACCCTCCCGCCGGCTGTGGACTTTGTTGGTTTGCCGACAGCCGGACGCCGGCGCGGCCGACGGCTGCCGCACAATCGACGCGACCGACCCTGCGGTCCGGGCCCCGGGGCCGAGCACCCGACCCGATCGCCGGACCGCCCGCCGCACACCGCCCTGCCCCTGACGCCGACCGTGCCCACCGACTCGCCGCTCCATCGCCTGCTGCAGCGCCGCCGCGCGGCCCGCACGGCGCCGGCGACCGACGCCGCCGGGCCCGCGGCGGATACCGTCGGGGCCGCCGCCGTGCCGGCGCCGCGGCGCCCGCTGGACCGGCCGGGCGGGCTGCCGCCGGGCGCGCTGTACTGGCGCCGCGGCGAGACGCTGGGCCCGGTCGACGGCACGCCGGCCCAGTGCCTGACGCTGGCCGTGCTGCTGCACCTGCTGGCCGTGGCCTGGCTGGGCACCGCCCCGGGCGGCGTCGCGCAGCCGGGCCAGGGCAGCGCCGGGCGGCTGAGCGTGCGGCTGCAAGGCCTGCCCTTCGACCGCGGCGCCGACGCGACGATCGACGCCCCCGAGCACCGCGACGCCCGGCCCGACCAGACCCCGATCGCGCGCTGGGCCGGCCCGCCCGCCCAGCGCGGCCTGCCGCTGCCGCAGTCCGGCGGGGCGGTGCAAGGGCCGACCTCGTCGGCGATCCGGCCGCTGCGCGAGACCGCGCCAAGCGCGCAGCCGGCCCCGCCCCGGCCGGTGGAGGCGACCCCGCCGACGCCCTCGGCACCAGCGGTCTCGGCCACCGTGGCGATGGCTGCGCCCGCGCAGGCCACGCCACGGGAGGCGACGGCACCGGCACCTGTTCCGGCACCAGCACCGGCTCCGGCCAACCCGGCGCCAGCGGCGATCGCGCAGGTGCCCGCCCGGCCGCCTGCGCCACCAGCCGTGCCCCCCCCTGCTCCGGCTCCGGCACCGGCGCCATCGCCAGCACCAGCGCCCACGCCCGCACCTGTTGCCGCCGCCGCCCCCGCGCCGGTCCCGGCAGCGCTGCCGGCCCGAGGACCGGAAGCCGCTCCGGCGCCCCAACCGACGCCCGCGCCCAAGCCGGAGCCCGCGCCCGCCGCGGCGACAACGCCGGCCCCGACGCCCGCGGTGACACGGGAAACGGCCCCCGCACCCGCGACGGTCCCGGCTCCCGCCCCCACACCCGCCCCTACGCCCGTCCCGTCGCCCGCCCCGGCCATCGCCGCCACCCCACCGCCCGCCCCGGCCAGCGCTGCACGGACCAGCGCCCCCAGCATGGCGCCGCCGGTACGGGCCACGACCGCGGCCGCACCGGCTGCGGCAGCCGTGCCCCCCCCGGCCACCCCACCGGCCGCAGCCCTCGCCGCGCCCGCCGGCCCTCCGGCGGCCGCCCCGGCGTCACCCGCCGCGGCCCTGACGGCCGCCGACGCCGCGCCACGCGCCGGCCATGCGGTGGCGGGCGCGCCGGCGCTGCCGGCCAGCGCGGCACGGCTGGATCTGGAGCTCAAGCGGGGCTGGGGTGGCGAGCTCTCGCGCAAGCCATCCAGCGGCGGCGCGCTGGCCGTGCTGCCGCGACCGCCGGAGCTCACCAAGCTCGCCCGCGAGCTGGAGATGAACCGGCGCGCCGACTGCCGCAAGGCCTATGCCGAGGGCGGCCTGGCCGCGGCCGCGCCGCTGGCCGCCGACGCGCTGCGCGGCGACGGCTGCAAGTGGTGAGCGTGCGGCCGGGCCGCCCGATGCCCCGGGTCAGGCGCGGTGCCGCTCAGTGCTCGCGCGCGTGGTTCTTCGTGTAGCGCGGCAGCGCCACGGTCAGGGCCGGGCCTTTCAGGCGCACGCAGCACGACAGGCGCGAGTTCGCCTGCAGGCCCCAGGCCTTGTCGAGCTGGTCCTCCTCCTCGTCGTCGGCCGGCTTGACGGCCTGGGCACCGTCGACGAGGTAGACATGGCAGGTCGCGCAGGCACAGACCTTCTCGCAGGCATGTTCGAGCGCGATGCCGTGGTCGAGCAGCGCGTCGATCAGCTTGCGGCCCGAGGGCGCGTCGAAGGACGCGCCGTCCGGACACAGATCGGGATGCGGCTGCACGGTGACATGCGTCAGCGCCACGGGCTTGGCGGCGGCCGGGGACTGCGGTTCGGCGAGCTTGTCGGTCATGGCGAGGGGCGTGGGCGTGGGACGGCGGGACGCGGACCGGGGGTGGCCGGCCCGTGATGGCGGGCGGGTGGCGGCCGGCCGATGAGGGCCGGCGCAGACCGCCGAGTTGGACGGTCAGGCCGCCATCTGGGTGACGTTGCGGCCCGACAGCGCCTGCCGCACGCGGACGTCCATGCGCCGGCCGGCGAAGGGCGTGGTGATGCGGTTGAGCTCGTCGGTGACGCGGCGCAGCTCCTCACGCAGCGCCTTGCAGCCGGCCAGGTCGCCGCCCTCGCCACTCTCGGCGCACTGCTCCAGCGCGTCGGCCACGTCCTGCATGCCGCGCAGGATCTGGAACTGCTCGGGCGAGGACAGCAGCGCGTCGCCATCTTCCTGCAGCGCGGCCTGGGTGGCATCGAACAGGCGCCGGGCATCGATCTCGGCCTCGCGCAGCAGGCGCGCGACGGCATCGGACTCGGCGCTGCCGATGGCCGACTTCAGCATGCCGGCGACCTCGTCGGTGGCCAGACCGTAGCTGGGCTTGACCTCGATGTGGGCGCGCACGCCGGTGGTCTGCTCCACCGCGCTGACCGCCAGCAGGCCGTCGGCATCGATCTGGAAGGTGACGCGGATGCGCGCCGCGCCGGCCACCATGCCCGGGATGCCGCGCAGCGTGAAGCGCGCCAGGCTGCGGCACTCGCTGACCAGCTCGCGCTCGCCCTGCACCACGTGCAGCATCATCGCCGTCTGGCCGTCCTTGAAGGTGGTGAAGTCCTGGGCGCGGGCGGTGGGCACCGTGCTGTTGCGCGGGATGATCTTCTCGACCAGGCCGCCCATGGTCTCCAGGCCGAGCGACAGCGGGTTGACGTCGAGCAGCAGCAGGCCCTGTCCGTCGCCCACGCCACGGTTGCCGGCCAGCTGGTCGGCCTGGATCGCCGCGCCGAGCGCCACCGCCTCGTCCGGGTCGATGCCGGTGCAGGGCTCGCGGCCGAACAGCGTGGCCACCGCCTGCCGCACGCAGGGCATGCGCGTCGAGCCACCGACCAGCACCACGCCGTCGACCTCGTCGGCCTTGAGCCGGGCGTCGCGCAGCGCACGCCGGACCGGGCCCAGCGTGCGCTCCAGCAACGGGCGGGTCAGCGCGTCGAACTGCGCACGGCTCAGGCGCAGCGCGACGCGTTCGCCGCCGGCCCGGGTGCAGGCCATGTCGACCGTCTCGGCCTCGGTCAGCGCCTCCTTGGCGCTGCGGGCGGCGGCCTGCAGCGCGCCCATCTCGGCGCGGCTCCAGCCGCCGGTGGCCTGGCTGAACCCGTCGGCCAGCGCCTGGTCGAAGTCGTCGCCGCCGAGCATCGCGTCACCGGCGGTGGCGATCACCTCGAAGACGCCGCGGGTCAGGCGCAGGATGCTGACGTCGAAGGTGCCGCCGCCCAGGTCGTAGACGACGTAGACGCCCTGGCTGCCGCTGTCCAGGCCGTAGGCCACGGCCGCCGCGGTGGGCTCGGGCAGCAGGCGCAGCACGTTCAGGCCGGCGCGGGTGGCCGCGTCCTTGGTGGCCTGGCGCTGCGCGTCGTCGAAGTAGGCGGGCACGGTGATCACCGCGCCGACCAGATCGCCGCCCAGCGTGGCCTCGCCGCGCTCGCGCAGCACGCGCAGCACCTCGGCCCCGATGTCGACCGGGCTCTTCAGGCCGGCGCGGGTGCGCACGCCCACCGCCGCCTCGCCCATGGCCTCCAGCGCGTAGGGCACGGTGCCCGGACGGATGTCGGTCATCGCGCGGCCGATCAGGCGCTTGGCCGAGGCGACGGTGTTGGCCGGATCGGCCAGCGCGTGGGCGCGGGCCTCGTGGCCGACCGTCATCACCCCATCCTCGCCGTAATGCACGACCGACGGCAGCAGCCGCCGGTCCTGCGCATCGGGCAGCACGGTGGGGATGCCACTGCGCACGCTGGCCACCAGCGAGTTCGTCGTGCCCAGGTCGATGCCCACCGCCAGGCGGTGCTGATGGGGAGCGGCCGCGCGGCCGGGTTCGGCGATCTGCAGCAAAGCCATGTCGGCTACCTCACAAGTGACTCAGACGGACCACGGCCCCGCAAACCGCATGCCGACAGCCAACGACTGCCAGAGCCGAAACCCAGCAGCCGCCGCGGAACCGGCTCCGCCGGGCCGCCAGCGGCGCCCCCCTGGGGGGGAGCGGGCTTGCCCGCTTCGGGGGGGGGGAGATTCAGACCGCGAAGGACTCACCACAGCCACAGTTGGCCGTCGCGTTCGGGTTGTTGAACTTGAAGCCCTCGTTCAGGCCCTCGCGCACCCAGTCGAGCTGGGTGCCGTCGATGATCGGCAGGCTGGTCGGGTCGACCAGCACCGTGACGCCCTCGCTGGCGAAGCACAGATCGGCCTCGCTGGCCTCGTCGGCGAACTCCAGCGCATAGGCATAGCCCGAGCAGCCGCTGGTCTTGACGGCAACGCGCAGGCCGATCCCGCCGCCGCGCTTCTCCAGCGCCTTGCGGATCTGCACGGCGGCCTTCGGGGTGACGCTGATGGTCATGTGGAACGCTCCCTGATGTGGACGGTGGGGAACCGAAGGGCGAAGCCGCTTCAGACCGAGAACGAGCTACCGCAGCCGCAGGTGCTGCTGGCGTTCGGATTGCGGATCACGAAGCGCGCGCCTTCGAGCTTGTCCTCGTAGTCGATCTCGGCGCCCATCAGGTACTGCAGGCTCATCGCGTCGACGACGACGGTGACCGGGCCCTTCTGCACGCGCACGTCGTCCTCCTTCTTCTCGTCGTCGAAGGCGAAGCCGTACTGGAAGCCCGAGCAGCCACCACCGGTGACGAAGATGCGCAGCTGCAGGTTGGGGTCGTTCTCCTCGGCCAGCATCTCGCCGACCTTGGCGATCACCGCCTCGGAGACGACGAGGGGGTCGGTGCCCTCGGGCAGCACCGACAGAACCGGCGACACCGGCATCAGCGGCGGTGCCAGGGTGGCGCTGGACGAGCAGGACGAGCCACTGGCGGCATGGGATTGGCAGGCGGACATGGGAGAGTCTCCGGTGAACGGACGTCAGGTGGATGCGGGCCGACGGTGCCCGCGGTCGCGCAGTCGCGCAGGTGGTCGTCGGCCGTCGGCCGTCGACGGTCAGGCCGCGTGGCTGTGGGCGTCGGCCGGCGCGCAAGCGGCCTTCTCCAGCGTGCCGCTGCCGCCCAGATGCCGCGTTCGGTAGTCGCTGACCGCGGCCTTGATCGCGTCCTCGGCCAGGATCGAGCAGTGGATCTTGACCGGCGGCAGCGCCAGTTCCTCGGCGATGGCCGTGTTCTTGATCTCGAGCGCCTGGTCCAGCGTCTTGCCCTTGACCCACTCGGTGACCAGCGAGCTCGACGCGATGGCCGAGCCGCATCCGTAGGTCTTGAAGCGGGCGTCCTCGATGACGCCGGTCGCGGGGTTGACCTTGATCTGCAGCTTCATCACGTCGCCGCAGGCCGGCGCACCGACCATGCCGGTGCCGACCTCGTCGTCGGTGGCCTCGAAGCCGCCGACGTTGCGCGGGTTCTCGTAGTGGTCGATGACCTGTTCGCTGTATGCCATGACGGACTCCTGAGAAAAAGGGTTGGGCCGCTCAGTGTTCGGCCCACTGGACACGGTTCAGGTCGATGCCGGCCACGTGCATGTCCCACAGCGGGCTCAAGGACCGCAGGCGTTCGACCGTGGCCCGGGTGTGCGCGATGGCCGCGTCGATGTCGGCCGGCGTGGTGAAGCGGCCGATCGAGAAGCGGATCGAGCTGTGCGCGACCTCGTCGCTCAGGCCGAGCGCGCGCAGCACATAGCTGGGCTCCAGGCTGGCCGAGGTGCAGGCCGAGCCACTGGACACCGCGATCGCCTTCATGCCCATCAGCAGCGATTCGCCCTCGACGAACTGGAAGCTGATGTTCAGGTTCTGCGCGACGCGCCGCGCCAGATGGCCGTTGACGCGCACCTCGGGGATGTCCTGCAGGCCGGACAGCAGGCGGTCGCGCAGGCTGCGGATGCGCGCGTTCTCGGTCGCCATGTGCTCCTTGGCCAGGCGATAGGCCTCACCCATGCCGGCGATCTGGTGCGTGGCCAGCGTGCCCGAGCGCAGGCCGCGCTCGTGGCCGCCGCCGTGCATCTGCGCCTCGATGCGCACGCGCGGCTTGCGCCGCACGTAGAGGGCGCCGATGCCCTTGGGGCCGTAGGTCTTGTGCGCCGACAGGCTCATCAGGTCGACCGGCAGGCTGGACAGATCGATGGCGACCTTGCCGGTGGCCTGGGCCGCGTCGACGTGCAGCAGGACGCCCTGGGCGCGGCACAGCGCGCCGATGGCCGGGATGTCCTGGATCACGCCGATCTCGTTGTTCACGTACATCACCGAGACCAGGAGGGTGTCGGGTCGGATCGCGGCCTTGAGCGCCGCCAGATCGAGCAGACCATCGCCTTGGACGTCGAGGTAGGTGACCTCGAAGCCGGTGCGCTCCAGCTCGC
Organism: Pseudaquabacterium rugosum; assembly: GCF_038066575.1. Lineage (NCBI taxonomy): Bacteria > Pseudomonadati > Pseudomonadota > Betaproteobacteria > Burkholderiales > Sphaerotilaceae > Pseudaquabacterium > Pseudaquabacterium rugosum. The sequence continues at coordinate 263,191 of NZ_JBBUTF010000008.1, read as the reverse complement.
GCATCGTGTCCAGCACCGCCTTGTGCTCGGTCTTCACCGTGATCAGGTGCCGGCCCTTGGCGCGGTGGAACTGGGCCGCGCCCTTGATCGCCAGGTTGTCGGACTCGGTGGCGCCCGAGGTCCAGACGATCTCGCGCGGGTCGGCGCCGATCAGCGCGGCCACGTGTTCACGGGCGATCTCGACCGCTTCCTCGGCGGCCCAGCCCCAGGCGTGGCTGCGCGAGGCGGGGTTGCCGAAGTTCTCGTACAGATAGGGCACCATCACCTGCACCACCCGCGGGTCGCAGGGCGTGGTGGCCGCGTAGTCGAGGTAGATCGGCTTGCTCGGGACGCTGGTGTTCATGGTGGGGGCTCCTGGCTGGCTCGCAGCCCTCATCGCAGGGACCATGCCAAGCCCGGCGGGGCCGCTGATCCAGCGCAAAACCCTCGCGGATTCAGTCACTTGCCTGCGGAATGCGGTGGCAGATCGAGGCCGCCGCGGGCCGGCCGACGGCTGTCGGATTTGTCGGCATTGCGACGCCGGCGCGGAGCGTCCCGTGATCGACCAGCGGCGGGCACGGCCGGCGGTCCGGCGCGCCGATGCGGGGGTCGGCACCGGGAACACGGCCGCGCGCCGCAGGCGGGAACGCGCCGGGCGGGGGCCTGAAGGCCGTCTCACCTGTCCCACCGGGCATCCGGCCCTCGGGATCAACCCGCGGGACCGGGGCCGGCAGGCGACCGGGCGCAGCGCCCCGGGCCGGATCTGAGCGCATCGGATCGGGTCAACACGCGCCCTGCCGGCGGCCACGCCCCAAGCCGGCACAGGGTCGCCCCGGGGACAGCGCCCCGGCCCGGCACGCGGGCGGCCCGAACGGCCGGCGCAGCGTTTTCCCGCAGCCTGCGCCGGGCTCGCACAGGCCACGGCCGCGCGGTCACGCCGTGGCGCGTCGCGCTGCGCCAGAACGACCCGGACGGGACGCCAGCGATCCAGCGCGCCACGCTCCAACGGCCCGGAACGTCACCGGCGGACACAGTCCGTGAAGGACCGGGAACACGGCCCGGCCGGCCGCCGCGGACCCGGCCGGGCCTGGCCGGGCCTGGCACAGGCGTTGCGCTGGCTGGCCCCGGTCGCGGCGGAACCCACGCCGCGCCGGTCGCCCGCACGGCGACCTTCCCATGACGACTGGCGCCGCGAGCGCCGCCCCCGAGGAGACTCCAGATGACCCGCACTTCGATCCGTACCCTGCGCCCGGCCGCCCTTGCCGCCGCCCTGCTCGCGCTGGCCCCGGCCAGCCAGGCCGCCGGCTTCAAGGCCGGGGACTGGGACCTGACGCTGGGCGGCTTCGTCAACGCCTACTACACCAGCGCCTCGTGCAGCGGCGCGGTCGACATCGGCCTGGCCGGCAAGACCCTGGGCTGCGGCGGCAAGAGCGGCCACACCACGATCGGCAACGGCCTGCTGCCCAACGCGCTGGTGGCCACCGGCAAGACCACGCAGGACGGCGTGGACATCGGCGTGACGCTGATGATCGGCTCGGCCGTCTCGACCGACAGCGCCATCGGCGCCAACAGCGGCGTCGACGTGCGCCAGGGCTTCATGACGCTGGGCAACGCCGGCATGGGCACCTTCAAGCTGGGCCGTGACTACGGCCTGTTCGGCTCGACCGCCATCCTGTCGGACATGACGCTGCTGGGCGTCGGCGCGCCGACCCGCGCCACCCAGCAGGGCCGCGTCTCGCTGGGCCACATCGGCGCCGGCTACAGCTATCTGGGCCACTACGGCCAGTTCACCTGGTCGGCCCCGGCCATGGGCCCGGTGGCGCTGTCGGTGGGCGTGATGAGCCCGGTCGACGGCAGCGCTGACGCCGGCCGCAGCCCGCAGCTGCAGGCCCTGGCCACGGTCGACGTGGGCGGCGGCGCCAAGGCCTGGGTCGGCGCCAAGACGCAGAAGTTCGAGGGCGCGACCGCGGCCGACGACTTCACGATGAACGGCGTCGAGGTCGGTGCCAAGGCCACGCTGGGCGGCGTCGAGCTGCTGGGCAATCTGCAGACCGGCAAGGGCCTGGGCATGCTGGCCGACGGCGACAGCGGTGACGCCAAGCAGACCAACTGGCTGCTGCAGGGCAAGGTCGCCGTGGCGCCCAAGCTCAAGCTCGGCCTGTCGCTGGGCGAGACGACGATGAAGGACGCCGCCGCGGCCGCCTTCAAGTCCAACGCCAACACCACGGTGGGCGCGTACTACAACCTGACCACCTCGGTGACCCTGGTCGGCGAACTGAGCCGCACCGAGTCCAAGAACGGCGCCGGCGCCAAGGCACGCCAGAACGGCATCGCCCTCGGCGGCATCGTGTTCTTCTGAGCCCCTGAGCCCCTGAGCCGCGGCGGCCGGTCGCCGGCCGCCCGTCAGCGCATCAGGCTCAGCCCCAGGCCGCGTCGAAGGCCTGCACGCGGCCGCTGTGCGCGGCCGCGTAGCCCGGCAGCGCGTCGACGCTGGCGGCATAGGCCGCGCTGCCCAGCACCGCCAGCACGCGCTGCAGGGCCGGGCGGCCCAGTGCGGCCTCGCTGCAGACCAGGAAGTAGCGCTCGCGCGCCAGCGGCACGAAGTCCAGGCCGAACTGGCGCGCCGGCGTCTCCAGGCCGAAACCGACGTCGGCCATGCCGCTGGCGACGAAGGCGGCCACCGCCGCATGGGTGTACTCGGCCTGCTCGAAGTGGGCGATGTGGGTCGGCTCCAGCCCGGCCTCGCGCAGCAGCCCTTCGAGCAGGAAGCGCGTGCCCGAGCCCGGCTGGCGGTTGATGAAGCGCAGGCCCGGGCGCAGCAGATCGGCCAGCTCGTAGACCTTGCGCGGATTGCCCGGCGCCACGATCAGGCCCTGGCGCCGCGTGGCCACGTCGATCAGGCGCAGGCCGTCGACCGGGGCCAGCCAGCGCCGGTAGTGCTGCAGCGCCGGGGCCTGCAGCGGCCCGAGCGGGATGTGCAGGCCGGCCACGTCGCACACGCCGTCGCGCAGCGCGGCCACGGCGGCGGTGCTGCTGTCGTAGCGGCGCTCGATGGCCAGGCCCTCGCGCGTCAGCGCCTCGACCAGGCGCTCGATGGCGAAGCCGTGGCTGGCCTGGATGCGCAGCGCCGGCGGCGGATCGGCCGCCACCCGCGCCAGCTCGGCCCCCAGCTCGGAGGCCAGCGTCTCCAGCACCGGGCTGAGCCGCGCCTGGATGCGGCGGTCGGCCCACACCAGCTTCTCGCCGAGGGCCGACAGCGTCGAGCCCTTGCCGCGCTCCATGTGCAGCAGCGTGGCGCCCAGCACCGCCTCGCCCTGGCGCACCAGGTCCCAGCCATGGCGGTAGGACAGGCCCAGCGCCTGGCAGGCCGACAGCAGGCTGCCCAGCCCGTGCACCTGCACCAGCAGCTCGATCAGGCGCGCCGGCAGGGCCGCGCCGTCGGCGCCCTGGACGTTCCAGCGCGGGCTGATCGAGATCGTCGGCGCGGCCGGACGCGGGGCGGCCGGCGGCCCGTCGGACGCCTCACCGGGCCGCGGGTCCGGCAGGTCATCGGGCAGGTCGGCAGGGTCCGGCAGATGGCCGTCGGCAGCGCTCATCGGAAGGCGGTTCGGCAGGGGGCGGCGCGGCGTGCCGTGCCCCCAGGGTTGTTGCTTAGGCGGCGCGCCGCATATGGCAGGGGCACACCGGCTCATATTGCAGCACGGCCGCGGCCGCGCGAGGATGCCGATCCCTGCCGCAGCCGCCGCCCGGCCTGCGCGCGCCCTCCAGCCCTCCGCCCGACGTCGCCGCGATGACCGCCCTTGCCCTCCCGCAGCTGCAGGCCCGACTGCAACCGCTGATCGACGCGCACAAGGACCGCCCCGGTGCGCTGCTGCCACTGCTGCACGCGGTGCAGGACGCCCTCGGCCACGTGCCCGACGAGGTGGTCCCGCTGATCGCCCCGGCGCTGAACCTGTCGCGCGCCGAGGTGCACGGCGTGATCAGCTACTACCACCACTTCCGCCGCACGCCGCCGGGCCGCCACGTGCTGCAGATCTGCCGCGCCGAGGCCTGCCGCGCCTGCGGCAGCGAGGCGCTGGCCGAAGCCGCGCAGCGCATCCTGGGCTGCGACGACCACGCCACGCGCGCCGACGGCGCCGTCACCGTCGAGCCGGTCTACTGCCTGGGCCTGTGCGCGCAGAGCCCGGCCGCCACCTTCGACGGCCAGCCGATCGCGCGCTGCACGCCGCAGCGGCTGCAGGCGCTGGCCGATGCGCACGGGCTGAACCCGGCCGACGGCGCACCGGCGGCCACCGCGCTGTCGGCCCGCGCCTGAGCCCGCGCAGGCCCGACCGCCCCGCCCCCGCCTGCCGACCGACCGCCGCCGCCCGGAGCCCCCGATGTCCACCGCCCCCGTCACCGTCCACATCCCCCGCGACTCGGCCGCCCTCGCCGCCGGCGCGGACGCCGTCGCCACCGCGCTGCAGCAGGCCTGCGCCGCCCGCGGCCACGCGCTGAACCTCGTGCGCAACGGCTCGCGCGGCCTGTTCTGGCTGGAGCCGCTGGTCGAGGTCAGCACGCCGCAGGGCCGCATCGCCTACGGCCCGGTCGCGCCCGAGGACATCCCCGGCCTGCTCGACGCCGGCCTGCTGACCGGCGGGCTGGACGCCCAGGGCGACGTCATCGCCCACCCGCTGCGCCACGGCGTGACCGAGCAGATCCCCTTCCTGGCCCTGCAGGAGCGGCTGACCTTCCGCCGCATGGGCGTGACCGATCCGCTGAGCCTGGACGACTACGCCGCCCACGAGGGCTGGGCCGGCCTGAAGCGCGCGATCCAGGACCTGGCGCTCGACCGCGACGCGCTGCTGCACGAGGTCACCCACAGCGGCCTGCGCGGCCGCGGCGGCGCCGCCTTCCCGGCCGGCATCAAGTGGAAGACGGTGGCGCTGGCGCAGGCCGTGCAGAAGTACGTGGTCTGCAATGCCGACGAGGGCGACAGCGGCACCTACAGCGACCGCATGACGATGGAGGGCGACCCGTACATGCTGATCGAGGGCATGACGATCGCCGCGCTGACCGTCGGCGCCACCCGGGGCTACATCTACATCCGCAGCGAATACCCGCACGCGGTGGCGACGATGACCGAGGCCATCGCGCGCGCCACCGCCGCCGGCTTCCTCGGCGACGACGTGCTGGGCTCGGGCCGCGCCGTCCACCTGGAGGTGCGCATGGCCGCCGGCGCCTACGTCTGCGGCGAGGAGACGGCGATGCTGGAGAGCATCGAGGGCAAGCGCGGCATCGTGCGCGCCAAGCCGCCGCTGCCGGCGCTGCAGGGCCTGTTCGGCCAGCCCACCGTCATCAACAACGTGATCACCTTCGCCAGCGTGCCGGTGATCCTGGCGCGCGGCGCGCCGTTCTACCGCGACTACGGCGTCGGCCGCTCGCACGGCACCCTGCCCTTCCAGCTGGCCGGCAACATCCGTCACGGCGGCCTGGTCGAGAAGGCCTTCGGCCTGACGCTGCGCGAGCTGGTGTTCGGCTTCGGCGGCGGCACGCGCAGCGGCCGGCCGGTCAAGGCGATCCAGGTCGGCGGCCCGCTGGGCGCCTACGTGCCCGAAGCGCAGTGGGACGTGCCGCTGGACTACGAGGCCTATGCCGCCATCGGCGCGGTCGTCGGCCACGGCGGCGTGGTCGTGCACGACGACACCGCCGACCTGCAGGCCCTGGCCCGCTACGCCATGGAATTCTGCGCACTGGAGAGCTGCGGCAAGTGCACGCCCTGCCGCATCGGCTCGACGCGCGGCGTCGAGGTCATCGACCGCATCACCCGCGCCCAGGGCGAGAAGAAGACGCAGCAGGTCGAGCTGCTGCGCGACCTGTGCGACACCATGATCAGCGGCAGCCTGTGCGCGATGGGCGGCATGACGCCCTACCCCGTGCTGTCCGCCCTCAACCACTGGCCGCAGGACTTCGGCCTGACCGATGCGGCCCCGGCCACCGCGGCCCCCACGGCCACCACCCCGGCCCGCGCCTGACGCCGATCCCGAGGAGACACCCGCCATGCTGCACCACCACGCCCCCGAGATCGACCACGGCACGCCCGAGCGCGAGAGCGCCGTGCAGGTCACGCTGACCATCGACGGCCAGGCCGTCACCGTGCCCCAGGGCACGAGCCTGATGCGCGCGGCCAGCCAGGCCGGCGTGCAGGTGCCCAAGCTCTGCGCCACCGACAGCCTGGAGCCCTTCGGCTCGTGCCGGCTGTGCCTGGTGCAGATCGAGGGCCGCCGCGGCTATCCGGCCAGCTGCACCACGCCGGCCGAGGCCGGCATGGTCGTCCACACGCAGAACGGCCAGCTGCAGAAGCTGCGCCGCAACGTGATGGAGCTCTACATCTCCGACCATCCGCTGGACTGCCTGACCTGCAGCGCCAACGGCGACTGCGAGCTGCAGACCCAGGCCGGCGTCGTCGGCCTGCGCAACGTGCGCTACGGCGTGGCCGGGCAGGCGATCGAGGGCGTCGCCGGCGCCCACCACTGCGACGCGGCCAAGGACGAGTCCAACCCCTATTTCACCTACGACGCGTCCAAGTGCATCGTCTGCAACCGCTGCGTGCGCGCCTGTGAGGAGGTGCAGGGCACCTTCGCGCTGACGATCGCCGGCCGCGGCTTCGAGAGCCGCGTCTCGCCCGGCCAGAGCCAGCCCTTCATGGGCAGCGAGTGCGTGAGCTGCGGCGCCTGCGTCCAGGCCTGCCCGACCGCCACGCTGCAGGAGAAGACCGTCATCGAGCTCGGCCAGCCCGAGCACAGCGTGGTCACCACCTGCGCCTACTGCGGCGTGGGCTGCAGCTTCAAGGCCGAGATGAAGGGCGAGACCGTCGTGCGCATGACGCCGTGGAAGGACGGTCAGGCCAACGACGGCCACAGCTGCATCAAGGGCCGCTTCGCCTGGAGCTACGCCACCCACAAGGACCGGATCACGAAGCCGATGATCCGCGACCGCATCACCGATCCGTGGCGCGAGGTCAGCTGGGACGAGGCCATCGGACACGCCGCCGCGCGCTTCAAGGCCATCCAGGCGAAGCACGGCAAGGACAGCGTCGGCGGCATCACCTCCAGCCGCTGCACGAACGAGGAGACCTACCTCGTGCAGAAGCTGATCCGCGCGGCCTTCGGCACCAACAACGTCGACACCTGCGCCCGCGTCTGCCACTCGCCCACCGGCTACGGCCTGGGCCAGACCTTCGGCACCTCGGCCGGCACGCAGACCTTCCGCAGCGTGCGCCATGCCGACGTGATCCTGGTCATCGGCGCCAATCCGAGCGACGCCCACCCGGTGTTCGCCTCGCGCCTGAAGCGCCGCGTGCGCCAGGGCGCGAAGCTGGTCGTCATCGACCCGCGCCAGATCGATCTGGTCAGCAGCCCGCACGTCAAGGCGCAGCACCACCTGCCGCTCAAGCCCGGCACCAACGTGGCGATGATCAGCGCGCTGGCCCACGTCGTCGTCACCGAGGGTCTGGTCGACGAGGCCTACGTCGCCGAGCGCTGCGACACCAAGAGCTTCAACGAGTGGCGCGACTTCGTCGCCAGGCCCGAGAACTCGCCCGAGGCGCTGGAGGCGGCCACCGGCGTGCCGGCGGCCGAGGTGCGCGCCGCCGCCCGCCTGTACGCGGCCGGCCCCAACTCGGCCATCTACTACGGCCTGGGCGTGACCGAGCACGCGCAGGGCAGCACGATGGTGATGGGCATCGCCAACCTGGCGATGGCCTGCGGCATGGTCGGCCGCGAGGGCGTGGGCGTGAACCCGCTGCGCGGCCAGAACAACGTGCAGGGCAGCTGCGACATGGGCAGCTTCCCGCACGAGCTGCCCGGCTACCGCCACATCAGCGACAGCACGGTGCGCGGCCAGTTCGAGGCGGCCTGGGGCGTCACGCTGGATCCGGAGCCGGGCCTGCGCATCCCGAACATGTTCGAGGCCGCGCTCGACGGCAGCTTCCGCGGCCTGTACTGCCAGGGCGAGGACATCGTCCAGAGCGACCCCAACACCCAGCATGTGGCGGCCGCGCTGTCGGCCATGGACTGCATCGTGGTGCAGGACATCTTCCTCAACGAGACGGCCAAGTACGCCCACGTGCTGCTGCCGGGCTCGTCCTTCCTGGAGAAGGACGGCACCTTCACCAATGCCGAGCGCCGCATCAGCCGCGTGCGCCAGGTGATGCGCCCGCTGGCCGGCCTGGCCGACTGGGAGGTGACGCAGAAGCTGGCCAACGCCCTCGGCTACCCGATGGCCTACCGCCATCCTGAGGAGATCATGGCCGAGATCGCGGCGCTGACGCCCAGCTTCGCCGGCGTCAGCTATGCCAAGCTCGATCGCCTGGGCAGCGTGCAGTGGCCGTGCAACGAGTCCACCGACGAGGCCGGCACGGCCATCATGCACCGCGAGAAGTTCGTGCGCGGCAAGGGCCGCTTCATCATCACCCAGTACGTGGCCACGGACGAGAAGGTGACGCGCCGCTTCCCGCTGCTGCTGACCACCGGCCGCATCCTCAGCCAGTACAACGTCGGCGCGCAGACGCGGCGCACGCCGAACAACCAGTGGCACGACGAGGACCGGCTGGAGCTGCACCCGCACGACGCGCAGGAGCGCGGCATCCGCGACGGCGACTGGGTCGGCATCGAGAGCCGCGCCGGCCAGACCGTGCTGCGCGCCGTCGTCAGCGAGCGCATGCAGCCGGGCGTGGTCTACACCACCTTCCACTTCCCCGAGAGCGGCGCCAACGTCATCACCACCGATTCGTCGGACTGGGCCACCAACTGCCCCGAGTACAAGGTGACGGCGGTGCAGGTGCTGCCGGTCAGCCAGCCGTCCGAATGGCAGCAGCAGTACGCGACCTTCAACCGCGACCAGCTGGCGGCGCTCGCCGCGGCCAGCGCGCCGGCCGAGGTGGTGGGCCAGTGAAGCCCGACGACGCGCCGCTGGTGCCGCCGGGCGCACAGCGCGCGCCGGTCGCCATCTGGCGCGACGGCCGGCTGCGCCAGGACAGCGACTGGCTGGCCGACGAGGTGCCGGTGGCCCTCGTCTACAACGGCATCAGCCATGCGGTGATGCTGGCCAGCCCGGCCGATCTGGAGGACTTCGCGCTGGGCTTCAGCCTCAGCGAGGGCCTGCTGCGCACGGCCGACGAGCTCTACGGCGTCGACATCGAGCCCGGCTGCGACGGCCTGACGCTGCAGCTGGAGGTGGCCTCGGCCGCCCTCGCCCGCCTGAAGGAGCGCCGCCGCAGCCTGGCCGGGCGCACCGGCTGCGGCCTGTGCGGCACCGACAGCCTGGCCCAGGTGCGGCGCGCCCTGCCCGCACCCGGCACCTTCGGCCTCCCGCCGGTGCTGACGACCGCAGCCGTGGCCGCCGCGCTGCGCGGCCTGCGCGCCCACCAGGGCCTGCAGCAGCTGACCGGCGCCACCCATGCCGCCGCCTGGTGCGCGCCCGACGGCACGGTGCGCCTGGCGCGCGAGGACGTCGGCCGCCACAACGCGCTCGACAAGCTGATCGGCGCGCTGCAGCGCACGCGGCGTGACGCGCGCGCCGATGCCGCCACCCGCGCCGCCTGCGCGCCGGACCAGGGTTTCGTCTGCATCACCAGCCGCGCCAGCGTGGAGATGGTGCAGAAGGCCGCCAGCGTCGGCATCGGCACGCTGGTGGCCGTCTCGGCGCCGACGGCGCTGGCCGTGCAGGTCGCCCGCGAGGCCGGCCTGGCCCTGGCCGGCTTCGCCCGCGGCGACGATCTGGTGGCCTACACCGAGGCCGCACGCTTCGGCCTGCCGGCCGCCTGAGGCCGCCCCCCACGCCGCGCCCGCCCTTCATCCCCCCACCCGCCCGCCACCGCATCCCCATGGACATCGCCCACCTGGTCCACATGGCCAACCGCATCGGCCAGTTCTTCGAGGCCATGCCCGACCGCCCCGAGGCGCTCGACGGCATCGCCGAGCACCTGCGCAAGTTCTGGGAGCCGCGGATGCGGCGCACGCTGCTGGACGCGCTCGACGGCCCCGGCTGCGCCGAGCTGCATCCGATGGTGCGCGAGGCCGTCGAACGCCACCGCGCCGCGCTGACGCCGAAGACCGCCGCCGCACCGGCGGCCTGAGCGGACCGGCGCGCATCGTCGCGCGCCAGACCGCACCGCAGCCGGGGTCGGCCCCGGCTTGGCGACAATCGCGCCATGCACGCATCCGAAGACACCCGGCCGGCCACGCCCGGCCTCGCCGCGCTGTGGCGCCCGATCCTGGCGATGACGCTGGTCATCGCGCTGTCGAACTGGGCCGTCCAGTACCCGATCAACGACTGGCTGACCTGGGGCGCCTTCACCTACCCGGTGGTCTTCCTCGTCACCGACCTGACCAACCGCGCCGTCGGCATGGCCGCCGCGCGCCGCGTGGCCTGGGCCGGCTTCGCGCTGGCCGTCGTGCTGTCGGTCTGGCTGGCCGATGCGCGCATCGCGCTGGCCTCGGGCACGGCCTTCATCGTCGCGCAGTGGCTGGACATCTCGGTGTTCAACGCCTGGCGCGCGCAGAGCTGGTGGAAGGCGCCGCTGATCGGCTCGGTCGTCGCCTCGGTGATCGACACCGGCCTGTTCTTCGGCATCGCCTTCGCCGGCACCGACGTGCCCTGGCTGCAGCTGGCCGCCGGCGACCTGGCCATCAAGTGGCTGATGGCCGCCGTGCTGCTGCTGCCCTACAAGGCCATGCTCGGCCATCTGCAGGCCTGGGTGCCGCTGGCCACGGCCTCCACGGCCACCGCCACCACCGCCGACGGCGGGCGCTGAGCCCACGGCGGCAGCGCGGCGGCGCTCAGCGCGCCAGCGCCGCCGTCAGCACATCCCCGTGGTGGACGATCCACGCCGGCAGGAAGTGGTTGTCGTCGCGGTAGACCGGCAGGCCGCGCCGCGCGTCATGGGCCTCGCAGCGGCCGTCGCGGCAGTAGGCCGGGCGCAGGTCGATCTGGCGCACGGCCGCGCCGTGGGCCGCCGCCGCCACCATGTCGTCGAGGAAGCGGTCGCCATGGCGCGCCGCCCAGTCCGGATCGGGGAAGGTCTGCAGCGGCGCCTGGCCCCACAGCGCGCGGCGCAGGGCCAGCGGCCCGATGCTGGTGCTCGCCTGCGGCGTCGGCCGCACCAGCACCACCTGCAGGCCGCGGCCGGCCAGCGCGTCCAGCAGCCGGGCGCCCTCGTGCACCGCCGCAGCGCGGTGGCCATCGGCATCGAGCTCCCGGCAGCGGCCGTCGGCCACCTGGCAGAGGTTGGACGGCTGCTGGTCGAGCGCGGCCCAGTTGCCCGACAGCACGACGGTGTCCACCGGATCGGCCAGCGCGCGCTGGCGCAGGCGCTCGAACACCTCGTGGCAGCGGAAACCGTGGTCCTTGCGGTTGGTGGCCGGAATCGGCGGACAACCGGGTGACAGCGCGAAACGCACCGGCTGCCGCGCATGGCGCGCGAACCAGGCGTACAGATGCTGGGCCCGGGAATCGCCGAGCACGACGATGCGTGGGCCCGGGGCCTGGGCGTTGAGCTCGCAGAAGACCAGCTCCGACGGCCCGAGCAAGGCACGCTCGCAGTCGTCCGGAGCCAGCGCCTGGCCGACCTGCGCCTGCAGGGCCATCAGCGCCGGCTCGCGCCCGCCCAGCCGCGCCGGCCAGCCCTGGCTGGCCAGCACCGCCAGCCCGGCCAGCGCACCGGCGCCCAGGGCCACGGCCGGCACGGTGAGCCGCCAGTGGCCGATGGCCGGCTGCACCCGTGTGGCGACCGGCCGCTCGATCCAGCGGAAGGACAGCGCGCCCAGCGCCACGCTGGCGGCGATGCCGGCCAGCCGCGCGGCCGGGCCGCTCCACTGCGCGCTGGCCACCGCGTAGTGGCAGGCCACCATCAGCGGCCAGTGCCACAGATAGATCGAGTACGACCAGCGGCCCAGCGCCTGCACGACGGCCGTGCGCTCGACGGCCCACGTCCAGCCACCGGCCACCCCCTGTCCGGCGATCAGGTAGAGCACGGCGGCCAGCACCGGCCACAGCGCCAGCGCACCCGGCCACTGCGGCTCCCAGCGGTGGCCACGGCCGGCCAGCAGGCAGCCGACGAGGATCAGCAAGGCCGCGGCCCGCAGCCCATGGCGCCAGGCCGGCGACAGCCGCGCCGGCCACTCCCGCAGCAGGAAGACGAGGCCGCCGGCGAGCATCTCCCCGCTGCGTGCGGCCAGCGAGAAGAAGGCCTGCGAGGGGTCCTGGCGGGTCAGCCACACGCCATAGCCGAAGCCCAGCACGGTGAGGGCCACCAGCACGCCGGTGGCCCGCCGCGCCTGCTGCCCGGCATCGGCCGGGAAGCCCCTGAGGATGGCGGCCAGGCCCATCAGCCCCAGCGGGTACAGCATGTAGAACTGCCATTCCACGCTGAGCGACCAGGTGTGCAACAGCCAGCGCTCCTCGACCCCGCTGTTGAAGTAGCCCAGGCCCTCGTTGAACAGATGGTGGCTGACGAACAGCAGGGCATGGACGGCCTGCCGGCCGAGGGCCGCATAGTCGGCCGGCGGCAGCAGCACGGCTCCCAGGGCCAGCAGCGACAGCACCATCACCACCAGCGCCGGCCAGATGCGCAGCGCCCGCGCGAGCAGGAAGCGCGGATACGAGAAATCGCCGCGCGCCAGGCCACCCCAGGCGATCTGCGTCATCAGATAGCCCGAGATGACGAAGAAGACATCGACGCCGATGAAGCCCGCGGCAAAGCCCCGCACATCGAAGTGGTACAGCACCACCAGCGTGACGGCGAGGGCGCGCAGCGCGTGGATGTCGTGGCGGAACGTGGGCTTGGGGGTCATGCGGCGGTCGGTCGTGACCCGCCGCCGCCGAGGGCGGACCATCCGGATCACATCACCGCATGCTAGGGAGCGCACCCCGGCCTGATCGCCGGAAATGAGGGGCCGCGCCGGCTCAGGTCCCGGGCCCGAAGCAGAGCGCGTGGTCGCTGCACACCGCGCAGCTCGGCGCCTTGCAGATCATCAGCCCGGCCTGCTCGCACAGCTGCTTGTAGAGGAACTTCTTCCACTTCATGTCGCGGTCGTTCCGTGCCGCCAGGGTCGGAAAGAACCGCGACATCAGCGCGCCGAGCGCGGCCCGGTCGGGCAGCTGCAGGTCCTGCCACAGGTGGTCGTCGCCCAGGCAGGCGACGGCCACGGTCTGCGCCAGGGCCGCGATCTCGGCCGGCGTGGCCACGGCCGGATCGGCATGCGCCAGCAGCAGCGCACGCACCTCCTCGATCTCGTCGCCACGGCGGGCGATGCGCGAGAGCGCCAGCGGCACCGGCCGGGCCAGTGCCAGCAGCGCGAGCGGGGACGGACGGTCTCCCATCAGCGGGCTCCGTTCGCCCTCACACCGCCGCTGCAGCATGGGTGTAGCACTTCTTCGGGCAGATCTTCGCGCAGGCGGTGCAGCCGATGCACAGCGCCTGGTGCGCGATGGTCATCACCTTCTTCTCGTACTCGGCGTCATCGTCGTCGTCACCGACGGCGATGCGGTTTCCCTCGTCGTCGAGGCCGACGAGTTCGAGCACGCCGCGCGGACAGACGCGGAAGCAGCGGCCGCAGCCGATGCAGGTGTCCTCGTTGATCTCCTGGACGAAGGTCGGCGTCCAGGTCTCGCCCGAGGGCATGGTGATGGTGAACGTGCTCAAGGCGGACTCCTCGGTTCAGGCGTCAGCGGTCCGGGCAACGGCGGCGGCCGGACCGGCGCTTCAGGCGCTGGCCGCGGCCAGCCGCGCGCGGGCGGCGATCAGCGCCGCATGCGCGTCGTGGGCGGTCCGGGCCACCTCGGGGATGCGCTCCCAGTGGGTGGGCAGCTCCTCGCTGAGGTCGTGCAGGTCCATCTTGGCCTGCGTGGCCTTGGCATTGAGCTTCTTGATCTCGGCCTTCAGGGCGTCGACGTCGACGGTCTCGCTCATGGTTTCACGCTCCCCAGGTGGCGACTTCGCGGTACTTCTCGACCATGCCAATGCCTTCGGTGACCAGCTTGTTGCCAGCCTCGGCCAGCTTGGCCAGGCTCGCATAACCGAAACGATGGACGTCCCGCAGATGGCGATTGACGACGATCAGCCGGCCGGTGGTCAGCACCGTGCGGCCGAAGCCCTCGTGGCTCATCTTCGTCATCGGGCTGACCATGCACTTCGTGGCCTTCTCGATGCACAGGCCGACCGCGTTGTGGAACAGGTCCAGGCGCCACAGCGTCTCGGGGTCCGGGTCGCCCATCATCGGCATCTCGCGCCGCTGCTCGGGCGTGAGGATGTAGGGCGCCAGCAGCGTGAGGTCGGACTTGCCCTCCCAGGTGCCGTGGGTGTCCTGCGCGCGCAGCTGCTTGATCAGCTCGCGGATGAAGGGGGCCTGCAGCAGTTCCTCGTCGGTGCGAACGACCTTGGCCTCGGCGGTGGGGGTCGCGGTATCGGTGGTCATGACTTGACTTCCTCGTCGTCCTCGAAGTCGACGCTGCGCGCCTGGCCCTTCATCAGGGCCTTGCGCAGCCAGGGCGGTGGCGTGCCCTGGAGCACCCCTTGCAGCTTGTCCAGGATGTCCAGGATGGGCTCGGGCGCCGGCACCTTCACCGGGTGGATCTTGCTGGCGACCACGCGCGCGGCCGCACTGCCACCGATGGCCGCCACGTAGACGATCGCGCAGTCGGCGATCGCCGCCAGCTTGGGCGCCAGCTTGTCCTCGTTGCCGTCCTCGGCCAGGTCCTCGCCGAAGGCGAAGTCCTCGACGAAGCGGTAGCCGGTGGGCTCGATCTCGTAGACGGCCAGATGCCTGGCCCAGCCGAAGTGCGCGTCCACGCGCTGCTGGTCCTGGGTCGCGAAGGCGATCTTCATGTCACGCTCCTTCAGGGGTGGTCGTGGGGACGGGGCCGTGCGCGGCCGCACGCTCGGCCTTCTGGCGGCGCACGAGGGCATCGACGGCGACCGTGATCGCCTCGGGCGGGCGCGCCGCGTCGAGCGCCGCCGGCTGCAGCGGCCAGTCCTGCGGCCCGTGGTGCGGGATCAGGTCGATGAACAGGTTGCCCAGCTCGTAGACCAGGTTGCGCGTGCCGCGGTAGCCGATGTGGCAACTGTGGGCATTGCCGATGCGGTCGAACTTCGGGATGCCGAGCCGGAACAGCGGCTTGCCCAGGCGCTCGGCGGCCTGGCGGCCGTGCGAGTGGGTGATCAGCAGGTCGACATCGGCCGCGCGGGCCAGCTGCTCGAAGTCCTCCAGATCGCCGATCACGACCTCGTTGGCCGGCACCTGGGCGTTGAGCGCGCTCTGGGTGGTGGTGATGGCCACCGACACCTCGGCGCCCATCTCGGCCAGGAAGCTGCCGACCGCGTACAGCAGATCGGGCTCGGCGCCGATGGCCACCTTCTTGTGGCCGAAGTGGAAGTGGCCGTCGAGCATCGCGTCGACCAGCTGGCTGCGCTGGCGCTTGACGCGCTCGGGCACCGGCCGGCCGCTCAGTTTCGCCAGCAGCATCACCAGCGCGTCGCTGGCGGCCAGGCCGGTCAGGCGGTCGAACAGCGTGCAGGGCACGCCGCACTGCTGCCGCAGGCGCTCGGCCGCGGGCTTCATCTGCGCGCCGATGGCCACCGCGTGGCCGCACCGGCCCAGCGTGCGGATGGCCTCCAGCGGCGTGCCGCCCAGCGTGGTGCCCAGCCAGTCGTCGGGGATGTGGCCGTCGAGCGAGCCGGCCACGTCGGGCAGCATCACCGGCGTCAGGCCGAAGCGCTCGAACAGCTCGCGCAGCTCCTCGACATCACCGGGCGACAGGTGCGAGCCGGGCAGCACCGCGATGCGGCTGGCGTCCTTCGGCGCATCGGCCGCGCACGGCGTGGTGACCTGGCGGATCACGCCCTCGACCGCGCGCGACCAGCCGTCCTCGAAGGCACCGACATAGTCCGGCGTGCTGACGTAGACCACCTCGGTGTCGGCGATCTCGGGGTGCTTCTTGCGGGCCAGCGTGATGTAGGCCTCGACGTCGTCGCCCTTGGTCTCGGTCAGCCCGGTCGAGCAGATGGCGATCATCTGCGGCCGGGCCCGCTGGCGGATGTTGAGGAGGGCCTTCTCGAGGTTGTCGTAGCCGCCCATCACCGTGGTGGCCTCGTTCATGGCCGTGGTCTGCAGCGGGATGGCCTCCTTGAAGTGCCGCACCAGCAGCACCAGACCGAAGGACGTGCAACCCTGGCTGCCGTGCATCATCGGCATGCAGCTGTCCAGGCCCATGAACGCATAGCTGGCGCCCAGCGGCGCGCTCATCTTCAGCGGATTGACCGCACACGCCTTCTTCGACTCGCTGACATGCGCCATGAGGGGCTCCTGCGTTGGGCTCGACAGGCCCTTTGCAGGATGGATGCCAGCACCGCAGACGCCTGCAAGTGCCTGTCAGCGCGCGATTTCGTACGGGATCAGCGCGGGATCAGCGCCGGACCGCCCGCGGCATGAACGCGACAAACGCGACGACCGGTGCGCCGACACGGACCGCGGCCGCTCAGTCGGCCGCCAACGCCCCCGCATGGCGCCAGCAGCCCTTGCCCGCCCGCTTGGCGCGGTAGAGCGCGGCATCGGCCTCGCGCAGCAGATGGGCGCCGTCCTGGCCGTCGCCCGGGCACAGCGCGATGCCCACGCTCAGCCCCACCTGCACCGTCACGCCATCGCGCAGCGTGAACGGGCGCGCCACCTCCTGCAGCAGGCGCTGCGCGACCTGGGTGGCCACCGTCGCCTCGGCGCCGGGCAGCAGCACGACGAACTCGTCGCCACCGACACGGCACACCGCATCCTGCTGCCGCAGCAGGCCGCGGAAACGCTGCGCGACCTGGGCCAGCAGCTGGTCGCCCGCATCATGGCCATGCTGGTCGTTGACGCGCTTGAAGCCGTCGAGGTCCATGCACAGCACGGCGAAGCGGGTGGACTGCCCCGCCTCGCGCAGGCGGGCCAGACGCTCGGTGAACTCGCGCCGGTTGGGCAGGCCGGTCAGCGGATCCTGCAGCGACAGGCGGCGGTTCTCGAACTGCAGCTGCAGCAGTTGCAGCAGCATCCGGTGGTTGTGGTGCAGCAGCAGCCAGAAGGCCGCCGCACCGGCCGGAATCATGCACGAGGGGCCGAGCAGCCCCGGCAGCGGCGAGCCCGCCAGCCCGGCCCACAGCAAGGCCCCGTCGACCAGCACCACCGCCGCCGCCAGCCGCGGCAGCGCGGCCCAGCGCGCCACCACCACCGCCAGCATGCCGACCACCAGCACCGGGGCCAACGCCGTCAGCGCCAGATCACCCAGCCACAGCGCCGCCATCGCGCCCAGCCCCATCGCCAGCAGACGCAGCACATTGGCCGTCATGCGCAGCGGCCGCCAGGCCTCGGCGCGGGCCGAGCCCACGCCCCGCCCGCGCAGCGGCAGGCAGGCCGCCTCGATCGCCAGCCAGGCCAGCGGCCAGTCGGCCCCGCTGGCCCGCCAGGCCATCAGCGCGACCACCACCGTCCACAGCAGCTCGAAGGCCTGCAGCGCCGGCACCTCGTCCAACGTGCGCCACAGCACCTGCCGCAGCTCGGCCGACTCATCGGCCAGCGGGCCCTGCAGCAGACGCCGCAGGCGCGGGCCGACACGCAGGCCTGCGGCAGGCACGGCCGTGCCTGCCGATGCCGGATCGGCAGCGGCGGCGGCGGTCGGCGTCGGCGGGGCCGCCGGCGGACAGTCGTGCAAGGGAACGCCCATGGGGCGCATGTCGGCCGTCGGGGGCGGGACTTGATACCGGATCGAGAAAGCCCGACACCCGGGATCCATGCGCCCGTCCCGGTGGGGGCGCGGGGCCCGATCCGGCGCCCCGCAGACCGCAGCGGGCATCCGCACCGGCCGGACAGCGCGCGCTCAGCCCGGCGCCGCCTCCGCCGCCAGCTGCTGCGCGCTCTGCGCACGCAGCAGACGGTCCTCCGCCTCCCAGGGGGCCGGGGCGCGCACCTGGGCCCACATCGGGTTGTGCAGGGCCTTGTCGATCTCGTCGATCATCGTGACCATGCCCTCATAACCGGCGAACGCATGGTGACGCTCCTGGTTGATGTCCATCCACGGCATGCGGGCCTTGAGCGCGACGAACTGGCTGCGGCCGCCGCTCAGCATGATGTCGGCCTTCGCGTCGCGCAGCATCGCGTACATCTGGCGCGGGGTCATGTCGTCGATCATGTGGGCACTGTCCTCGGCGGTCAGGCCCATGATCTC
Organism: Pseudaquabacterium rugosum; assembly: GCF_038066575.1. Taxonomy (NCBI): domain Bacteria; kingdom Pseudomonadati; phylum Pseudomonadota; class Betaproteobacteria; order Burkholderiales; family Sphaerotilaceae; genus Pseudaquabacterium; species Pseudaquabacterium rugosum. The sequence goes on along the minus strand of NZ_JBBUTF010000008.1, from coordinate 244,981 downwards.
CTTGATCTTCTCCTTGTCCTCCCGGGTGGACTTCTTCACCGAGGTGCCGACCACCTCCAGCCCCGCCTCCTGCAGCGCCGAGACCACCGACCAGCTCTTCACGCCGCCGGTGATCAGCAGCACCTTCTTGCCGGCCAGGCGCGCCTTGTAGGCGCGGATGCGCTCGAAGGCGCGGGCCTCCTCCACCGCGATCAGCGCCTCGGTGCGGTCCTTCAGCTCGGCATCGGCGCCGCGCTCGACCAGCAGGCGGGCGATCTCGCGCAGCGTGGTGCTCATGTCGCTGATGCCGTAGAAGCTGCCTTCGAAGTACGGGATGCCGTAGCGCTCCTGCATGCGGGTGGCGATGTTGATCATCGACTTGCTGCAGACCATCATGTTGGCCTTGGCGCGGTGCGAGGACGCCACCTCGGCATAGCGCCCGTCGCCGCTGATGCAGCTGAGGATGCGCACGCGGAGCGCGTCGAGCAGCGGCTTGATCTGCCACAGCTCGCCGCTGAGGTTGTACTCGCCGATGATGTTGATGTCGTAAGGCGTCGTGTACGCGGGCTCCTGCGTGCCGATCACGTAGGTCAGCAGCGCCTCGGCACCCAGCTTGTTGCCCAGGTTCTTGGGCCCGGCGAAGCCCGGGGCGTTGACCGGGACGACGGGCTTGCCGAACTTCTCGGTGGCGCGCTTGCACACCGCCTCGATGTCGTCGCCGATCAGGCCGGTGACGCAGGTCTGGTAGACGAAGACGGCCGGCGGGTCCTGCTTCTCGATCACCTCGCGGATGGCCTTGAACAGGCGCTTCTCGGCGCCGTGGATCACGTCCAGCTCGTGGATGTCGGTGGTGAAGCCGGTGCGGTAGATCGTCGAGCCGCTGCTGGCCGAGTGGCGGTTGTCCCAGCTGTTGCCCTCGCAGGCGATCGGGCCGTGCACGAGGTGGGCGACGTCGACGATGGGCTGCAGCGCGATCTTGGCGCCATCGAAGGCGCAGCCACCGGCCGCGGCGCCGGGCGTCAGCTGCTTGGTGCAGCCCTTCTTGCGCTCCTTCTCGCTCTTCACCGCGTTCTTGTCGCAGCCGGGCTCCTCGAAGACACGGGCGATGGTTTCCTTCAATGGCGTGGCCATGGTGTCGGATCTCCTGCAAAGCGGACGGGGTGGCGTCGTCCGTGCAGGATCGGTGCCAGGCGGCTCCGGCCGCATCCGGCCCGACCGCTCAGATCGGCCACTCGGATCGGCCGTCAGCCCGTCAGCCCGTCAGCCCGTCAGCCCGTCAGCCCGTCAGCAGGCGGCGCAGCGGCGGCTCGGGGCGCAGCTCGGCGCCGAGGAAGGCCATCGTGCGGTCCCAGGCGATGCGGGCCCAGGCCGGGTCGTAGCGCATCTGGCTCATGCGGCCGGGGCCGGGCCCCTGGGCGGTCTCGTTGGCGAAGGCGTGCGGCGCCGGATAGTGGTAGCCGGTGTAGCGCACGCCGTGGCTGCGCAGCAGGGCCTCGTGGTCGCGGATGAAGTCCTGGCGGAAGAACGCGTCCTCGTCGGCCCAGTGGGCCAGCACCGGGGCGGTGATGCGCTCGGCCTCCATGTACTCCAGCGGCGGGTAGCCATACCAGAGCACGCCGGCATCGACCTCGGGCGACGCGCACAGCGTCAGCAGTGCCAGCGCCGAGCCGGAGCTGTAGCCGATGATGGCCACCTTGCCGCTCTCGCTGTGGAGGTGTTCCTTGAGGTGGCAGACCGCGCCGCGCAGCTCCTGGGCGGCGGCCTTGCGGTAGATGACGTGGATCATCAGGTCCTGCGCCTCGATCGGATCGGTGGTGATCTGGCCGTGGTACAGGTCGGGCACCAGCGCATGGAAGCCGGCCTGGGCGTGGCGCTCGGCCACGTCGCGCATGTAGGCGTTCAGGCCCCACCACTCCTGGCACAGCACGACGGCGCCGCGCACCGGGCCGGCCACCGGATCGGCCTCGGCCAGATAGGCCTGCAGGCGCTGCCCGTCGATGCGGGCGTACTCGATCATCCGACCCATCGCGGCCTCCCCGGGTGCCTGGACGTGACGGCCAGTATGGACCCGGGGCCGCGGGCCCGTGCAGGGCGGCAGGCTCAGGACTTGCCCTGAGGCGGCCGTGGCCTGCGGCCGCCGCCGGGCCTCAGACGCGGAACCGTCCGACGACCTCGGACAGGCGCGTGGCCTGCTGCTGCAGGCTGTCGCTGGCGGCCGCGCTCTGCTCGACCAGCGCGGCGTTCTGCTGCGTGCTGCGGTCGATGTCGGCCACCGCGCCGTTGACCTGGTCCAGGCCCTGGCTCTGCTCGCGCGCGGCCACCGAGATCTCGCCGATCAGCGCGTCCACGCGCTGCACCGTCTGCACGATCTCGCCCATGGTGCGGCCGGCATCGCCGACCAGGCGCGAGCCCTCGTCGACCCGCTCGACCGAATCGGCGATCAGGCCCTTGATCTCGCGCGCCGCGGCGGCCGAGCGCTGCGCCAGACTGCGCACCTCGGCGGCCACGACGGCGAAGCCGCGGCCCTGCTCGCCGGCCCGCGCCGCCTCGACCGCGGCATTCAGCGCCAGGATGTTGGTCTGGAAGGCGATGCCGTCGATGACGCCGGTGATCTCGGCGATGCGGCGCGACGCGTCGCTGATGCGCGACATCGTCTGCACCACCGAGGCCACGGTCTGGCCGCCACGGTCGGCGGCGTCGCGGGCCTCGTCGGCGCTGCGGCCGGCCTCACCGGCCGTCTCGGCGCTCTGGCGCACGGTGCCGGCCAGCTCCTCCATCGACGAGGCGGTCTGCTGCAGCTGGCTGGCGGCGCTCTCGGTGCGGTGGCTCAGATCGGTGTTGCCGGCCGCCACCTCCTGGCTGGCGGTCCGGATCGCGTCGCTGGCGCCGCGCACTTCACGCACCAGATCCCGCAGACCCTGCTGCATGCGCCCCATCGCCGTCTGCAACCGGCCCAGCTCGTGGGCCGCGCCGGGCGGCAGCGCCTGCGACAGGTCGCCATCGGCGATGCGCTCGGCCGTGCGCTGCAGCGCATCGAGCGGCTGGCTGATGCTGCGCACCAGCGTCAGCCCCATGCCGACCGCGACCAGCGCGGCCACCACCAGCGTGCCGATGAACTGCCAGCGCGCGGCCGAGAGCTGGGCAGCGACGAGCTCGGCCGAGGCCTCGCTGCGCCGGCGCTCGTAGGCCACCAGCTTGTCGGCCATGGCCATGTACTGGTCCAGCGTGGTCTTGAAGTCCTCGGCCCGCAGCACCGCTTCGGCCGTCTCCAGGCCCTGCTCCATCATCCGGTTGCGCACGCCGAGGTAGCGGTCGCGCATCGCGCCGAGCTCGGCCAGCACCGCCTTGCCCTCGGTGCTCGTCTCCAGCGCGGTGAAGCGCTTCTGGATCACCGAGGTGCGCTCGGTCAGCGCCTTCATCGCATTCGACAGGTGGGCGCCGAGGTTGCTCTCCTGGGCCAGGCCGATGGCCAGCGCCCGGTTACCGTTGACGGCGATGTTCTGCCGCCACTCGGTGGCCAGCGCCAGGCGTTCGGCCTGCTCGCCGACCAGCTCCTGGGTGTCGTGCTCGACGGCGGACAGATTCCTCAGGGTCAGACCCATCACGGCACCCAACAACAGCACCATCAGGCCGAAACCGAAGGCGATGCGCGTGCTGATGCGCCAGGATGACATCCAGGACATGCGGCGGCTCCCTTGCAGATCGTTCAGTGGAAGCCCGGTCATCGGCCGGGATGGCGCGGGATCAAGGGGGCGGCCACGCCGGGCGCGACATCGGTCACGCCAGGCGCGGCCGCCGCCTCAGGCGTCGGCCAGCGCGTCCGTGGCGACCAGCTGCTCGCGCAGTGCCCAGCGGGCCTTCCAGCCCGGGCCCTGCCACAGCGGCTCGGCATCGTTCTCGAAGGCCAGGATCGCGGCCTGTTCGTCGGCCCACAGCCGCATCTCGCAGTCCGGCGGGCCGCCGGCCGCGTCGAACTTGCGTTGCAGATCGGTCGGGTCGTAGGCGAACCAGGCGCGCGGGCTGGCCCCCTCGGGACATTCGAGCACGTAGATCATGGCGCGCTCACTCCGCGCCTTCGGCGAACACCTTCTGCCAGACGGCCTGGCGCAGCCGCTCGGCGACGGCCTGCGGGCTGCCGTCGAAGCGGTCGTGCATGCGGCGCAGCGCGGACTGGGCGGTCGAGGCCTCGGCCATCGTCAGCGGCAGGCGGCCGGCCATGTGCGTGGCCTTGGGCACGGCCTTGAGGATGGCCTGGCGGTTCGGATGCTCGTCGAGCACGACCAGCTCACGCACCTCGGGCACGCCGCCCAGGCAGACCCAGCCCTGGATCACCTCGACCTTGCGGCCGTCCAGCGTTTCCTTGACGAACACGGCTTCGCTCATGAAAGGGCCCCGGTCTGTGGGTGGAGGAAGGTCGACGCAGAGCAGCGCCCGGATCGGCCGGCGCAGCAGGCAGACCGCCCGCCTCAGCGGATGATGTCGTAGGAGTAGTCGGTCTTGCCGGGCACGATGGTGTTGGCGTCCAGCGTCTCGAAGAACTCGTCGAGCAGCATCGTCAGCACGCGCAGCGCGCCGTCATAGCCCCAGGTCGGATAACGGTGGTAGTGATGGCGGTCGAAGATCGGGAAGACCATGCGGATCAGCGGCGTGCCGACGTCGCGCTCCAGGTACTTGCCGTAGGTGTTGCCGATCAGGAAGTCCACCGGCTCGGTGTGCAGCAGGCTGCGCAGGTGCCACAGGTCGCGCTTGGGGTAGACCTTGCAGTCCTGGCCGAAGGGGCTGGCGTCGAACACCTTCTGCACCTTGGCCGCCCAGTCGTCGTTGCCGTTGGTGGCCAGCACGTGGGTCGGCTCGGCACCCAGTTCCAGCAGGAACTGCGCGTAGCCGATCAGCTGGTCGGGGTCACCGTACAGCGCGTACTTCTTGCCGTGCAAGTGGGACTGGCTGTCGGCCATCGCGTCGACCAGCTGGCCGCGCTCCTTCTCCAGCTGCGCGGGCACCGGCTTGCCGGTCAGGCGGGCGAGCGCCATGATGAAGGCGTCGGTGCCGGCCACGCCCACCGGGGCGTTCAGCGCGACGACCTCCTGGCCCTTCTCCTTCAGGTACTTGATCGTCTTCTCGCAGCAGAACTCCTGGAAGACGATGGTGGCCTTGGCGTTCAGCGCACGCTCGACCTCGGCCTTGGTGGTGCCGCCCTCGTACATGCGGAACTCGCCGTCGGTCGGGGTGTTCCAGACCTCGGACGGATCGCACAGCACGGTGTAGGTGGCGCCGAACAGGTCGAAGATGCGGCGGATCTCCTTCATGTTGCCGACGACGAAGCCGTCGAAGCCACCGATGAAGTTGATGCTCTCGTCGGGCACGCGGGTCAGCGCCTGGGTGGTGCCGGCCTTGCCGTCCCAGAAGTGCTTGAGGATGCCCAGCAGCGCGTTGTCGTAGCCGGTGATGTGGCTGCCGACGAAGGCCGGGGTGTGGGCGAACGGCACGTCGAACTCGGCCGGGACCGAGCCCTTCTGCTTGCTGTTCTTGATGAAGGCGTCCAGGTCGTCACCGATGACCTCGGCCATGCAGGTGGTCGAGACGGCGATCATCTCCGGCTTGTACAGGTTGTAGGTGTTGGCCAGGCCGTCGATCATGTTGTTCAGGCCGCCGAACACCGCCGCGTCTTCCGTCATCGACGAGGACACGCAGCTGGTGGGCTCCTTGAAGTGGCGGCTGAAGTGCGAGCGGTAGTAGGCCACGCAGCCCTGCGAGCCGTGGACGAAGCTCATCGTCCTGGCGAAGCCGTTGGCGACGTAGACGGCGCCCAGCGGCTGGCAGGCCTTGGCCGGGTTGACGACCAGGGAATCGCGGGCGAAGTTCTTCTCCTTGTAGTCCCGGGTCTTCGTCCAGTCACGGATCTCGGCGATCCTGTCGTCGGCGTGGTTGAACTCGAACTCGGCCTTCTTCTGGCGGAAGAGCTCCTGGTACTCGGGCTCACGGAACAGCAGCTCGTGGTCGAGGATCTTGTCGGCGTGTTGCGGCATGGTGATTCTCCGGGGCGGGGTGTCGCGGGGTTCAGGCGGCCGTCTTCCAGGGCGCGTTCTTGGCCAGGGACCAGATCGGCGAGCTGATCGCCATGTCCATGTCACGGGCGAAGATGGCGAAGCCGTCGTAGCCGTGGTACGGGCCGCTGTAGTCCCAGCTGTGCATCTGGCGGAAGGGCACGCCCATCTTCTGGAACACGTACTTCTCCTTGATGCCCGAGCCGACCAGGTCGGGCTGCACGGCGTCCACCAGCTTCTCGAACTCGTAGCCGGTCACGTCGTCGTAGATCAGCGTCGCGTCCTTCACGTAATGGGTGGTGCGCTGGTAGTCGTCGTTGTGGCCGAACTCGTAGCCGGTGCCCACCACGTCCATGCCCAGGTCCTCGTAGGCGCCGATCACGTGGCGCGGACGCAGGCCGCCGACGAACAGCATCACCTTCTTGCCCTGCAGACGCGGCCTGTACTTGTCGATGACGGCCTGCATCAGCGGCTTGTAGCGGGCGATCACCTCCTCGGCCTTGGCCTTGATGCTGTCGTCGAAGTGGCTGGCGATCTCGCGCAGGCTCTTCTCGATCATGGTCGGGCCGAAGAAGTTGTACTCGACCCAGGGCACGCCGTACTTCTCCTCCATGTGCCGGCTGATGTAGTTCATCGAGCGGTAGCAGTGCAGGACGTTGAGCTTGGCCTTGGGCGTGTTCTCCAGCTCGGCGAGGGTGCCGTCGCCCGACCATTGCGCGATCACGCGCAGACCCATCTCCTCCAGCAGGATGCGGCTCGACCAGGCATCGCCACCGATGTTGTAGTCGCCGATGATGGCCACGTCATACGGGGTCGAGACGAAGTCCGGGCGCTTGTTCGGGTCGGTCTTGTCGAACACCCAGTCGCGGATCGCGTCGTTGGCGATGTGGTGGCCGAGCGACTGCGACACGCCGCGGAAGCCCTCGCAGCGCACCGGCACGATGGTGTGGCCACCGTACTCCTTGGTCTTCTTCTTCGAGACGGCCTCGATGTCGTCGCCGATCAGGCCGATCGGACACTCGCTCTGGATCGAGATGCCCTTGTTCAGCGGGAACAGCTCCTGGATCTCGTCGATGATCTTGTCGAGCTTCTTGTCGCCACCGAAGACGATGTCCTTCTCCTGGAAGTCGGAGGTGAACTGCATCGTCACGAAGGTGTCGATGCCGGTGGTGCCGATGTAGTAGTTGCGGCGCGCGGCCCAGCTGTACTGGCCGCAGCCCACCGGGCCGTGGGAGATGTGGATCATGTCCTTGATCGGCCCCCACACCACGCCCTTGGAGCCGGCGTAGGCGCAGCCGCGGATGGTCATCACGCCGGGCAGCGACTTGATGTTGGACTTGACGCCGCAGTCGGGCTTGCCCTCCTCGAACTGGCCCAGGTGCTTGGCGCGACGCTTGGCCATCTTCTCGGGATAGGCCTTCAGGACTTCGTCGATCAGGGCCTTGTTGGTGGCCTTGCGCTCTTCAACGGTCATGCTCATGGCGATGCTCTCCGTCAGCAGTGGAATCGTGGCGGCCAGGCCCCTCAGGATGAAGGTCAGGAGGCTCCCGGCCGGTGAGACCGCCCCGATCAGGACGGAGCGGTCTTCGAGCGGATGGACCGGAAGATCAGGCGGCCAGCTCGGCGGCGGTCTTGCCGACCTGCGACTCGTCGATGGACTTCATGATGCCGTGCTCCATCAGCAGGTCTTCCAGCTCGTCCATCGTGATCGGGGTCGGGATGATGCCCTGGCCCTTGTTGGCATGGACCTTCTGCGCCAGCGTGCGGTACTCGGCGGCCTGCTTGCTGTCCGGCGCGTACTCGATGACCGTCATGCGGCGCAGCTCGGCGTGCTGCACGATGTTGTCGCGCGGCACGAAGTGGATCAGCGTGGTGCCCAGCTTCTTGGCCAGCGATTCGGCCAGCTCCAGTTCCTTGTCGGTCTGGCGCTCGTTGCAGACCAGGCCGCCCAGGCGCACACCACCCGAGTTGGCGTACTTCAGGATGCCCTTGGAGATGTTGTTGGCCGCGTACATGGCCATCATCTCGCCCGACATCACGATGTAGATCTCCTGGGCCTTGTTCTCGCGGATGGGCATGGCGAAGCCGCCGCACACCACGTCACCCAGCACGTCATAACTGACGTAATCCACGCCTTCGTAGGCGCCGTTCTCTTCGAGGAAGTTGATCGAGGTGATCACGCCGCGGCCGGCGCAGCCCACGCCCGGCTCCGGGCCGCCCGACTCCACGCAACGGATGTCGCGGAAGCCGACCTTCATCACGTCCTCGATCTCCAGGTCCTCGACCGAACCGGCCTCGGCGGCCAGCGACAGGATGGTGTCCTGGGCCTTGGCGTGCAGGATCAGGCGGGTCGAGTCGGCCTTGGGGTCGCAGCCGACGATCAGGATCTTCTGACCCATCTCGGCCAGGGCGGCGAGCGTGTTCTGGGAGGTGGTGGACTTGCCGATGCCACCCTTGCCGTAGAAGGCGATCTGACGCAGGGACATTTCTTGCTCCAGTAGACAGTAGAGGAAGTGAGCGTTGAAGCGGGGTCGACGAGGCCCGAATGGATCGGGGTCGGTCGTCGCGAATTCCTTGCCGCCTTCGGTGCCTGTATGGGTCTTCTTCGAAGCGCCCTCGGTGTGGCCATGGGGTCCGCGCAACCGGTCCATCGCAACCGGCGTGCCAGCGCCCGGAGACAGCGGCCAAGCACCTGATTTCACGAGGGAAATCGCTGTTTCCAGGCTCATCCAGCGGCCTGGATGGCGGCCGTGGCGAATGTGGGGAACCCGACAAAGGCCGACCGCTTGTCGGATGCCCGCCCGCCGCCATCGCGCACGCGCCGGGCATGTCCTGCGCGGTGTGCGCACGCCCTGCCGTAGCTGGGGCCGGGCGCGCCGCGGGGCCACCGGCGGGCGGCCCGACCGGCCCCATCGCACGGGTGGTACGCCAGTTGCAATGCCCCTCATGAACAGCGCCAGCCGCGGTGCGCCGAGCGGGCGGCGGCCTGCTTCCAGCTCGCGGACCTCATCCGCGACACCGCATCCCCCACCCGCCCCCGCTGACCGTCCCCGGCCAGACCGAACCGGAGCCCGCCGTGACCCTCACCATCGACCAGACCGCCTTCGCCCGCCTCGAATCCGAGGGCCGGCTCCTCAACAGCGTGCTCAAGAGCGCGACGAAGAAGCCGGGGCGCTTCGGCTTCCGCGGCGACATCGCGCTGAAGTTCCAGGTCAAGAAGGCGGACGAGGCCCGCCCGCCGGAGATCTCCAGCGACCAGATCATCATGGTGGCCCATGCCGGCGAGCCGCACATCGCCTTCCTGGCCGGCTTCCTGCTGAGCTTCGAGCACATCCGGCTGCTGGCCGAGGTGCTGGGGGACACGCTGAGCCCGCAGGGCAGGTACTTCCTGTTCGTCGACAACATCGACATCAGCCGGAAGTACCTGCTGGAGTACGCCGGCGCGACCTTCCACATCCTGCCGATCGACGAATCGACCGTCTACAACGAGCTGCTGAGCCTGCTCTACATCGAGAAGAACGAGCTGAAGAAGCTCGACACCGCCGGCAAGACCGACGCGGTGGCCGACAAGGCGCTGACCTTCAGCGCCCCGTTCGAGCCGATCACCTTCGAGGAAGGTGTGCGCACCATGGGCCCGGTGCGCAACATCTACGAGAACCGGCCGGTCTGAGACCCACCGGAGCGACCACCATGCCGCTGTTCGACTACACCTGCACCGCCTGTGGCCAGACGTTCGAGCGGCTCGTGCGCGCGGACACGGTGCCCAGCTGCCCGCACTGCGGCAGCACCGCCCTCGACAAGGGCCTCTCGCGCATCGCGCCGCACGCCAGGCTGCCGGCCTGGCGTCAGGCGATGCGCCGCCAGGCGGCCGCGGAAGGCCTGATGTCGCACGACACGCCGGCCGACAGAGCCCGACTGCTGAAGTGAGGGGCCGGCGGGCGGCGCCCGGGCGCCGCCGGACCGCTCACTCGCGCACGTAGTCCGGCCGCTGGCCGTCGGCCGCGACGATGGCCATGAAGCGCTCGGCCAGCCGCGCCTGCAGCACCACCGGCAGCGGCGCGAAGCCCAGGCGCCGCGGCACCGCGTCGCCGCGCTGCAGGCACCAGTAGAGAAAGCTCAGCGTGGCGCTGGCACGCTGGCGCTGCGCCGGCCGGGCGTCGACCAGCACATGGCTGGCCAGCGTCAGCGGCCAGACGTCCTCACCCGGCAGGTCCAGCAGCGAGGCCGTGTCCTGGCCCTCGCGGTGCATGGCGCTGGCCAGCACCGCCTGGCGCAGGCCGCGCTCGTCGATCGGGCGCCACTGGCCGGCGCGGTTGCGCAGCGTCAGTGCGGTCAGCTCGGGCGCCTCGGGCAGGCGGTCGTGGCTGACGTAGCCGAGCGTGCCGGGCCGCGCACGCAGTGCGTCCAGCAGGCCATCGTTGCCGGCGACCGCCTGGACATCGGCGCCCCAGGCCGGCTGCGGGCCGACGCCCGGACCGGCGGCAAAGGCGGGCCAGGCGGCGGCCAGATAGCGGCTGTAGCTCTCGGTCGTGCCCGAGCGATCGGCGCGCACCACCCGCTGCACCGCGCGCGCCGGCAGCACCAGGCCAGGGTTGAGCGCCTGCACCGCCGCATCATCCCAGCGCCGGATCTCGCCCATCATCAGCCGCGCCAGCGTGGGGCCGTCGATCCGCAGCGCGCGGCCGCCGAGCTCGGGCAGATGGGCCACCGGCGCGATGCCACCGATCAGCATCGGCCACTGCTGCAGGCGGCGGCGCTCCAGCTCGGCGCGGCCCAGCGGCGTGTCGCTGCCCGCGAAGTCGACCTGGCGCGCACTGATGCGCTGCAGGCCGTCGCCCGAGCCGGTCGGCCGGTAGACGACGCCACGGCCGGTGGCCGCCGTGTAGCGCTCGGCCCAGGTCTGCCAGACCCGGGACGGGAAGGTGGCGCCGGCGCCCTCGATCGGCAGCGGCTGGCCGGTGCCGGGTGCGGCAGCCTCGGCCGCGACGCTGCCGGTCAGGCCGCCGAGGCTGGCGCCCAGGCCCAGCACCGGGCCACAGCCGGCGCCCACGGCCACCGCCAGCAGGCCGCGTCGGTGCAGGGGCAGGCCTGGCCAGGCGGCGTCCGAACGGTGAGGCCGACCGGGCGGAACGGACGCGGACGGACAGCAAGGGAGACGGCTCACGACGGACATCCGGGGACAACAGGGCCGCGGATTCTAGGCAGGCGCCCACGGCAGGGCCGTGTCAGGCCCGGCGGCGCCCCCCCCGGGCCGCGGGGCCGGGCAGACACGGCAGATCGCCCGCCCGGGGCGCTCAGGTCCCGAGCGCCCCGTACAGCGCGGCCGGCCCCTGGCCGTCGCGCAGCGCGCGGATCATGCGGCCGGCGATCGACAGCGGCGGCGGCAGCGTGGGCAGCGCGTCCAGCGGGTACCAGCGGGCGTCCTCGATCTCGCCGGGCTGCGGCACGATGGCGCCGCCGCGCCAGCGCGCGGTGTAGGCCACCATCAGGCTGTGCGGGAACGGCCAGTTCTGGCTGCCGAAGTAGACCGGCGGCTCGACCTGCACGCCGACCTCCTCGGCCACCTCGCGGTGCAGGCAGTCCTCCAGCGATTCGCCGGGCTCGACGAAGCCGGCCAGCGCGCTGTACATGCCGGGCGCGAAGTGCGGGCCGCGCGCCAGCAGCAGCTCGCCCGGGCGCCAGACCAGCGCCATCATCGCCGGGCTCAGCCGCGGCCAGGCGCTGTGGCCACAGGCCGGGCAGCGGCGGGCGCGTTCGCCGGCCAGACGCTCGGTCGGCGTGCCGCAGCAGCCGCAGTGGCGGTGGGTGCGGTCCCATTCCAGGATCTGTGCGGCGCGGCCGGCCAGCAGGGCCAGCGGCTCGGGCAGGGCCATCATCGAGGCGCGCAGCGGCCGCGGCTGCCAGCCGTCCAGCGGCGCCTCGGCCGGCAGGGCCAGGGCCCAGCAGTCCTGGCCGCCGAGCCGGCCCAGGTAGTGGGCGGCCAGACCGGGCGGCCGCTCGGCGGGGGATCCGGCCAGGCCGGCGGATGCGGCAGGCTCGGCCACCGCGGCCTGCGCGTGCTGCCACAGCGCGTGGCCGGCGGCCAGCGGCTGCAGCGCCTCGGCCCAGGCCGGCGGCGCGTCAGCCTCGGGCGGCGGCGCCTCCGCCTGCAGCGGCCACAGCAGCTGCGCGCCGCGGAAGGCGAAGATCCAGGCGGCGGACGACGGTGCGTCCGGGCCGACGATGGCGGGCTCGAAATCCAGGTTCATCACGCAGGGCCGGCCGACCGGCCTGGAGGCAAAGCTGCATTAAAGCCCCGGGTGATCGCCGGAAAAGCCGAGGGGGCGCACACAAGACCTGGGGTTTACCCTAGTATTCGTTCCAGCGCGGTCCGACCGGTCCTGCGCAGCCCCTCTGGCCGTCGTCCGGCCACCACCCAGCAGGAGTCCGAGATGAGCACCTTGACCAGCGGCACCTACCCCCGCCACACCCCGATCTTCAGCGCCCGCGGCGCCGCCCGCCCGCGTGCACCGCACTGGCTGAGCCTGCTCTGGCAGGGCCTGCACCGCCTGGGCCAGGCCCGCGCCCGCGGCCATCTGCTGCAGCTCGCGCGCCAGCACGAGGCACTCAACCCGACGCTGGCCGCGCATCTGCGCGCCGCGGCCGAGGACACGCTCCAGGGCTGAGCGCCGGCCGCACCGCGCGTCACGACGGGCGCTCAGCCCGACAGCGCGCCCAGCAGCTCGACGGTCACCGGCTCGGTGCCCAGCGAGCGGATCTGGCAGGCCAGGCGCGACTTGCTGCCCACGCCCACCAGGCTGTCGAGCTTGGCGTTCTCGGCCGGGGTCAGCTTGCTGACGCCCTTGCGGCCGGCGGTGACGAAGACATGGCAGGCGCCGCACCTGGCCTGGCCGCCGCACTGGCTGACCAGCGCCTCACCGGCATCGAGGATGGCTTGCAGCAGCGACTGGCCTTCGGGGAAGTCGAGGGTCTTGCCCGAAGGCATCAGGGTCAGGGTGCTCATGGCGGTCTCCGGCGGGGTCGAACGGGGGGAGAAAGACGGGGGCGACGGCCGGCCACTCAGGCCGGCACGGCCGCCCCGTCGACGAGCTGCGCGGCCACCTCGGCCAGCGGCAGCGCGATGCGGGTGATGCCCTGCTCCTCGAAGAAGCGGGCCTCCATGCGGCTGGGCTCCTCGGCCAGCACGGCGAAATGAGGGCCCGCGCTGCGCTTCATGATCTGGCGCGCGAAGGCCCGCGTCAGCTGGTCGTTGAAGCGGCAGCCGAGGAAGACGAAGCCGAGGCTGGCGCGGCGCTGCTGCACCGGCTCGGGAATCGGCGTCTGGATGTCGATCTCGGTCAGCACCTCGACGAAGTCGGTGTCCGAGACCAGGAAGTTGGCCGCCGGCGCATGGCCGCCCCAGGGCTTGTAGAGCACGGTGGCGGCGTCCGGCGGATCGGGGATGGCGCTGCCGTCGGCCGCGTACCAGCCGGTCCAGGTGCCGAAATGCTCGCTCTGGCTCAGGCCCTGCACCTCGGCCCAGTCGTCGCGGCCGGCCAGCGCGGTGCGCAGCGTGTCGTCGTACCAGACATCGACGATCAGCGGCGCGGGCAGGCCGGCGATCCAGCGGTGCAATGCGCTCGGCTCGGCCGGCTGCGCGTAGGCCGCCGTCATCGCCGCCACCAGCGTCTTGCGGTGCTTGAAGTTCTCGATGTACTGGGCGGCGGCGGTCAACCGATTCCGGATCTTGCCGGGCACCGAGGACCGGGCCGTCAGCACGCCGACGAGCGACAGCGGATCGGCCGGCGGCGCGGGCGTCGCGCACAGGCCCAGCAGGCCCGGCCCCAGGTAGGGCGCCAGGACGCCGGACTGCAGGCCGGCGGCGACCTCCTCGGGCAGGGTGGTGACGGTGGTGTGGCTCATGGCGGGGCTCCGGATCGGGGGGCGGCAGCGGCTGCGGGTGGGCGTCAGGTCGGACGCGGGCGGCTCGGCTGTCGTGGTGTTCAGGATAGGCAAACGCTCAAGGTCAGGTGACTCGGTCGGAGATGGCGATCTGTGCTTGCAGCGGCGCGAGAAGGCCCGCGACAGCCTGTGCGGCGGGCCTCGCGTGCTCAGTAGATGGCCGCCCCCGCGCCCACGTTGAGCGACGAGTCCTTCATCACCTGGACGATGAAGCGCACGTGGTCGGCCGTCAGGTGGCCGTGGAAGGGCAGCGAGATCGCGCGGTCGGAGATGCGCTCGGTCAGCGGGAACTGCTGGCGCTGGTAGCCCATCTTCTGGTAGTGGAACTGCTGGTGCAGCGGCTGGCAGTACAGCACCGCCTCGACCCTCTCCTCGGCCATGTCCTCGATGATCTGGGCGCAGGCGCTCTGCGTGAAGCGCTTGCCCAGATGCACGGTGTAGAGCATCCAGTTGACCTGCTCGACGCCGTCGGCCACGTAGGGCGGCTTGATGCCCTCGAAGGTCTGCATCTGCGCCAGATACCACTGCTCGACCTGGCGGCGGCGCGCCAGGATCTCGTCGATGCGCGCGAGCTGGCCGGCGGCCAGCGCGGCCGTGGGCTCGCTCATCATCGCCTGCATCGGCACGCGCGAGCCGACCGAGACGCTGCGGCGGTCGCCGATCGAGCGCGCGCGCAGGTAGCGCAGCTCGGTGGCCAGCGTGGCGTCGTCGGTGACGACGATGCCGCCCTCGCCGCAGCACAGGGCCGAGGGCTGCGAGAAGTCGAACACGGCCGCGTCGCCGAAGCGGCCGACCTCGCGGCCGCGGTAGACCGAGCCGATGGCCTCGGTGGAGTCCTCGATCAGCGTCAGATGGTGCTCGTCGGCCAGCGCGCGCAGCGCGTCCCAGTCGGCCGGATGGCCGTTGACGTTGCCGCCGATCAGCGCCCGCGTGCGCGGCGTGACGTGGAACTGCGCGTGGGCCGGATCCAGGCAGCCGGTCCAGTAGTTGATGTCGGCCAGCTTCAGCGTGGCGCCGGCCAGCGTCACCGCGTGCTGCACCTGATGCCAGCTGTAAGGCGTGGCGATCACCTCGTCGCCGGGCCCGATGCCCAGCGCCCGCAGCAGCACCAGCATGCCGGCCGTGCCACTGCTGACGGCCACGCCATGGGCGCGGCCCAGGCGCGCGGCCCAGCGCTGCTCGAAGGCCTGGACCATCGGTCCGGCCGTCAGGCGCGGCGCCTGGAGCGCGGTCTGCACCAGCGCCAGCTCGACGCCGCTGATGTCGGGGTCCGACAGCAGCAGCCCGTCGTCGGGCAGGTCGTGGTCCTCGGCCTCGGCCGCGGGATCGGCCAGCGTGGCGGAATCGGGGAAGGCGTTCATGGCGTGGCGACAGGTGGAGGACGGTGGCGGAGGCGGCGCTGTCTGGCGGCGGATGCGCCGCTCAGCCCCGTGTGCTGATGAACAGGCCGGCGGCCTGGGTCGGGTCCTGCGTGACCTGCCAGCAGTGGCCGTCACTGGCACCCAGGTACAGCGCGCAGCGCTCACCGGCGGCGGCCGGCGGCTCCGCACGCATGTCGAAGGCGTCGACGACGACCACGCACAGCGGTGCATAACGCTCACGCAGCGCGGCTGCCGCCTCGCGCACGGTGCCGGCGACCTCGGCCGTGGCCAGGGCTTCGGCGAGTTGTTCGGTGTTCATCGCATCGATCTCCGGTGGGGTCGGCGGGCGGGTGGGCGGGCGGGTGGGGGGACGGACGGCGGCGGGCAGCCCGTGCGGGTTCATTCGGCCTCGGCCAGCTTCCGGGCCTCGACGGTGATCGGCAGCGTCGTGCCCTCGGCCATCTCGGGCAGGCTCAGCGTCCAGCCGTTGGCCAGCGTGACGGTGCCGCCCCACAGCTGCGCCTTCTCCTGGGACACCACCGGCTCCTCCAGGTCCTTCTTCGGCACGTAGACGGACAGGACGCCGGCGGCATTGCGGCGCAGCATGACTTTCATGGGAAGGCTCTCCTGGGTGGATCCGGAACGCGGGGGGCGGGATGGCGGACGGCTCTGCGCGGTGGGTGGCGACGACGGTGATGGCGGTGATGGCAAGAGAGAGCGGGCGTGGACCCGGGCTCAGGCTCGGGTCACCCCTCAGGCCGCCATCGCCTCGGGCGCCAGCAGCGGCACGACCACGCGCTGCACGGCGGCCAGCGTGTGGGCGATGTCGGCGGCCGTGGTCTCACGGCCGAGCGAGAAGCGCACGCCGGCCCTGGCGGCCTCGGCGTCCTCGCCCATGGCCAGCAGCACGTGCGAAGGCTGGGTGCCGGCCGCGGTGCAGGCCGCCCCCGACGAGGCGACGACACCGGCCCGCGCCAGCCGGCCCAGCACCTGCTCGCTGTCGAGGCGGCCGAAACGCACGCACACCGTGTTGGGCAGGCGCGCGGCCTGCTGGCCGAACAGCTTGACGCCGGGCACGGCCAGCAGGCCGGCTTCGAGCTGCTGGCGCAGCGCGGTCATGCGCATCAGATCGTCGGCCAGGGTGGCGGCCGTGCGGTCGCAGGCCGCGGCGAAGCCGGCGATGCCGGGGATGTTCTCGGTGCCGCCGCGGCGGTGGCGTTCCTGGCGGCCGGCCAGCAGACCGGGCAGCGCCAGGCCCTTGCGCACGAGCAGCGCGCCCACGCCCTTGGGGCCGTGCAGCTTGTGGGCCGACACGCCCATCAGGTCGGCCCCGCTGGCGGCGAAGTCCAGCACGGCCTTCCCCGCCAGTTGCGTGGCATCGACGTGCAGCCGGGCCCCGGCCGCATGGGCCATGGCCGAGACCTCGGCCACCGGCATCAGCACCCCGGTCTCGTTGTTGGCCCCCATCAGGCTGACGAGCGCCACGTCGGGGCCGATCAGGCGGCCGGCCGCGGGCAGGTCCAGCCGGCCCTGGGCGTCGACCGGGATCAGGTCGACCGGCGTGCCGCGCTCGCGCAGGCGCTCGGCCAGGGCCAGCAGGCCCGGATGCTCGACCGCGCTGAGCACCCAGCGCCGGCGTGCGACATCACGCTCGGCGGCCAGCGCCAGCGCGCCCAGCACGGCGGTGGTGTTGGCCTCGGTGGCCCCGCTGGTGAAGACCAGCTCGGCGCCGCTGCAGCCCAGCAGCCGGGCCACGCGGGTGCGCGCATCGGCCAGCAGGCGCCGCGCTCCCTGACCCGGCTCATGGGTGGACGAGGGGTTGGCCCAGGCCCGCTCGAGCGCGTCGACCATCTCGGTGACGACCTCGGGCGCCGGACGGGTGGTGGCGTTGTGGTCGAGGTAGATCATGGCGCAGGACTCCGGTGAAGCTGATGCGGTGCGGATCGCGACGGCTCGATGCGGGCCGTGCTCATGGCCAGTAGTCGCGGCCGCGGTCCTCGCAGACCAGGGCCAGCGCGTCGGCCAGCGGCAGGCCCTGGGCGCGCAGCGTCCAGCAGCGCTGGCCGTGGTCGCGGGCGTGCAGGTTCCAGCGGCCGTCGGCCACCGGCTCGAACCAGGCGATGTCGATCTCGCCCCCCTCAGGATCGACGTTGCGCGAGCAGTTGAGGCTGACGATCTTCCAGCCGCCACCGGCGCGCGCGTCGACCGCCACCACGCGCGGCCGCACGTAGCGGTAGCGGGCACGCCCGGGCAGCGCGTGCGCGATGCGGGCCTGGTCGAAGCTGAGGATGCGGGCGGACGGGCTCACGGGGCGGCGGCGGCGCTGCGGGCTGGCGCGGGGGGCGACGGGGCCGCCCGCCGCGCCGGCCGGACCTGGCGTGGCGACCGTCATGAGACGGCCACGCCCGGGTCGGCCGGCGCGGCGGCCGACGACAGGGCGGCGGCCGGGGCGTCATCCGGCCGCTCGGGCTGCTGCGGTGGTTCCGGCGGCAGCTCCGGCGGCAGCCCGTCGGCGGCCCGCACGATCTCCTCCTCCAGGCAGCCCAGCACGCAGACGCCGAAATCGACCATGTACAGCGGGATGTTGGCCTCGGTGTGGTGGCCGACCTGCACGATCTCGCCCGGCCCGCCGCGCACGACGAGCAGCTGGTCCTCGGGCACGTCGGGCAACGAGCCGTCGTTGTAGAGGTCGACGGTGGCCAGCACGTCCTGGCCCCACGGGTACCTGGCCTCGCGGCGATCGATCATCATCGGGTGACTCCTTTGATCCGGCATTGGGTGATCGGGCAGACGGCGTGTGCGGTGCGGCGGCCTCAGCGCGCGTTGATCAGCTGCCGCACGCCATCGCCGTGGTGGCTGCTCAGCTGCTCGATCACCTCGGGCGGCAGCTTGTCCAGCGTGCACAGCTCCTTGGCCCGCATGCCGACCTGGTGGCCCGAGTCGACGAACTCGACCGCGTAGATGTAGAACTGCTGCAGGAAGGTGCCGATCGAGCGCACGTAGCCGATGTCGCCCTTGTGGACCAGCACCTCGCCGATGTCCTTGCCGTTGTAGGTGCCGTCGTTGCGCACCACGCTGCGGCAGATCACGCGCTCGCCCATCGAGAAGCGGGGCGGAAAGGCGATCTCGAGCGCGTCGTCGTCACGGTTGATGTCGGTCATCGCGGGACTCCTGGACGTTCAACTTCAACGGTGGGTGTCGGTGGGGATGTGCAGGACGGTGCCGCGCTCGGCCAGCGTCGCGTGGCGCGCGTCGGCGGCCTCGCGCACCACGGCCTCGGGGTCCTCGCGCAGGCGCTGCAGCACCGGACCGATCGCACGGCAGGCAGCGGTGTGGCGCACCACCAGGTCCGGGTCGCCGGCCAGCGCGTCGAGCAGCGGCGCGGGCAGGCGCTCGGCGACGATGCGGCGCACCTCAGGCCGGCCGTCATCGGCCATGCGCCAGAGCGCGGGCATCGGGAGGCGGCCGGCGACGACCTTGCGCACCTGCGCGTCGACGTCGTGCATCAGCAGCGGCAGCAGCGCCTCGGGCAGGCGGCGCGCGACGGCCTGGCGCACCTCGTGATCGGCGTCATGCAGCATCGTCGGCAGCTCGCCCAGGTCCAGCCGCTGGGCGACGCGGATGCGCACCTCGCGGTGCGGATCGTCGCGCAGGCGGCCCAGCAGGCGCTGCGGCAGGCGCAGCGCGACCTGCAGCCGCACCGTCTCGTCCTCGTCGTCGATCAGCGCCGGCAGGCGGAACAGGTCCGTGTGGCGCGCGGCGATCGCCCGCACCTCGAAATAAGGGTCCTGCAGATGGCCGGCGGCCAGCTCGGGGTGGCGGCGGAAGAAGCGGTCGATGCGCCGCGCGTAGGCGTCGCGCACGCAGGCATGGCCGGGCTCGCAGCCGCCGTCCTGCGCGCGCAGCGCCAGATGGGCGCAGCCGCCGCAGTCCAGCGGCCGGCCCTGCCAGTCCTGCTGCGGGATGTCGGCTCCGTTGGGCGGCTCGGGCGGCTCGGGCCGCGCGGATCGGTCGACCCGTTCCACGCTCGACACGGCGGCGTGGCCGGCCGACGCGAGCGCGACGGCACCCGCCAGCGCACCGGCCGTGGCGCCCTCCCCGGCCACCGACAGGGTCACCCCCACGGTGTGACGCGGATCGGGGCGGGCGGTACGGCTCATCTCGGCTCCCGGGCTGAACTGGGCTGCGATCGGCGGAAGTCAGGCCTTGACCACGCGGCGGATCGAGTCCAGCGTGACGCTGGCCTCGGCCGGCGGCGGCGTCACCGCATCACCGGAGCTGGAGCAGCCGCACGGCGCGGCGGCCGGATTGAAGAAGGTCAGACCGCTCTTGGTCGGCGTGTCGGCGAAGTCGATGGTCACGCCTTCGAGCATCAGGCGGCTTTCGGCCGGCAGGAACACGCGCACGCCGTTGACGGCGATCTCGGCGTCGTTGGCCTGCGGTGCGGCCTCGACCGTGAACTCGCTGTTGTAGCCCGAGCAGCCCCCGGCGCTGACCGTCAGCCGGAAGCCGCCTTCGGGATGTTCGGAGAAGCGCACCATGCGACGGATGAACTTCTCGGCGGCGGGGGTGACGGTGATCTGGGGTTGCAGCATGGTGTTGTCTCTGACGGGATATGAGGGCGGCGCTCAGCAGGCTTGACCCCGCGGACGCCGCGGAACCGGCTTTGCCGGGCCGCTGGCGTCGCCCCCTTGAGGGGGAGCGGCCTCGGCCGCTTCGGGGGTGGGCTCGCTCACGCCGGCTTGATGCAGCCGTCGACCGGGCAGACGGCCACGCACTGCGGCGAATCGAACTGACCTTCGCACTCGGTGCACTTGGACGGATCGATCTTGAAGGTGCCGCCCTTCTCGCTGATGGCGACGTTCGGGCACTCGGGCTCGCAGGCGGAGCAGCCGGTGCACATGGAGGCGATGATCTTGAGGGCCATGGGGTTCTCCTGGGGCAGATGGCTTCGGGGAGTTCAGCGTCGGTTTGCCGACGTTCGCGACAACGGGCGGGCCGTCACCGATCACTCTGCAAGCTTCGTGCGCGCCTGCCGCGCGACGCACGCGTCCAACCCGCGACAGCCGCGGCCCGCCAAGACCCCTGATGACAGGCGTCAGGCAAGGTGGGCGTGCGGGCGTGCGGGCGTGCGGATGGACGAACGTCAGGCCGCCGCCTCGGCCGCACCGGTGTAGGCGCCCTGGCGGATGCGCGCGTCACCGCGCGGCTGGTGCACGAGCACGCCATCGGCGATGCGCTTGCGGTAGTCGGCGAACCAGCTCAGCGCGGCCTTCTCGATGTACTCGTGGGCGTACTGGTCGACCGGCTCGATGCCCGCGGCCTTGAGCTCGTCCTTCGGGCAGGCGCCGATCTTGGCCACCAGCACCGCATGGCAGTCGTTGATGGCGCTGACGATGGACGGCAGCTGCTCGTCCTCGCCGTAGCCGCCCTGGCAGTAGAGGTCGACGCGGCGGTGGCCGACGAACGTGGCGCTGAGCACGCGGGCCGGCGCCGGGCCGCTCCCAAGGCGGCCCGCGGCCCCCTCGGGGGGCAGGCGCACGGCGCCTGGGGGCTCCACGTACCCGACCTCGAAGATCTGGAACTCGGTGGCGTGGCCGAAGTGCTGGTTGACCTTGCCATGGCCTTCGGTGGCCACGGCGACCAGCACCTTCATGTCCGGATCGACGCCGTCGTCGGCCTCGTTGGCCGCCAAGGCCGAACGTTTGGCATCGACCTGGGCCTGGCGCTCGACCTCGACCTTGTCCTGGTAGGCCTTGCGGCGGTCCAGGTCGTAGACGACCGCCATCTCCTCGATCTTGTCGAGGGTGAACTCCTCGGAGCGGTCCTCGCCCAGCAGGCCCACCGCATCGGCGCGGCATTGCCGGCAATGCCGCATCAGGTTCGCGCCACCGGCACAGGCGTCCTGCACGGCCTTGAGCTCCTGCGCGCTCGGGCCGCGCTGGCCGTTGAGGCCGAACCAGGTGCCATGCTCGGGCTCGGAGATGAGCGGCATGATGTTGTGCAGGAAGGCGCCGCGCTTCTTGACCTCGCGGTTCACCTCGATCAGGTGCTCGTCGTTGATGCCGGGGATCAGCACCGAGTTGATCTTGGTGAGCACGCCGCGTGCGGTCAGCATCTCCAGGCCCTTCATCTGCTGCTCGTGCAGGATGCGGGCGGCCTCGACGCCGGTCACGCGCCGGTGGTTCCAGAAGATCCACGGGTAGATCCTGGCGCCGATCTCCGGATCGACCATGTTGATGGTGATCGTGACGTGGTCGATGTTGTACTTGCAGATCTCGTCGACCTGGGCCGGCAGCGCCAGGCCGTTGGTCGACAGGCACAGCTTGATGTCGGGCGCCTGCTCGTGGAGCATGCGCATGGTGTCGAAGGTCTTCTTCGGATTGGCCAGCGAATCGCCGGGGCCGGCGATGCCCAGCACCGTCATCTGCGGGATCTCGCTGGCCACCGCCAGCACCTTCTTGACGGCCTGATCGGGCGTCAGCTTCTGGCTGACCACGCCGGGGCGGCTCTCGTTGCTGCAGTCGTACTTGCGATTGCAGTAGTTGCACTGGATGTTGCAGGCCGGGGCCACGGCCACGTGCATCCGCGCATAGTGGTGGTGGGCCTCCTCCGAGTAGCAGGGATGGTTCTTGACCTTCTCCCAGATCTCGGGCGGCATGTCGTCGGCACCGCCGGACGAGCCGCAACTGGCCTTGCCCTCGCCACCGGTGGTGCCGCAGCCGCCGCCGGTCTCGGGGGTCTCGATGACTTCGCTGAGTGCCTGGTGACCCTTGCGCAGGTCACCGATGGATACGAACGCCGTGGTACTGGACATGGGAGGACCTCGTGTCGCGGGTGGAAGGAGTGGGCGTGTGTGACCCCTTCATTGCGAGACCCATGCCAGCGGCGTTCAGCCGTGCAAGCTGTTGAATATCAAGGACTTTGCGCCAGATCAACGCCCACCCGGCGCTGTGCGGATGGCGACAAAGACGACAGCGGCCGCACGCGGTTTCCCGTGGCGGCCGCTGCGGCGGTGTCGTGGGGCCGACGTGCGGGCGGCGCGCGCCGGTGAGCGGGCGCGCCGCCTCAGGCGCTGCCGGCCGCCTGCTCGATGGCCAGCGCCGCGCCCGACAGCGCGGCCAGCGTGTCGACGATCAGCGGCGTCGGGATGGCCTGCAGATAGGCCTCGAAACGGCCCTTGGCCTCGAAGCGCTGGCGGAAGGCCGAGGCGAAGAAGCGCTCGGCGAAGCGCGGCACGATGCCGCCGCCGATGTAGACGCCGCCGCGTGCGCCCAGCGTCAGCGCCGCGTTGCCGGCCACGCCACCCAGCAGCGCGCAGAACTGGTCGATCGTGCGGCCGCACAGCGCATCGCTGCCGTCCAGGCCGCGGGTGACGATGGCCGCGGTGTCGAGCCCGGCATCGACCGTCTGGCCCAGCACCTCGCCCAGGCCGCGGTAGAGCAGCGGCAGGCCGATGCCCGACAGCAGGCGCTCGGCCGAGACGTGCGGATGCTCGCGCCGCACGACCTTCAGCAGCGCGGCCTCCAGATCGTCGGCCGCCGCCAGCGTGACGTGACCGCCCTCGCCCGGCAGCGCGACCCAGCCGGCGCGGGTGGCCACCACCGCGCCCACGCCCAGGCCGGTGCCCGGGCCGACGACGGCCAGCGTGCCCTGCGGCGCGGGGGGCGGTCCGGCCTCGCAGCGCAGCTGCTCGCCGCGCAGCACCGGCAGCGACAGCGCCAGCGCCTCGAAGTCGTTGAGCACCAGCAGGCCGTCGAGCCCCAGCTGCTGCTGCAGGCCACGGCGCGAGAAGGCCCAGGCGCTGTTGGTGAAGGCCACGCGGTCCTCGCCGACGGCGGTGGCCACCGCCAGCGCCGCCCAGCGCGGGGTGGCCAGCGGCGCACCGGTGGCCTCGGCGACCTGGCGCAGATAGGCCTGGGCGGCCTCGCCCGGGCCGGCATGGTCGGCCGCGGCCAGCTTCAGGATGTGGGCCGGCGCGGCGCCCGGTGCCTCCTGGAGCGCGAAGCGGGCATTGGTGCCGCCGATGTCGGCCAGCAGGCGGGGATAGGTCGTCATCTGGGGGTCTGGCGTGCGTGGATCCATCGGCCGGCAGCCGGGACGCCGCCGGCCGGCCGGGCGGATCGGTTACAGCACCGACCGCCCACGATGTAATCGGGATACATATTCTGCCGCAGCCGTCCGCATGGCCCGGGGCCGCGCACCCCCTCCTCGAACGAGGGGGGCGGCAAAAGCCCCGATTGCGCCGGATCGCGGCCGCATGTGACAGGATTGACGCGGATCATCCGGCAGCATGCTGGAGGCCTGCAAACCGGTACCGCGCCCCGGGCGACGGTCACCCCCTCCGGCCCGGCAGCGGGCCAGCCCTCGCGGCCATGCGGCCTGGCGCGACGGTCCTGTTCGCCGCGTGACCTTCCTCCTGCCCGCGGCGATGTCCCGAACCTGCTCCGATCCTGCGCGTCCCACGGTCCTGCCCGCGGCCCGGCGCCCATCCCGGGCCCGGCCGGCCAGCGCCAGCCCGGCGGTGCTGCTGTGCGCGGTGGCGCTGATCGTGGCGCCAGCGCTGGCGACCGGATCGGCATCGCCGGCCACCACCGCCACCACCGCCGAACCCACCACGCCCGCTCCCGTCGAAACCATCGCCGACGTGCTGCGCCGCTCGCAGCACCAGCGCCTGGACGCGCTGCCACCGGCCGACGCGAACAGCCCGGCCGCCGCCCGCGTGATGGCCAGCTTCGAGCGCCTGATCCGCGTCACGCCGCCGCGCCCCGGCCAGTGCCAGCCGACGCTGCGCCTGGTCGGCGGCCGTCTGTTCGCCGAGGCGATGCTGGGCGACTGCGCGATGGCGGTCAGCACCGCGGTCGGCGATCTGCCCGAGGGCGAGCGCCTGCTGCTGCTCGGCCACGAGCTCGGCCATCTGCGGCTCGACCACTGGACGGCGCTGCGCAGCCTCTACGAACACCACATCCCGGGCACCGTCGAGCCGGCGCGCACCGACGCGGTGGCCGGCACGCTCGGCCGCGACGCCCATGCGCTGTCGCACCGCCACGAGTTCGAGGCCGATGCCTACGGCTACCAGATCGCGATGCGCCTGGGCTACGGCCTGGACACCGCCTTCGGCCTGCTGACGCGCCAGGGCGTGCAGACCGATGGCGCGACCCACCCCGGCACCCGGCGGCGGCTGGCCCAGATGCGCAGCCTGGACGCCCAGCGGGCCCGCCAGCTGGCGGGCGACGCGCCCGACACGGTCGAGACCGACGTCGCGGCCCGCCCGCAGCCGCAGGCGGTGCCCTGAAAACGCCGACGGCCCCCGAAGGGGCCGTCGATGCGGACCGGCCGCGCACCGGCCCGTCGAGGGGCCGGTGCGCGATCAGGCCTTACTTGGCGGAGGAGACCAGGTCGGCGCGACGGTTCTCGGCCCAGGCGGCCTCGTCGTGGCCGGTGGCGCGCGGCTTGTCCTTGCCCCAGCTGACGGCTTCCAGGCGGCCGGCGGCCACGCCCTGGCTGGTCAGCGCGCGCACGACGGCGTCAGCGCGCTTCTGGCCCAGGGCCAGGTTGTACTCACGGCCGCCGCGCTCGTCGGCATTGCCTTCGACGCGCAGCTTGGCGTCGGCGTTCTTCAGCATCCACGCGCCGTAGCCGTCCAGCACCTGGACGAATTCGGACTTGACGACGAACTGGTCGAAGTCGAAGTGGACGGCGTTGGCGGTCGGCTTGGCGACGGCTTGCGCCGCGGCGGCGCGGCTGGCCGACAGATCGCTGGCCGAGCCGGCACCGGCGCCAGCGCCCGCGGCGGCGGCCGGAGCGCTCAGCGAGGAGGCACCCTTGGCGCCGGCAGCCGGGTTCAGCGACGAGGCGCTGGCGGCCGGGGTGGGAGCGGGCGGGGTGCTGCAGGCGGCGAGCAGGGCGGCCACGGCCAGGACCGAGCAGGACTTCAGATTCAACACAGGCAGGATCTCCATGAGGTTCAGGACGGGGTGATGCCGGAAAAGGCACGGCAGCCACCCCGGATGGACAGGTCGCCGATGCACCGCAACGGTGAGGCGGGCCGTGATTGTGACCTGCCGGGCGACGAATGTCCGGCCCGATGTGAGCGGCTTTCGTCCGCGAAGTTCCGGACGATGGCCGCCGGATGGCGGCCGTCCACGGCAGAAGAGCCGTTCAGCCGTCCGTTCAGCCCCCGACCGGCAGCCAGTGCAGGCCGGCACGCAGCAGCCACAACCAGGCGGTGATGGTGATGAAGGACAGCGTGGTGGCGGTCAGCAGCGCGGCCGCGCACAGCCGGTCGAGGTCGAAGCGCATCGCCAGCACCGGATAGATGCTGAGCATGGGCGCGCTGGCATAGAGCACGGCCGCCACCCGCAGCCCCGGGTCCATGCCCGGCAGCAGCGCCATGCCGCCGAGCACGGCCAGCGGATGCAGCAGCAGCTTGCCGCCGGCGATCAGCGCCAGGTCGGCGCGCATGGCCGCCGGCTTGAGCCCGACCAGCGAGCCGCCGATGACGAACAGCGCCAGCGGGCTGGAGGCGGTGGCCAGCAGGCCGATCGTGCGCGTCAGCACCTCGGGCAGCGGGATCTCGAGCGCCGAGACCAGCAGCCCGGCAGCCATGGCCTGGATGATCGGGCTGCGCGGCAGGCCGCTGAGCACGCGCAGGAAGCCGGTGAACGAGCGCGTGCCGGCGTCGCCGCGCTCGGCCAGCGCGAGCGCCAGCGGCACCATCAGCAGGTTCTCCACCAGCATCGCCAGCGCGAGGCCCACGGCCGCCGTCGGCCCCAGCACCTGGACCACGATCGGGTAGGCCAGGAAGCCGCTGTTGGACGAGGACATGCCGAGCCCGGTCAGCGCCGCGTGCTGCAGGCTGCGCCCGCGCAGCCGCTGCCACCACAGGCCGAGCGCGCCGACGGCCAGCGAGGCCGGGCCGTAGACCAGCAGGAAGCGGGCGTCGAAGACCTCGGCCAGCGGCCGGCGCGTCAGCGCGTGGAACAGCAGCGCCGGCAGACCGATCTGCACCACGAAGCGCCCCAGCACCCGCGTGTCGGCGGCCTGGAACAGGCCGAAGCGCACGGCGCTGAAGCCGGCGGCGATGATCAGGTAGACCGGCGCGCTGATCAGCAGGATCTGCAGCATCGGCGCGGCCTCAGGCGGTGGCGGCCGGGATCAGGCCGCGGCCTGCACGGCCGCGACGGCCGCGCGCAGGCCCAGCAGATAGCTGTCGACGCCGAAGCCGGCGATCTGGCCGCGGGCGATCTCGGCGATCACCGAGTGGTGGCGGAAGGCCTCGCGCGCATGGATGTTGGACATGTGCACCTCGATGATCGGGCACTTGAGGATGGCCAGCGCATCGCGGATGCCGTAGCTGTAATGGGTCCAGGCGCCGGCGTTGATCAGCACGGCGTCGGTGCCCTCGCGGTGGGCGGCGTGGATGCGCTCGACGAAGGCGCCCTCGAAGTTGCTCTGGAAGCACTCGACCTCGGCACCCAGCTCGCGGCCGAGGGCCACCACCTGCGCGTCGATCTCGGCCAGCGTGGTCGTGCCGTACTGCTTCGGATCGCGCTGGCCGAACATGTTGAGGTTGATGCCGTTGAGCACGAGGACGTTCATCGTTGTCTTCCGGAGGGTGTGGATCGGGTCGGGGGCCGGCGGCCTCACGGCGCACACGCGCGGTGGCGAGCGGGTTTCCCCCAGGGGGCGCCAGCATACGCGCAGCACCGCCCCGCCACCGCGCCGGCCCGCGGCCGCGCCTGCACAGCGCGGCTGCAGGCGCGCCCGATGCGACCGGCGGGCGGCGCAGCACCCAGGCACCCAAGCACCCAGCCGCCGTCGATGGCGCGGAGCGCGCCGCGGGCGGCCGTCGGCTGATGCCGCGCCCGCGGCCTCAGCCGGCCAGGCCAGCCTCGCGCCGCACCGCCGCCACGTCCACGCCCAGGCGGGCGGCGGCCTGCTCGATCTCGCCCCAGGTGGTGGCGTCGACCGCCAGCCCCTCGGCCAGACGCTGGGCGCGGCGCGCCAGCTCGGGCTCGCCGGCCACCTGCACCGGCTCGAAGCCCGGGCGCGCCGGGGCCGACTTGACCCAGTCGACGAAGGCGCCGACCTCGGCATCGAAGGCGCTGCCGCCGCCGAGCGCCTGCGGATCGACCAGCACGCTGAACATGCCGTTGAGCACGCGGCGCTTGTCCAGGTTCTCGGGCTGGTCGCGCAGCGTCATGCCCGAGGCCAGCGCGCCGCCCAGCAGCTCGCACATCAGCGCCAGGCCGTAGCCCTTGTGCGCGCCCAGCTCACCGCCGAAGGGCAGCAGCGCGCCGAAGGGCGGCACCACCGTCCAGCGCGGATCGGTGCTGTCGTGGCCCTGCGGGTCGATCACGCAGCCGGGCTCGATGGCCACGCCCTGGTTGTGCGCGACCCGCGTCTTGCCCTGGGCGATCACGCTGGTGGCGAAGTCCAGCACCAGCGGCGGCGCATCGGGCCGCGGCACGCCGACGCAGAAGGGATTGGTGCCGTAGCGCGCCTGGGCGCCGCCGTGCGGCGCGACGATGGGCCGCGCCATCACGTTGACGAAATGCACCGAGACCAGGCCGGCGGCCGCCGCCTGCTCGGCCCAGGCGCCGATGCGCCCGAGGTGGTGGCTGTGGCCGATGGCCAGCAGGCAGCTGCCGTGGCGGCGCGCGCGCTCGACGGCCAGATCGATCGCCTCGCGCCCGATCACCTGGCCGAAGCCGCAACCGCCGTCGACGCGCAACAGCGTGCCGCTGTCCAGATCGACGCGGGCGTGCGCGTTGACCTGCAGGCTGCCCTCCAGGAAGGCCTCGGCATAGCGCGGCAGCATGCCGATGCCGTGGCTGTCGTGGCCGCGCAGATTGGCCTCGACCAGGTTGTCGACCACCGCGTCGACCTCGTCCGGCGTGCTGCCGAAGCCGCGCACGACGACGCGCATCGCCGCGCACAGGCGGTCATGGGGGATCCGGTGGACGGTGACGGCGGATGCGGCAGGGGCGGTCATGGGGGACGACGGGCTCCGGTGAGGCGATGGCGGGACGGGCGCCGACCGCCGGCCCGGGCCCCGGACCCAGGCCCGACGGGGCGCGGCCATGCTGACACGCGACCTGCGGCGCATGACCGGGGATCGGCCCGCATCGGCGCGCGCATCGGCGCACAGCGGCTGTGCAGGGCGCCGGGCCGTCGGCGGCGCCGGGCGGCACCCGGACTTGACGCTTCACAAAGCTTCACGCCGGCGTCATCCCCGCTGCGCAGACCCCCAGCAACAATGTTTCCGTGACCTCTCCTGTCGTTCCGGTGTCCGCGCCGCAGCCTCGCGGCCCTGCCTCTTTCCGCCACGGCTCCGGCCGGGGTCCGGGCTCCGTGAGCCACTCGGGCCACGCAGGCCACGCGGACCGCCCTGCCGCCAGCCACGGCCGGTTCCCCCGATCGCAGACCCTGTTGCTGGCCGCCCTGTTGTTGAGCGGCTGCGCGGCCAGCCCGCTGGGCCCGCCGGCCGCCCGCGCCGACGCCAGCGCGCCAGCCCTCGATCTGCCCGCACGCTGGTCGCTGGAGGCGACGGCGCCCTCCGGTGCGCCCGGCACCCCGGCCACCTGGTGGGCCGCCTTCGACGACCCGCTGCTGCTGCGCCTGATCGACGAGGCGACGCAGGCCGCCGCCTCGGTCGACAGCGCGCGCGCCACGCTGCAGGCCGCACGCGCCGCGCTCGCCCTGGCCGAGGCCGACGGCCGGCCGACGCTGAGCCTGGGCGGCTCGGCCCAGCGCGCGCGCAGCGGCACCAGCGGTGTCACCGGCAACAGCTTCCATGTCGGCGTCGACGCGGCCTGGGAGCCCGATCTGTTCGGCGCCACCGCCTCGACCGTGCAGGCCGCGCAGGCCGATGTCCACACCCGCATCGCCGAACTGGCCGACGCCCGCGTCAGCGTCGCCGCCGAGGTGGCGCTGGACTATGTCGCGCTGCGCCTGGCCCAGCAGCGGCTGGAGATCGCCGAGGCCAACCTGGCCAGCCAGCGCGAGACGCTGCAGCTCACCGACTGGCGCGTACGCGCCGGCCTGGCCAGCGCCGTCGATCTGGCCCAGGCCCGCACCAGCGTCGCCCAGCTGGAGGCCCAGCGCCCGGCGCTGGCGCTGTCGGCCGCCAGCTACCGCCACGCGCTGGCCCTGCTGACCGGCCGCGCCCCGGCCGCGCTGGACGCGCTGCTGGCCGCGCCCGGCACCCCGGCCGCCGCCACCACGCCGGGCACCGCCCCGCGCACCCGCCTGCCGCAGCCACCGGCGACGCTGGCGCTGGCCTTCCCGGCCGACACGCTGCGCCAGCGCGCCGACCTGCGGGCGGCCGAGAGCGCGCTGCGCGCCGCCGCCGCCCGCATCGACGCCGCCGACGCGGCGCGCCTGCCGAGCCTGTCGCTCAGCGGCGCGCTGGGCCTGACGGCCTTGAGCCTGGGCGGACTGGACGGCGGCGCCCTGGCCGCCAGCCTGGGCGCGGCGCTGAGCCTGCCGCTGATCGACGGCGGCGCGGCGCGCGCCCGCATCGCCCAGCAGCAGGCCGTGCTGGAACAGGCCCGCGCCGCCTGGCGCAGCACCGCGCTGACCGCGCTGAAGGACGTCGAGGACGCGCTGCAGGCGCTGGCCCGTGACCGCGAACGGGTGACGGCGCTGGCCGAGGCCGAACGCGCGGCCCGCGATGCCGCGCAACTCGCGCGTTGGCGTCACGAAGGCGGCCTGATCGACTTCCAGACCGTGCTCGACACCCAGCGCACCCGGCTGAGCGCCGAGGACAGCCTGGCCAGCGCCCGCGCCGACGTGGTCAGCGACCACATCCGCCTGTTCAAGGCGTTGGGCGGCGGCTGGCAGCCCGAGGCGCCGACGGCCGCGCTCGCCACACCGGCCGGCCCCACGGCCCAGGCCGCCGCCGCGGCCCGCGCCACCACCGACACGCCGACCGTGTCGGCGTCGCGTACCCCGTCCGCCCTGCCCGCCACCGCCCTCACGGCCGGCGCCACCCCTCTTCCCGCCGCCGCGGCCCCGGCCGCCGGCACCGTCACGCGATGACCGCTCCGACCCCGAACGACACCACCGCCCTGCAGAACCTGCTGGGCGCCGAGGCCCATCACCCCTGGTGGCGCCGCCAGGCCCTGCTGATCGGCGCCGGTGCGCTGCTGGTGGCCGGGGCCGGCGCGGCCTGGTGGCTGTGGGGCGGCAGCGCCGCCGAGGCCCGCAAGGCGGTGCAGTACGTGACCACGCCCGTCAGCCGCGGCAACGTCCAGCTGACGGTCAGCGCCAACGGCACGCTGGCGCCCACCCGCTCGGTGAGCATCGGCAGCGAGCTCTCGGGCACCGTGGCGCGCGTGATGGTCGACGTCAACGACCCGGTGAAGAAGGGCCAGATCCTGGTCGAGCTCGACACCGCCAAGCTGCGCGACCAGATCACCCGCTCGCGCGCCACGCTGGCCTCCAGCCAGGCCAAGCTGCTGTCGGCCCAGGCCGCGCAGCAGGAGGCCCAGGCCGCGCTGGCCCGGCTGGACGCGGTGCGCCGCCTGTCCGACGGCCGCGTGCCGGCCCAGGCCGACCTGACGGCCGCCCAGGCCACGCAGGCCCAGGCGCGGGCCGACGTGCAGGCGGCCCAGGCCGCGGTGGCCGATGCGCGCGCCGCGCTGTCGACCGACGAGACCAACCTCGGCAAGGCCTCGATCCGCTCGCCGATCGACGGCGTGGTGCTGACGCGCGCGGTCGAGCCCGGCAACGCGGTGGCCGCCTCGCTGCAGGCGGTCACGCTGTTCACGCTGGCGCCCGATCTGCGCCAGCTGCTGCTCAACGTCAACGTCGACGAGGCCGACGTCGGCGCGGTGGCCATCGGCCAGCCGGCGCGCTTCACCGTCTCGGCCCATGCCGGCCGCAGCTTCGACGCCCGCATCACCCGCGTGGCCTACGGCAGCACGATCACCGACAACGTGGTCACCTACACCACGCAGATGGCCGTGGCCAACCCCGATCTGGCGCTGCGCCCGGGCATGACGGCCACCGCCACCATCACCGCCACCGCCCACGACGGCGTGCTGCGCGTGCCGCTGTCGGCGCTGCGCTATCAGCCCAGCGGCGCGGCCGCGACGGCGGCCGGTGGCGGTGGCACGGCGGCGGGCGGCGGCGGCACGGCCGGCGGCAGCGGGCCGGGCGCGGACGCGCCGGGCGGCGCGGGATCGGGTGGTGCCGCCGCGGGCGGGGCCGGCAGCGGCGGCAACAGTGGCGGCAACAGCGGCAGTGGCAGCGGCGGCAACGCCGGCGGCAGCAGCGTGCTGTCGCGCCTGATGCCGCGCCCGCCCGGCGCCTCCAGCACCTCGCGCCGCGGCGACGGCTCGGCCGCCGCCGGTGCCGCCGGCAGCGCGCGCACCGTCTGGCTGCTGAAGGACGGCCGGCCGCAGGCGGTGCCGGTGACGGTCGGCCTGAACGACGGCAAGTGGGTCGAGGTCAGCGGCCCCGGACTGGCCGAGGGCCAGGCGGTGATCACCGACCAGCGCACCGGCAGCGCGCCGTGACGGACACCGGCACCCCGCCCCGGTCCGCCGCGACGCCCACGCCCGCCGCGGCCGGCCAGCCCCTGATCCAGCTGCGCGACATCACCCGCCGCTACGGCGAGGGCGCGACGCAGTTCCTGGCCCTGCGCGGCATCTCGCTGGACGTGCACGACGGCGAGTTCGTCGCCGTCATGGGCCCCAGCGGTTCGGGCAAGTCCACCGCGATGAACATCCTGGGCTGCCTGGACACCGCCAGCGCCGGCGACTACCGCTTCAAGGGCGCGCCGGTGCAGGCGATGAACCGCGACCAGCGCGCGCTGCTGCGCCGGCGCTGGCTGGGCTTCGTCTTCCAGGGCTTCAACCTGCTGGCACGCACCAGCGCGCAGGAGAACGTCGAGCTGCCGCTGCTCTACCGCGGAGAAAGCGCGGCCAGCCGCCGCGCCGCCGCCCGCGCCGCGCTGGCCGAGGTCGGCCTGGCCGGCTGGGAGCACCACACGCCCGGCGAGCTCTCCGGCGGCCAGCAGCAGCGCGTGGCCATCGCGCGCGCCATCGTCACCCAGCCGGCCGTGCTGCTGGCCGACGAGCCCACCGGCAACCTCGACTCGGCCCGCTCGGTCGAGATCATGCAGCTGCTCTCGCGCCTGAACCGCGAGCGCGGCATCACCGTGCTGATGGTCACCCACGAACCCGACATGGCCGCCTGGGCCCACCGCGTGCTGCGCTTCGTCGACGGCCGCATCGCCAGCGACCGCCAGCAGACGCCGATCACCGAGCCGCCACCGGCCGAGGCCGCGGACACCCCCGGTGCCGTGGCAGCCGGTGCGGCGGAGATCGCCGCGGGTGCCCCGCCGTCCGTCCCGACGGTCGAGGCCGCCGCATCCCTTTGCCCGCCCCCGGCCACCACCGCCGCCCCGGGCCCCACCGCCTGACGACCGCGATGCTGCTCAACACCCTGCTGCTGGCACTGCGCGAGGTCCGTCGCAACCTGCTGCGCAGCTTTCTCACGATGCTCGGCATCGTCATCGGCGTGGCCGCCGTCATCACCATGGTGACGCTGGGCCGCGGCGCCACCCAGGCCGTGCAACAGCAGATCGCCAGCCTGGGCACCAACCTGCTGCAGGTGCGCCCGGGCCAGCGCATGGGCCCGCCCGCGCTCGGCGGCGCCGGTGCGCCGTCCTTCAAGGAGGCCGACGTCGAGGCCATCGCCACCCAGATCGGCGGCGTCAGCGTGGCTGCGCCCGAGGCGCGCAGCTCGGTCACCGTGGTGGCCAACGGCCGCAACTGGAGCACCACCGTCACCGGCAGCACCAACGATTGGCTGCAGGCCGGCAGCTGGACGCTGGCAGAGGGCCGCACCTTCAGCGAGGCCGAACTGCAGGCCGGCGCGGCCGTCTGCATCATCGGCAGCACGCTGCGGCGCGAGCTCTACGGCACGAGCGAGAGCCCGCTCGGCCAGCGCCTGCGCATCAAGAGCTTCAGCTGCGAGGTCATCGGCCTGCTGGCCGGCAAGGGCCAGGGCGCGATGGGCAACGACCAGGACGACATGGCGCTGCTGCCGCTGCACACGCTGCAGCGCCGCGTCACCGGCACCACCCGCGTGGGCACCATCCTGGTCAGCATGCGCGAGGGCAGCGACACCGCCCGCGTCAAGCAGGCCGTCAGCGACCTGCTGCGCGAGCGCCGCAAGCTCGGCCCGGCCGACGACGACAACTTCAACGTGCTCGACACCCAGCAGCTGGCGCAGACCCTGTCGGGCACGACCGAGATCCTGACCGCGCTGCTGGGCGCGGTGGCCGCGGTCAGCCTGCTGGTCGGCGGCATCGGCATCATGAACATCATGCTGGTCAGCGTCACCGAGCGCACGCGCGAGATCGGCATCCGCCTGGCCATCGGCGCCCTCGAACGCGAGGTGCTGCTGCAGTTCCTGGTCGAGGCCGTGGTGCTGGCCGCCCTCGGCGGGCTGATCGGCCTGGCCCTGGCCGCCGGCGCCGGCATGCTGCTGGGCCAGCTGATGGGCCTGCCCTACCTGTTCGACCCCGGCATCAACATCCTGGCCTTCCTGTTCTCGGCCGGCATCGGCATCGTCTTCGGCTACTTCCCGGCGAGGCGGGCGGCGAGGTTGGATCCGATTGATGCGTTGAGGCATGAGTGAGGCAACCGGCGCGCCCGGTTCAAGCCGCGCGCCGCGCCAGGCGAATTCTGGCTTCATGTCGGCATGAGGCGACATGAAGCGGCGTGAAGTCTATGATTGGCGACTTCATGAAAAGCCGAGATCCTGCCGCCGAGCCGTACGAAGTCACCCAGTTCGTGGCTGAGGTGGGCTTGCGTGTGCGCGTGATGCGCCTGGCGCGGGGCCTGACGCAGGCCGAACTGGCCGAGCGTGCGGAGATGAGCCGGCAAACGGTGATGGCCATCGAAGCCGGGGCCCTCTCGTCGCGGCTGGTGGACCTGGCCCGATGTCTCTGGGCGCTCGATGACACGAGCCTGCAGTCCGCGCTGGCCTCGGCCGCGCAGGACCTCGCGTACCAGGAGGCCGCGCGGAACAAGCTCTCTCGCATCGGCTCGCGCCGCAGGAAGACCGCGCCGTGACGCGTCGCGCACCGGTCTACCGATGGATCGTGGATCCGCGGACGCAGCAACGCCAGCCCGTGCGCGTGGGCGAACTGACCCAGGAAGACACGCGCTGGGAGTTCCTCTACGACGCGGACTATCTCGCCCGGGGGCCGGCCGCGTGGGAACTGGACCCCTCGGTCATCCGCAACAAGCAGCGCGCGGCGTTCACCCGGGTGGGCTCCGTGCCGTTCCCGGTCTTCTGCGACGTCGCGTTGTCAGGCTGGTCGCTGGACGCGCTGAGGAAGCGGGCGGGCACATTGCTCGGGTCGGATGCGGCACGGAGCGATGAGCCCTGGGGTTGGTGGGAGCGGCTGCTCTACGCGCCTGCAGACGGATTCGGCGCCTTGTTCGTCGGCCATCTCGACGACAAGCCGGATGCGTTCGACGCCCTCACCGACGCGCTGAAATCGGTCACGAAGGCCTCGCTGGCGCACGCTTCAAGGGACTCGTCATCCGGCGCGATGGGCGGCGAGCGCCCCAAGGTGTCGCTCTACGTGGACCCGGGCCACGGCGCGGCGCCCAGGGCCGTGCTGCTGAAGTTCGCGCAGCCTTCGGAGCGCGCCGACACCGTGGTGGCCGAAGCCACCGCACTGACCTTGGCGGCGGAACTCGGCTTGCGGGTCCCCGCCCACCGGGTCGAGTGCATCAACGACGCGCCCGCACTGAGCATCGACCGATTCGACCGGGGCGTCGGTTCGCAGGGCATCGTCCACCACTGCGTCAGCGCCGCCACCGCGCTGGACTTGATGCCCGGCTCCGACGTCGAGGACGCCAGGCGCAGCTACGTGAAGCTTCGCTCCAAGCTCAAGCGCCCGGGTGACGCCCAGGAGCTCTATGCCCGCGTCGTGCTGAACGCGGTGGTCGGCAACACCGATGACCACCCGTGGAACACCAGCCTGCTTCAGGTCGGACTCGGGGAGTGGGCACTGTCCCCTCTGTACGACGTACTGCCGTTCTTTGAACGAGCGGGGGTCCCGGCGTTCAAGATGGACATCACCCGGCACAGGCCGTCACGGGCCGCGACACGCGTCAATCTGCTGGCGGCAGGCCAGCAGCTGGCCGGCCTGGAAGAGGCTCAGGCGATGGCGGTGGTCGACAGGACACTGGCCCACGTCCGCGGCCATTGGCGTCGCGTGTTCATCGCGCACAGCGAACGCCTCCCCGACACGCGCCCTGACGACTGGGCCAGGGTCTTCGAGCACGAGTGGTTGAGCCCTTGAAGTTTGTCCAACTTCCGGGGGGCAGTTCAGTACCGCGGAGGTCGCCGCTTTTCAGCGCTCACCCCGCCTGTTCGACGACCGTGCCGACAGGCGCCGGCTCATGCCGTGGGCCGCGCCCAGGCCGTCAGTTCGGTCGAGACGCCAGCCAGCGCACACCACAGCCCCGGCTCCGCGGACGTTTTCGCTGCGCCACGCACCGCATCCGCCCGCCCCACCGCCTGCCTCACCCCCGCCTCCACGCTGCAGATCAGCGGCAGATCCAGCGCCGGCTGGATCTCGGCGGCCAGGCCGGCCAGGCCGGCGCCGCCCAGGATCAGCGCCTGCAGCGCGTCGGTGCCGTCGCGGGCGCGGGCCTGCGCCACCGCGGCGCGGCAGGCCTCCGTCAGCAGCGCGATGGCCGCGGTACGGTCGGCCGCCAGCTGGGCGCCGCTGGGGGCCACGGTGTGGATGCCGCGCAGGCCGTCGGCCAGGCCCAGGCCGGCGGCCAGGCGCTGCAGCATCGGCGCCCAGCGCGTGCCGCCGGTCACCACCGCATAGCGGCCCAGGCGAGCGGCCTCGGTGAAGGCGGCCTCGGCCAGGCCGGTGACCGGCACGCCGGCCACCTCGCGCAGCGCGTGCAGGCCGGGGTCGCCGAAGCAGCCGATCAGGATGGCATCGGGTGCGGGCGGCTGCCACGAGGTGGCGGCATCCGCGGGATGCGTGCGGTCGGCGGGATCCGCAGGGTCGGCGGGCGTGGCGCAGTGTTCCGGCGACGCGCGGTGCGCGGCCCACAGGTCCAGCACCGCGTGGCCGGCCACCGCGTAGCTGGCCTCGCAGGCGATGTAAGGGGCGCCGAAGCGGGCGGTCAGCACCTCGACGCGCACGGGGCCCAGGCCGGCCCGGGCGGCCGCGTCCTGCGCGGCGCCGGCCAGCAGGTGGCTGACGCCGGTGCTGGTGTTCGGATTGAGGATCAGCAGGTCGCGCGCGGCGGTCATGGCGGGGGTTGGAAGCGGAAGAATCGGGCGGACGGGGATGCCGGCGTGCAGGCCGACGCGGCGGTCAGCGCCCGGGCGGGTGGCGTGCGGGGGCCGTGCGGGGGCCGTTCGGGTCAAGGCGCAGGCCGCACCCCACCCGCTACGGCGCGGCCAGCAGCGCCGACAGGTCGGGCGCGTCGCCCTCGCCGCCGCCGGGCAGCTGCAGTTGCTCCTGCAGATGGGCCAGGTGCTCGCGCATCAGCTTCTGCGCGCGGGCGCTCTGGCGCTTGCGGATGGCCTGCAGCAGCGCGCGGTGCTCGCCGCAGCCGCAGGCCGCGGCATCGCCCTCGGCCGGGCCGCGACCGTAGCTCATCAGCACCAGCGACGTGCGCGAGACCAGCTCGTGCAGGATGCGGCCCAGCGTCTGGTGGCCGGCGGCCTGGGCAATCAGGTGGTGGAACTCGCCCGACAGGCGGATCGCCCGGCGCAGGTCGCCGGCGCCGCGCGCCTGCTCCTCATCATCGATGTTGCGCTCCAGCGCGTCGATGGCCAGCGCGTCGGCGCGGGCGATGCAGTAGTCGACCAGCGTGGGCTCGATCAGCTGGCGCACCTCGAACACCTCCAGCGCCTCCTGCGCCGTCGGCTGGGCGACGGTGGCGCCGCGGTTGGGCGACAGGGTGACGATGCGCTCGTTGGCCAGCCGCACCAGCACCGGCCGCACCCGCGTGCGCGAGACGCCGAAGGCCTGGGCCAGCTTGTCCTCGACCAGCTTGGTGCCCGGCGGCAGGCGGCGGTCGAGGACGGCGGCGACGATGCGCTCGTACATGGCCTGCTCGGTCAGCGGCGCGGCGCTCGGGGCGGACGCGGACGGCTCGGCGGCAGGATCGGTGGACGCAGCGGGCATGGCGGTCGGATGGACGCGGTGGACGGGCGGAGGAAGGCGGATCGGACGGGCATGATGCCGCAGGGGGACGCACCGGCGCGGCCACGGGCCAGGCGCCACGGGCGCGGGGTCGCCCCCGCGCAGCCCCAGCGCAGCCTCAGCCGCCGCGGCGCCGGCGCGCCATCCAGCGCCCGGCCGCCAGCGTCAGGCCCATCACGCTGAACGACACCGCCATCGTCACCGTGCCCAGCGCGTAGATGGCCGGCGTGGTGACGGTGGTGGTCAGGCCCTGCAGTTCCAGCGGCAGCGTGTTGACGTCGCCGATGGCCTGCGAGGTGCGGGCGATCTCGTCCCAGCTCAGCGTGAAGCCGAACATGGCGATGCCGACCACCGACGGCCCGATGATGGGCAGCACGACGTGCCAGAAGCCCTGCCAGGGGCTGGCGCCGAGGTCGCGTGCGGCCTCTTCCCAGGCCCGGTCGAAGCGGTTGAAGACGGCCAGCATGATCAGCAGGCCGAAGGGCAGGGTCCAGCTCAGGTGGGCGCCGAGGGCCGAGGTGTAGAGGCCGAGCGCGGTGCCGTAGCTCTCCAGTTCGGCCGTCATGCCCAGGCGCTCCAGCACGGCCTTGATCAGCCCGTCGAGCAGGCGGAACTCCAGCCCGATGCCCAGCGAGACGATGATCGACGGCATGATCAGGCTGGCCACCGCGGTGTAGAACAGCGCGCCCGCGCCGCGCATCGGCTTGCGCAGCGCCAGGCCGGCGGGCACCGCGCACAGCACGGTCAGCGCCATCACCGCGGCCCCCAGGCCCAGCGAGCGCCACAGCGCCGCGCCGATGTCGACCACGCCCAGTCCCTCGGCCAGCTGGCCGAACCAGTGCAGCGAGACGCCGCGCATCGGGAAGGTCAGCCCGCCCTCGGGCCCCTGGAAGCTGAGCGTGACGATGACCGCCATCGGGCCGTAGAGAAACACGACGAACAAGGTGAAGAACAGCGCCAGCGGCCAGAAGCCGGGCTTGCGCGGCTCGCGCCAGCGGCGCGCCCGGGCGGGCGCGGCGGCAGCCGGCACGGAAGACGGTGCGGTGCCCATCACAGCTCCTTGCGCAGGTCGACCAGGCGGGTCAGCGCCCAGATGATCATCATCACCACCGCCAGCAGGATCACGGCATTGGCCGCGGCCAGCGGGAACTGCAGGTAGCTGGTCTGCACCTGGATCATCTTGCCGACCGAGGCGATCTGCTGGCCGCCCATCACGCCGATGGTGACGAAGTCGCCCATCACGATGGTGATGACGAAGATCGAGCCGATGACGATGCCGGTGCGCGACAGCGGCACCACCACCTGCCACAGCGTCTGCCAGGCGCTGGCGCCGCAGTCGCTGGCGGCCTCCAGCAGGCTGCGGTCGATGCGCATCATCGAGTTGAAGATCGGCACGATCATGAACATCGTGTACAGGTGCACGAAGGCCATGACGACCGAGAAGTCGGAGAACAGCAGCCACTCGACCGGCTCCTGCACCAGACCGGTGGCCAGCAGCGACTGGTTGACCAGGCCGTGGCGGCCCAGCAGCGGCACCCACGAGATCATGCGGATGACGTTGCTGGTCCAGAACGGGATCGTGCACAGCACGAACAGCGCCGTCTGCAGGCCGGGGCTCCGCACGTGGAAGGCCAGGAAATAGGCGACCGCGAAGCCGATCACCAGCGTGCAGGCCCACACCAGCACGCAGAACTGCAGCGTCGACAGATAGGTCTTCAGCGTGGTGCACAGCTCGCCGCCGCGCTCGGCCGTGGCCGCCGGGCCGCAGCCCTCGAACACGGCCAGGTACTGCTTGCCGCTGAAGTCCGGCAGCAGCTCGTACTCGTTGAAGTCCCAGAAGCTGACCATCAGCACGAGACCGAGGGGCACGAGGAAGAACAGCAGGAACACCACCGACATCGGCGTGGCCTGCAGCCAGGCGGAGGCTGTGCGTTGCATGGTGATCAATGAATGGACGAGCGACTTTGCGCACGCGGAAACCCGACCCGGCAGCCGCCGCGGAACCGGCTTTGCCGGGCCGCCAGCGGCGCCCCCTTGAGGGGGAGCGGGCTTGCCCGCTGCGGGGGTGGGCTAGCTCACGCCGCGACGAACTCGTTCCACTTCTGGACCATGTAGGTGTTCTCGTCCATCAGCGCGTTCCAGCAGGCGATGCCGCCCATGCGCTGCTCGTAGCTGCCGCCGTCGCGCACCGCGCCGGCCTTGGCCAGCACGTCGCCATTCGGGCTCTTGATGTCCTGCGAAGCGGCCTTGCCTTCCATCCAGTAGGCCCACTCGTAGGCCTCCATCTTGGACTTGGCGGTCTCCAGCACGGCGCTGTAGTAGCCCTGGCGGTTCAGGTAGGCGCCGGCCCAGCCGTCGAGGAACCAGTTGATGAACTCGTAGGCGCCGTCGAGCTTGCGGCCGCTCAGCGTGGCCGGCAGGCCGAAGCCGGCGGCCCAGGCGCGGTAGCCTTCCTTCAGCGGCTGGAAGTTGCAGGCGATGCCCTTGGTGCGCACGGCGGTCACGGCCGGGCTCCACATCGACTGGATCACCACCTCACCCGAGGCCATCAGGTTGACCGACTCGTTGAAGTCCTTCCACAGCGCGCGGAACTGGCCGGCCTTCTTGGCCTCGATCAACGTCTTGATGGTGAGGTCGATCTCCTTCTTGGTCATGTTCCCCTTGTCGGGGTACTTGTACAGGCCCATGGCCTCGACCACCATCGCCGCATCCATGATGCCGATCGACGGGATGTTGAGGATCGCGGCCTTGCCCTTGAACTCGGGGTTCAGCAGCTCGGCCCAGCTGCTGATCGGGCGCTTGATCAGGTCCGGACGGATGCCGAGGGTGTCGGCGT
This sequence comes from Pseudaquabacterium rugosum, assembly GCF_038066575.1. Classification (NCBI taxonomy): domain Bacteria; kingdom Pseudomonadati; phylum Pseudomonadota; class Betaproteobacteria; order Burkholderiales; family Sphaerotilaceae; genus Pseudaquabacterium; species Pseudaquabacterium rugosum. Next base: position 204,607 of record NZ_JBBUTF010000008.1, on the reverse strand, counting down.
TGTAGACCGTCGGAATCAGGCTCATGAACGGGGTCGGCGATGTGGCGAAGACCTTGCTCTTCTCGCCTTCCAGGTACATCACCTTCTTCGGCGCCGTGCCCTGGTCACCGACCTTCCTGCCGCCGATCTCGCCCTTGGTGAACAGCGGGGTGATCTTGTCCGCGTGCTTGATGCGCTTGCTGTCGATGCCCCTGAGGTTGCCGGTCGGCACGATCTTCTTCAGCGAGAAGTACTCGGTGTCGATCAGGTCGAAGCTGTTGGGCGCGGTCACCGCGCGCTTGGTGACGTCGTCGGTGGTCACCGCCACGTACTGGATGGTGATGCCGGTGTCGGCCTTGAACTTCTCGGCGATCTTCTTGTCCTGGTTGACCGCGGTGCCGAGGTAGCGCAGCACGATCGGATCGGCCGCGTGGACCGCCGGGAAGATGCCGCTGGCCAGGATGCCGGCCGTGCCCTTGATCAGGCCGCGGCGCGACAGCGCGGCGGTGTCGGCCTCGGTCGCGGTGGCGGCCGGGGTCGACGGGCGGGCGGATTGCAGATCGTCGGACATGCGCAGGAACTCCTGTGGGATGGATCACGCACCTTCGTCGGTGCTGGACGGAAGAAACCGGGGGAATGCGGAGACGGTCCTCAGGCGGCCAGCGGGCGCGCGTGCTCGGGCCGCCAGGCCAGGCGCACGGCCTGACCGGGCTGCAGCGGGGCCTGCAGCCACACCGGCTCGGGCACCATCACCTGCACGTCGGCCAGCGGGGCGGCGCCGTCGGCGGTGGTGGCGCCGGGCGCGGGCACGGCCGCCGCGCAGCGCAGGCCCAGCAGCACGTGCGGGCCCTGGTACTCGATGTCGCTGACCGTGGCCGGCCGCTCGACGCAGCCCTCGGCCGCCGGGGCATCGGCGGCCAGCACCTGCATGCGGTCGGTGCGCACGCCGATGCGCGCGCCATCGACCTCCAGCACGTTGTGGCCGCCCATGAAGCGGGCGACGAACTCGCTGACCGGGCGATCGAAGACCTCGCGCGGCGCGCCCACCTGCGCGATGCGGCCGTGGTTCATCACCACCATGGTGTCGGCCAGCGCCATCGCCTCCTCCTGCGAGTGGGTGACGTGGATGAAGGTCAGGCCCAGCGTCTGCTGCCAGCGGCGCAGCTCGGCGCGCATCTGCACGCGCAGGAAGGGATCGAGCGCCGACAGCGGCTCGTCGAGCAGCAGCACCTGCGGCCGCGTGATCAGCGCCCGCGCCAGCGCCACCCGCTGCTGCTGGCCGCCCGAGAGCTCGGCCGGCTTGCGCTGCGCGAGGTGGCCGAGGGCCACGCGCTCCAGCAGCGCCTGCGCGCGGGTCTGGCGTTCGGCCTTGGCCACGCCCTTCATCTTCAGGCTGAAGGCGACGTTGTCGAGCGCATTCAGGTGCGGGAACAGGGCGAAGCTCTGGAACATCATCGCCGTGCCCCGGCCGGCGGCCGGCAGGTCGGTGATGTTGCGCCCGCCGAGCAGGATGTCGCCCTCGCTGACCGATTCGTGGCCGGCGATCATGCGCAGCGTGGTGCTCTTGCCGCAGCCCGAGGGGCCGAGCAGGCAGCAGTAGCCGCCCTCGGCGATGCGCAGGTCGATGCCGTCGACCGCCGGCGTGCCGGTGGCCGAGTAGCGCTTGCTCAGCGCGACCAGTTCGACCCCGGCCGCCCGGACGGCCGGCGTGGCGGCATCGGGATCACGGGCGACCGCGACAGCGGCGGCGGCGGAGGAGGCGGCAGCGACGGCGAGGCTCATGAGCCGGACCATCAGCAAGCGCCGGGCCAGACTTTGTACGCAATCTACCCGGCACTTCGTACGCAATCCGCACCGGGACGGGGCATGCACGCACCGTGGGCGACCGCCCCGCGCGGAGGTGGTGCAGGCCGCTCCTGCATCCGCGCAGCGCGCCAGCAACATCGGCTGCCTACACTGCCGGCGCCGCGGCGGCCGGGGGGTTCCGGCCCGTGCGCCCAGGAGTGACCACACCATGACGACCCTCGAGATCGCCGACATCCGCATCCAGCCCGGCCGCCAGGCCGAATTCGACGAGGCCATCGACCGCGGCCTGCGCACCGTGATCCGCCAGGCCGACGGCTTCCTCGGCGCCACCGTCCACAAGGGCGTCGAGTCGCCCGAGCGCTATGTGCTGCAGATCCGCTGGAGCTCGATCGAGGCCCACAACGTCGGCTTCCGCCAGAGCCCGGCCTTCGCCGAGTGGCGCGCCATCGTCGGCCCCTTCTTCGCCCAGCCGCCGCTGGTCGAGCACTTCGACCTGCTGACCACGGTCGAGGCCTGACCCGCCGCGCACCCCCGCCCCCATGAGCGCCAGCGCGATGCCCGCACCGGCCGCCGGCCACGAACGCTGCTGTCTGCTGGTCGACGACGACCCGCAGATCCGCGAGCTGCTGGCCGACTACCTGCCGCGCTTCGGCCTGCGCCTGCGCAGCGTGGCCGACGGCCGCGGCCTGCGCGAGGCGCTGGCCGAGGGCCCGGTGCACGCCCTGCTGCTGGACCTGATGCTGCCGGGCGAGGACGGGCTGAGCCTGTGCCGCTGGCTGCGCCAGCAGCCCGACTGGCACGCGCTGCCGGTGCTGATGCTGACCGCCCAGGGCGATCCGGCCAGCCGCGTCACCGGCCTGGAGCTGGGTGCCGACGACTACCTGGCCAAGCCCTTCGAGCCGCGCGAGCTGGTGGCCCGGCTGCAGGCGCTGCTGCGCCGCGCGGCCGGTCATCCGCTGGCCGTGGCCGACGGCAGCGCGGGCGCGGGCCGCGACGCGACCCGGCTGCGCATCGGCGGCTGGCTCTATGACCGGCTGCAGCGCAGCCTGTCCTGGCCCGACGGCCCGCTGCTGGCGCTGTCGGCCGCCGAGTGCCGGCTGCTGGACCTGCTGGCGCGCCACCCGCGCCAGGTGCTGGGCCGCGACTGGCTGCTGGCGGAATCGTCGGCCGGCGAGGCCCCGGCGGCCGGCAGCTCCTCGCGCAGCATCGATCTGGCCGTCTCGCGCCTGCGCGCCAAGCTCGAACGCTGCGGCGGCGCCCCGCCGCTGGCCATCCAGACGCTGCGCGGCCAGGGCTATCTGCTCGACGCCGACGTCGGCGCCGCCTGAGGCCCTCCCCGGAGCGCCGGCCGTGAGCGCCCGCCGGGCCCTGCGCCTGCGCGCACGCTGGCGCCGCCACGCCGACACGCTGGCGCTGCGCCTGTTCCTCTGGATGTGGCTGGCGCTGGTGCTCAGCCACGTCTGCGCGCTGGTCATCACCCATGCGATCTGGGGCTCGCCCCATGCGCGACCGGCCGCCCCCCCGCCGCACGCGGCCACCGGCGCGGCACCCGACGCCCGGCGGGCTGTGCCGCCTGTTCCGCCCGCTCCGGTGGTGCCGCCGGCTCAGCCCGGCCCGCCGGCGGCACCCGCCCCGCACGCCGCCCCCCGCCCGGGCCAGCCCGACGCCGGCCTGCTCTCGCACATCCCGGCCCTGCCCTCGCTGCCGCCGACGCCCGCCATCGAGTCGCTGGCGCTGCGCCTGTCGGGCCGCAGCGCCGATGCGGCCACGGCCGCGCCACCGGCCATGCCCTGGCCGCATCTGCTGGCCGACTACCTGATCCGCGCGCTGCTGCTGGCCGGCTTCGCCTGGGGCGGTGCCCGCTGGCTGACGCGGCCGGCGCGCGCGCTGGCGGCCGGTGCCCGACGGCTGGCCGCACGGCCCGATGCCGATCCCGCGCCGCGCCTGGACAGCCGCCAGGGCGCCCGCGAGCTGCGCCACGCCGCGGCCGCCTTCAACGCGATGGCGCGCCAGCTCTCGCGCCAGTTGCGCGCGCGGGCGCTGACCATGGCCGCGATCTCGCACGACCTGCGCACCCCGCTGACCCGCCTGCGCCTGCGGCTGGAGAGCCCGCGCGAGCGCCCCGACACCGACGCCTGCATCGCCGATCTGCAGGCCATGGACGCGCTGATCGGCCAGGTGCTGGAGCTGCTGCGCGACGCCCCACTGGACGAGCCCGCCCGCCGGCTCGACCTCGGTGATCTGCTGCAGGCCGTGCTCGACGACCAGACCGAGCACGGCGGCCTGAGCTCGCTGCAGGCCCCGCCTGCCGCCGAGATCCTGGCGCCGCCGCTGAGCCTGCGACGCCTGCTCGACAACCTGGTCGGCAACGCGCTGCGGCACGGCGGCCGCGCCGACGTCACCCTGACGGCCGCCGCCGACCGATGGTGCGTGACGATCGACGACGACGGCCCGGGCATCGCGCCCGACGACGTCGCACGGCTGTTGCGCCCCTGGCAGCAGCTGGGCGACGGCGCGGCCCGCGGCGGCAGCGGCCTGGGCCTGGCCATCGCCGACCAGCTCGCACGGCGCCTGGGCGCCCGGCTGCAGCTGCTGCCGCACCCGCCGCGCGGGCTGCGGGTGCAGCTGGACCTGCCGCGCGGCCCGGCCGCGGACGCACCGACCGGCCACGCCGCACCGCACAACGTGCACGGTTGCACACCGGCCGCTCCCCCCTGAAGCACAGCCCCCCGCATCCCGGCACCCGTCACGGCGGGGCCTTCGGGGCTGCGGGATACTGACGGATCCGATGCGCCGCCTCCGTCCGCCCCCCACTCCCGCCACGTGCCGCCCGTCGCGGCGTGCCTCTCCTCTGACACGCCACCTGTGGGGGCCGGTGCTGGGCACGGCCCTGCTGCTCGCAGGCTGCGCCCCGAGCACCGGCGACGTGCTGCAGGAGGTGCGCGGCCGCATCGAGCGCCAGGACCGCGACGGCGCGCGCATCCTGCTCAAGGACCTGCTGCAACAGCAGCCGACGCTGGCCGAGGCCCGCTGGTGGATGGCCCGCGTGCTGCTCGACAGCGGCGACACCGCGGCGGCCGAGGTCGAGCTGCGGCGCGCCCTGGAACAAGGCTGGCCAGCGGCCGAGGCGCTGCCGCTGCTGGGCCGCCTGATGCTGCAGCAGGACAAGGCCGCGGACCTGCTGCGCGAGCTCGACCGCCACCGGGTCGAGGATCCGGCCGCCCTGCGCCGGGTGCAGCTGCTGCGCGCCGAAGCGCTGCTGGTGACCGGCCGCGTCAGCGATGCCGAGCGCCTGCTGGCCCCGCTGGCCCAGGGCCCGGACGCCGAACCCGGTGCGCGGCTGCTCCAGGCACGCGTGCTGCGCGCCCAGCGGCGCGATGCCGAGGCCCTGCAGCTGGCCCGCCAGCTGACCGAGGCCAGCGACGCCCCGGCCACGGCCTGGTTGCTGCTGGGCGATCTGCAGTCCGAGACCGGCGCCATGGAGCCGGCCATCGCCAGCTGGCGCCAGGCGCTGCAGCGCCAGCCCGACGCCGCCGCCGCCCATGGCGCATTGATCACCGCGCTGCTGGCACGCGGCGAACGCGGCCCGGCCCGGGCCCAGTACGAGCAGATGCGCCAGCGCCTGCCCGGCCGGCCCCAGACCCTGTTCTTCGAGGCGACGTTCGCCGCCCTGGACGACCAGTGGCCGCGCACCCGCGAACTGACCCAGCAGCTGCTGCGCGGCAGCCCGCCGAACGCCCGGCTGCTGATGCTGGCCGGCCAGGCCGAGCTGCAGCTGGGCGCCCCGGCCCAGGCCCAGGCCCTGCTGGCCAAGGCGGTGCAGAGCGCACCGCAGCTCGGCGCCGCCCGTGCCTTGCTCGCCCAGGCCCTGCTGCGCACACAGCGCCCGGCCGAGGCACTGGAGACGCTGGCACCGCTGATCGGCGCCGACAGCCGCGACGCGGCCGCCCTCACCCTGGCCGCCCAGGCCCGGCGCGCCCTCGGTCAGCGGCGCGAGGCCGACGCCCTGATCGCCCGCGCCAGCCAGATCGCACCCGACAACGGGCTGATCCAGGCCAGCCGCCAGCTGATGCGGCTCGAACAGGGGCCGGACAGCGGGGCCGAACAGGCGCTGGCCGCCGCCGCCGGCCGCGACGAGGGCCTGCGGCTGGATCTGGCCCTGCTGGCCACGCAGTTGCAGCGCAAGGACGTGGCCGGCGCACGCCAGACCCTGGCCCGCATCCAGGCCAAGAAGCCCGACAGCCCGCTGGCGACCTACATCGACGGCCGCCTGACCGAGCGCGAAGGCCGGCGCGAGGCCGCGATGGCCCTGTACCGCCAGGCCCTCACCCACGATGTCGACTTCATGCCCGCCATCGTGCGTCTGGGCGAACTGGAGCTGGCCGCGGGCCAGGGCCAGCTCGCCCGCGAACGCTTCGAGGCCCTGCTCAGCCGCAAGCCCGGCGATCTGCAGGCCACGCTGCTGCTGGCCGACACGCTGACCCGGCTGAAGCAGGGCGAGGCCGCGCTGCCGCTGCTGGAGACGGCGATCAAGGCGGAGCCGCGCTCGGCCGACGCACGGCTGGCCCAGGCCGATCTGCTGCTGGCGCTGGGCCGCCCGGAGCCGGCGCTCAACGCGGTGCAGGCCGGTCTGGTCGTGCTGCGCGACCATCCCGGCCTGCTCGAACGTCAGGGCCGGGCCCAGCTCGCGCTCGGCCAGCCGCGCGCCGCGCTGGCCACGCTCGGCCGCCTGGGCAGCAACGCCAGCCCGCAGGCCCAGCTGATGCTGGCCGAGGCCCAGCGCGGCGCCGGCCGCGGCGAGGCTGCACGGGCCACGCTGCAGCGCCTGGTCGGCCAGTTCCCGCAGGACGCGACCATCGGCGAGGCCGCCACGCGGCTCGCCCTCGAACAGGGCCGGCGTGACGAGGCCCTGGCCCAGGCGCGCCGGCTGCAGGGCGCCCTGCCACGCTCACCGCTGGGCGCCCTGCTCGAAGCCGACATCACCGCCGCCGCCAACCAGTGGGACGCCAGCGCCAAGGCCCTGCGCCTGGCGGCCGAACGCAGCGGCCTGAACAACACGATCGCCGCCCGCCTGCACCGCGCGCTGAGCCTGGCCGGCCGCGAAGCCGAAGCCAAGGCCCTGGCCGACGACTGGCTGCGCCAGCAGCCGAAGGACCCGGGCTTCCGCGTCCACCTCGGCGACATGGCGATGGCGCGCCAGGATCCGGCCGCCGCCGAGGCCCTCTACCGCCAGGCCCAGAGCCTGGCCCCCGACAGCCCGCTGGTGCTCAACAACCTGGCCCAGGCGCTGGCGCAGCAGAAGAAGCCGGGCGCCACCGCGCTGGCCCGCCGCGCCGTCAGCCTGGCCCCCGAGCAGCCCGCCCTGCTCGACACCCTGGCCGAATGCCTGGCCGCCGAGAGCCGCTGGAGCGAGGCCGCGGACACCCAGTCGAAGGCCGTGCGTCTGGCGCCCGAGGATCCGGGCCTGCGCCTGCAGCTGGCCCGCTGGCAGCTGCAGGCCGGCGACAAGACCGCTGCCGCCCAGGAGCTGCAGCAACTGGCCCGCCTGGGCTCGCGCTTCGCCCGCCAGGACGAAGTCTCCCGCCTGTTGCAGAAAGTCCACCAGTGACCGCCGCCCGCGCCCCCCGGCGCGGGCCCCGCCGCCTCCGCTGCCCGCCATGTCCATGCGCCACCCTCGCCTTTCCCTGCGTCCACGAACCGCCGCCATCGGCCTGAGCGCGGCCCTGCTGCTGCTGGCCGGCTGCGGTGAATCGGCCGAGCAGCAGCTCACCAAGGCCCGCGGGGCGCTCGACCAGCGCCAGTGGGAACAGGCCCAGCAGCAGGCCAAGTCCGTCCTGCAGGGCAAGCCCCAGCTGGCCGAGGCCCGGCTGGTGCTCGCCCGCGCACTGCTGGGCCTGGGCGATGCCAAGGGCGCCGAGACCGAAATCCGCCGCGCCCAGGAGTACGGCGCCACGCCCGAGGCCGCCGCACCGGTGCTGGCGCAGTCGCTGCTGGCCCAGGGCCGGCCGGCCGAGGTGATCCGCCAGTTCCTCGAAACCCAGCTGGCCGAGCCCGCCGCGCAGGCCGATCTGCGCACCAGCGTGGCCAACGCCTTCGCCCAGGACGGCAATCTGGAGGCCGCACGCCAGGCCGTGCAGGAAGCACTGGCCGCCCGCGCCGACCACGGGCCGGCGCGCCTGCTGGCCGCCCGCTTCAAGGCCAACGGCGGCGACATCGACGGCGCGCTGGCGGACCTCAAGGCCCTGGTCGCCCAGCAGCCCAAGTTCGCCCAGGCCCTGGCGCTGGAGGGCGACCTGCTGGCGGCCAAGGGACAGGACGAGGCCGCCCTCGCACAGTGGCGCGCCGCCCTGGCCGAGCAGCCCGACCTGATCGCCGTGCACGGCGCGATCATCACCACCCTGAGCGGCACCCAGCGCCTGGACGAGGCCGACAAGGCCGTCGCGGCGATGGTCAAGGCCCTGCCCAAGCACCCGGAGACCGCCTTCTTCCAGGCCGTGCTGGCCGAGTCCCGCGGCGACCATGCCAAGGCCCGCGAACTCACCCAGAGCCTGCTGCGCCTCGCGCCGGAGAATCCCCGCATCCTGCTGCTGGCCGGTCAGGCCCAGCTGGCGCTGCGCGAGAGCGCGCAGGCCGAGGCCCACTTCGCCAAGGCGGTGCAGGTCGCGCCCAAGCTGGCCGCCGCCCGCCTGATGCTGGCGCAGGCCCAGCTGCAGGCCAACCAGGGGGCGCGGGCCGCGGCCACGCTGGAGCCGCTGACCAGCGCCGATCCGCCCAACACCGAGGCCCTGCTGCTGCAGGGCCGTGCGCTGCAGCAGGCCGGCAACGTCAAGGCCGCCGAAGCAGCCTTCGCCCGCCTCGCGCAGCTGCGGCCGGACGATCCGCGCCTGCGCCTGGCGCGCGCGCTCGGCCGCCTGGGGGGCGACCAGACGACCGGCGCGCTCGACGAGCTGGGCCAGATCGCCCAGGGCGACAAGGGCGTGGAGATCGATCTCACCGTCGTGCAGGCCCGCCTGCGCGCGGGCGACGCCGCCGGCGCGCTGCGCCAGGTCGACCGCATGGCCGAGAAGCTCAAGGACAGCCCGCTGCCCGAGCACGTGCGCGGCCGCATCGAGGCCGTGCGCAAGAACGCCGCGGCGGCCCGCACCCATTACGCGGCGGCGCTCAAGGTCAACCCCGACTTCCTGCCGTCGGTAGCCGGTCTGGCCGCGCTGGATCTGGCCGATGGCCAGGCCAGCCAGGCCCGCGAGCGCCTGAACCTGCTGCAGCAGCGCCAGCCCAAGAACGCCGCCGTGATGCTGGCACTGGCCGACGTGGCCGTGGGCGCCGGCCAGCCGGGCGAGGCCAGCGGCTGGCTGGACAAGGCGGTCAAGGCCGAGCCCGCCAGCGTGCTGCCGCGCCAGATGCAGATCGACATGCTGCTGGGCCTGGGCGACACCACGGCCGCCCTGGCCGCGGCCCGCGCGGCGGTGATCGCGCTGCCGGGCAATCCGGGCCTGCTCGAACGCCTGGGCCGCACCGAACTGGCCGCCAACCAGGCGCAGGCCGCCGCGGCCACCTTCGGCAAGCTGGTCGCCCAGCAGCCGACCGCCGTGCGGCCGCTGCTGCTGCAGGCCGACGCCCAGCGCGCCGCCGGCAACGACACCGGTGCCAAGGCCTCGCTGGCCAAGGCCGTCGAGATCGGCCGCGACCAGCCCGATGTGCTGCAGGCCCAGGCCGGCCAGGCGCTGCGCGAGGGCCAGACCGAGGCCGCGCTGGCGGCCGCACGCAAGCTGCAGGCGAAGGCCACGACCGCCGCCCAGGGCTGGCGTCTCGAAGGCGAGGCCCAGGCCGCGGCCGGCCGCTGGGACGCCGCCGCCGCCGCCTTCCAGCGCGCGCTGAACCAGCTGACGCAAGGAAACCAGGGCGCCGCGGCCGGCATGGTGGCCGCCCGCACCCACGTCGCGCTGCTGAAGTCCGGCAAGACGGCCGAGGCCGACCGCTTCGCCGCCGACTGGCAGTCCCGCCATGCCGACGACCTGAACTTCACGCTGCACCTGGGGGACGCCGCGCTGGCCGGCGGCAAGCCCGAGGAGGCCGAGCGCCAGTACCGCGCGGTGCTGCAGCGCCAGGCCCAGCACGCGCTGGCGCTGAACAACCTGGCCTACCTGCAGTGCAAGCGCGGCGACAAGAGCGGCCTGGCGCTGGCCGAGAAGGCGGTCAGTGCCTCGCCGGGCAACGGCCCGCTGCTCGACACGCTGGCGATGTGCCAGGCCGCCGCCGGCCTGCGCGACAAGGCGCTCGACAGCCAGCGCCTGGCGGTGAAGACCGCGCCCGAGGTGGCCATGCTGCGCCTGTCACTGGCCCGCATGCTGGTCGAGGCCGGCGCCAAGACCGAGGCCCGCAGCGAGCTGCGCACGCTGCAGCAGCTCGGCGAGCGTCTGCCGGCGCCGCAACGCGACGAGATCCAGCGCCTGCTGCAGCAGACCGGGGCCTGATCCAGGCCGGCCTCGGCCCCGGCCACGCCGGGGTGACCGGGGACGGGCAAGGGCCGTGGCGCCACCGGACGCGGGCGCCGCCACCGGGGGCCCGCCGCCGGCTCCGTCCGTCGCGGAGTCAGGCGCCGGCGGTCACGGCAGCGGCTGCCACCGCGCGGGACCGGCCGACCGCAGCCGGCCCTCGGCCTGCAGCTTCAGCAGGTGGGCCTGCAGCGAGCGGCGGGCCACCGGATGCAGGGCGGCCGGCGTGTCGGCATAGACCTGCGCCAGCAGCGCGTCCTCGGTCGCCACACCGGGCGCCGGCAACGGACCGTCGGCGGCGGCATCTCGGCCGCCGGACTCGGCGGCTGGAGCGGCTGGGACTGCAGCGGCCGCAGCGGCCAGCGCCCGCACGGCCGCCAGCACCTTGGCCTCGCGCGCCAGCCGGTGGTCGATCACCCGCCGCGCCAGCGCATGCGGCGTGGCGACCAGGAAGCCGTGGGCCGGCGCCAGCCAGTCCAGCGGCTCGTCGAGCAGACGCCGCAGCGAGGCCAGGTACTGCGCCATGTCGCCGTCGGGCGGCGCGATCACCACGGTCGAGCCCTGCATCAGGTGATCGCCGCTGAACAGCAGCCGCTCCTCCTCCAGCACGAAGCACAGGTGGTTGCTGGCATGGCCCGGCGTGTGCAGCACCCGCAGCGTGGCCTGCGGGCCCAGCGCCAGGCGCTCGCCGTCGGCCAGCACGCGGTCGGGCCGCCAGTGCGGGTCCTGCCCCTGGGCGTGCAGCGCCAGGCGGCCGGCCGTCGGCGCACCGCAGGCGGCCTGCAGCGCCCGGGCGGCGGGGCTGTGGTCGGCATGGCTGTGGGTGGCCAGGATCCAGCGCAGCGGGCCGGGAGCGGCCGCCTGCAGGACGCGCACGTGCGCGGCATCGTCCGGGCCGGGATCGATCAGCGCCCAGTCCTGGCCGTCCGGGCTGCCGACGAAATAGCTGTTGGTGCCGGGCCCGGTCATCGGCCCCGGGTTCGGCGCCGTCACCCGCAGCACGCGCGGCGACAGCCAGACCGGCTCGCCGGCGCGCAGCACCACGCGGGCCCGCAACTGACCGGCCGGATCGATGCGGCCGACCTCGGCCCAGGCCGGATGACCGGGGCTGATGACGGTCGGGCGGTCGGCGCCGTCGCGTGCGCGGCGCGGCTCGGTGCAGGGCACCGGCTGCAGCGACGCGGCCCAGGCGAAGGCGGCCGCCACGTCGGCGCAATCGGCCAGCTGGCCCAGCAGCACGCGCGTGACGTGCAGCAGCGACAGCCCGCTGCCGGGCGCCAGCGCATCGGCCGGCCGCCACCAGGCGGCGCCCACGATCTCGCGCCCGTCGACCACCGGCGTGCCGAGCGTGCGGCCATCGGCAAGGAAGAAGCGGGTGTCGAAGCGCCGCGACACGCCGGCCGGCGTGATCCAGTGGGCGACGTGGTGCAGGGCCTCGACGGCCGGGCGCAGGCCCAGCGTGCGCCAGGCCGACGGCGCGTCGATGGCGCCGGCCAGCAGCGCGCGGCGCAGGGGCTCGGCCCGGGCGGGATCGACGGGGGCCAGCGTCTTGGGTGTGGTGGGGGCGGAGGGTGTGGTGGGCGCATCGACCATGGCCGGCGCGGGCGACAAGGCCGGCGCGGGACGCGACGGCAGCCCGAGCCACAGGCCGCACTCCTCCGCGCATTCGCGCAGCGCGGCCCGGGCCGCCGCGCGCAGGGCCGGCACCACCGGCCCGCCGGGGTGGGCGGATGCGGGGCGGACGGCCGCGGCCTGATCCGCCACATCATCCGCCGCCTGATCCGCCACCTCATCCGCGGCGGCGATCGCGGCCACGGCCACGGTCACATCCGCAGCCGGCACGTGCGCAGCGGCCGCGTCAGCCCCATCCGTCACCCAAGACGCCCACGACGCCTGCAGCGCCGGAGCGGCCGGATCCAGCTCCAGCGCATCGACGGCATCGATGACGCCGCCGGGAAACACCGCCATGCCGCCGTTCGGATCGCCGGCGCGCTCGGCGCGCGTCAGCAGCAGCACCTGCAGACCGGGCGCGCCCGAGGGATCGGGGCGCAGCAGGATCAGCGACGCGGACGGGCGTGGCACGGCCACGGTCACAGGGCTGGCCACGGGCACGGGCTCAGGCACGGGCGCGACCTCGACGGCGGGCATGGCCTCTGCTGCGGGCTCGACCTCAACAGCGGCAGCGGGCACCGGGTCCGCGGATGCGCGCGGCGAGCGGGCCTGGGCCGGCGCGGCCGGCTGCGCCGTCTCGCCTGCCATCTCGCCCGCCGTCTCGCCCGCATGAGCGCCCGACGGAGCACCCGCGGCCGCCGCGCCGCGGATCGGCGGCCCGCCGGCGCTCACCGGCCGGCCTGCGCCAGCTGCTCGCGCATCGCGTCGATCACCGCGCGATAGTCCTTCTGGCCGAAGATCGCGCTGCCGGCGACGAAGGTGTCGGCGCCGGCGGCCGCCACCTCGCGGATGTTGTCGACCTTGATGCCGCCGTCGACCTCCAGCACGATCTGGCGGCCGGTCTGGGCCGCGTGGTCGTCGATCAGGCGGCGCAGGCGCTCGATCTTGCGCAGCGCGGCGGGGATGAAGCTCTGGCCGCCGAAGCCCGGGTTCACGCTCATCACCAGCACCAGATCGACCTTGTCGATCACCCACTCCAGCACGTCGATCGGCTCGGCCGGGTTGAAGACCAGACCGGCCTTGCAGCCGGCACCCTGGATCAGCTGCAGCGTGCGGTCGACGTGCGTGCTGGCATCCGGATGGAAGCTGATCAGGTCGGCACCGGCCTGGGCGAAGGCCTGGGCCAGCGCATCGACCGGCTGCACCATCAGGTGCACGTCGATCGGCACCGGCGTGCCGTCGGGCTTGACCGCGTGCGGCCGCAGTGCCTGGCAGATCATCGGGCCGAAGGTCAGGTTCGGCACGTAATGGTTGTCCATCACGTCGAAGTGGATCCAGTCGGCGCCAGCGGCGATGACGGAACGCACCTCGTCACCCAGGCGGGCGAAATCGGCGGACAGGATGCTGGGGGCGATGCGGAAGTCCATGGCGGGCGGCGCAGGCAGAAGAAGAGGGAACGGAAGCAGCCCGCGACGGCCGGAGTGGCCGCGCGCGCAGGGCGCTGATTGTCGCCGGGGTCAGGATCGGGGTCAGGTCTTGCCTTTTGCCTGCGTCGCCACGGACCGATCCCGCGCCGAAGGCCGGACGCAGGCAAAAGGCAAGACCTGACCCCGATCCCCCGATCCCGCCGCGAAGGCAAGACCTGACCCCGATCCCCGGCTCCCACCCCTGCCGTCGCCGCCCTTCCTAGAATCGCCCCCCATGGCCGAAGCCGAATTCACTGTCCACGTCCTGGTCCGGTCGCTGCCCGAGCAGACCGATCCAGCCCAGCATCTCTACGGTTATGCCTACACGATCACGATCCGCAACACCGGGCGCGTGCCGGCCCAGCTGATCGCGCGCGAGTGGGAGATCACCGACCACCACGGCCAGCGCCAGCACGTGCGGGGGCTCGGCGTGGTCGGCCACCAGCCGATGCTGCAGCCGGGCGAATCGTTCGACTACAGCAGCTGGGCCCAGATCGGCACGCCGCAGGGCTCGATGCAGGGCCGCTTCTTCTGCATCACGCACGACGCGCACTGGTTCGAGACGCCGGTGGCGGAGTTCGCGCTGGCCGACAGCGCCCATCTGCATTGATCGGCGCTGATCGGCACTGAACCCAGGCATTGAGCGGCGCGGCGGGCCTCCGCCGACGGCTGCCGCAGGCCCATACCGCCGCCCCACGCCGCGCCGCCCGGCTGCACGCGGCGCCCCACCGGCTGCGCGCCCCCCCCACCGGCCCGTCTAGTCCTCGCGCCGCGGCGCGTCCGCCGTCTCGTCCGGCCGTTCACCGCGCCGGCGGCCCGAGAACATCGTCCACCAGACGATCACCAGCAGCAGCAGCAGCGCCCCGAAGGCTTCCAGCAGAATCAGCAGCATGCGTCGATTATCCCGATGCGTGCGGCCGGCCACAGCCCCGACGCACGCCCTGCGGCCCCGTGCCGCCGCCTGTCTGTCCCCGCTTCTGCCACGGCCTGCGTCCGACGGCCCGCCGGCCCTGGCGCGGCGGTGGTCACTGGCGCTCGCGCTGAGCCTGGCCGCCTGCGCACCGACGCCCGTGCACCGCCCCGCGGTGCGCGACGCCCGTCCGGCAGCGGTCGAGCCCGCGCCGGCCGCCGGCCCGGGCACGGCCGCGGGGCGGACCACCCCGGCCGGGCCCGACACCGCACAAGCCCCCACCGCACACACCGCGCGGACCGGCGACACGGCCGAGCCACCGCCCCACCGTCCCGCGGAGGTCGCCGCAGCCCAGAGCGCCCCGGGCGCCGAGGGCGCGGCCACCGCCGCCGACCCGTCGGCCCGTCGCCCGCCGCCCGCCCGCCCCCGCGCCCGCTACACCGCTGTCGACTGGCCGCAACTGCCGGGCTGGCAGCAGGACCGTGCCGCCGAACTGTGGCCGGCCCTGCGCGCCGGCTGCCAGCGGCCGCCGGCCGGCTGGGCCGGGGTCTGCGCGCGGGCGCGGGCCTTCACCCCACCGGATGACGGTTATGCACGCGACTTCATCGAACGCGAGCTCGCGCCCTGGCGCGTGGAGGCGATCGACGGCCGCGGCGACGGCCTGGCCACCGGCTACTTCGAGCCGGTGCTGGAGGCCCGGCGCCAGCGCCAGCCCGGCTTCGAGGTGCCGGTGCACCGGGCGCCGCCCGACCTGGCCCAGCGCCAGCCCTGGTGGAGCCGCGCCGAGCTCGACCGCGAGCCGGCGCGCCTGCGCGGGCTGGAGATCGCCTGGCTGGCCCATCCGCTGGATGCGCTGCTGCTGCAGGTGCAAGGCAGCGGTCGGCTGCGGCTGACCGAGCCCGACGGCCGCCAGCAGACGGTGCGCGTGGCCTATGCCGCGCACAACGGCCACCCCTACCGGTCGGTCGGCCGCTGGCTGGTCGACCAGGGCGAGCTGACGCTGGAAGGGGCCAGCTGGCCGGCCATCCGCGCCTGGGGCGAACGGGCCGGGCCGCAGCGCCTGCAGCAGATGCTGCAGGCCAATCCGCGGGTGATCTTCTTCCGCGAGGAGCCGCTGGCCGATCCGCGCACCGGCCCGCGCGGGGCCCAGGGCGTGCCGCTGACGGCGGGCCGCTCGGTGGCGGTGGATCCGCAGGCGCTCAGTTATGGATCGGTGCTGTGGCTGGACACGACCGAGCCGCTGTCGAGCACGCCGTTGCAGCGCCTGGTGATGGCCCAGGACACCGGCACGGCGATCACCGGCGCGGTGCGCATCGACCTGTTCTTCGGCCTCGGCGCCCCGGCCGAGGCGCTGGCCGGGCGCATGAAGCAGCCGCTGCGGGTCTGGCTGCTGTGGCCGCGGGAGGCGGACTGAGGGCCGAGCCGGGCGGCTGACGCCGGTCAGCGCGCGCGCAACGGCAGACGCTCGCAGCGGGTCAGCAGATCGCCGGGCGCCACGGCGGTGTCGATCCACAGATCGCAGGGCCAGTCCGCGGCCAGCAGAGACGGCACCGACGGGCCGTCGGCGGTCTCCGGCGCACGGGCATCGGCGGCGACCGGCCGCGCGATGGCGACCACACCGGCGGCATCGGCTCCTTCTCGGTCTCCGTCAGCGTCTTCGACCCCGACATCGCACGGCGCCGCGGCCCGGCAGCCCAGCATCACGGCCGGCGTGCGGTGCTGGGCAGCCAGCCGCTGCAGCCGCGTGAGTTCATCGGCCCGCAGAGGGCGGCCGACGTCGAGCACCACGCTCATCCCGCACTGCAGGGCCAGCGCGACGCGCGGCAACACCCGCTCGCCCGCCACCGGCACGGCGCACCGGCCGCGCCGCGCCGCGGGCGACGGTGGCGTCACGGCCGCGGCCGCGCCCAGGCGCAGCACGATGCCGCCCAGCCGTTCACCGAGCAGCCGCGCCACCGTGCTCTTGCCCGAACCGGGCGTGCCGACGACCAGCAGCAGGTGCTGGGCCAGCGGCTCGGCGGCCGCGACAGCCGGCGGCAGATCGACGAAGGTCAGGGCTCGGCCCATGGATGTGGTCTCCCGTGCCGGGATTCGGCACCGGCGCCCGCTCGGCCGCGCCCCCCTGGCGCGACCGGCGAGCATCATCGACGGCTTTGTTCCCCGATGGAGACCTGTCAGGCCGGACAAGCCGTGGCAGACATCACGCGCGCACCGCCCCATACATCCCGACACAGGGGCCGGAGACGGCGACCGTCGGGCCCGGGACGCCGCCCTTCAGCGCTCAGCGCCGGCCCGTGCGCGCGGCCGGCCAGGCCCGATCCAGATGGGCCAGCGGCAGGGCGCCATCGGCCTTGACCTCGCCCAGCGAGAAGCTGGTGTGGATGTCCTTGACGTTGGGCAGGCGGAACAGCACCTCGTGCGCCCAGCGGGAATAAGCCGCCAGATCCGTGGCCAGAACCTGCAGCTCGAAGGTGCCGGCGCCGCTGATGTAGTGGCAGGCGACGACCTCGGGCAGCGCGCGGATCGCGTCCTCCAGCGCCCGCGTATCCGAGGCGTTGTTGCGCTCGGCATCGACGCGCACGAAGGCCAGCACGTCCAGGCCGATGCGCCGGCGGTCGATCACCGCGCGGTAGCCGGCGATGTAGCCCTCGCGCTCCAGGCGCTTGACGCGCCGCCAGGTCGGCGCCGTCGACAGGCCGATGCGCGCGGCCAGCTCGGCGCTCGACAGCCGGGCATCCTGCTGCAGCGCGGCCAGGATGGCGACGTCCCAGCGGTCGGGGCCGCTGCCGGGGGGCGGCCCGTCGTCGGCAAGGGTATTCCCTGAAACCAGGGCCTCACGATCAGACTGTTTCGTCATCTGCGACCTTTGCGCAAAGATCTTGCCGGGATTGTCGACCGCACGGGTGCGAAAGAAATCCGTTCACACCCGCGCCTGCCTAGACTGGCCGCACCACCACCCGCTGGGGACTGCGCCATGAACGCACCGTTGCCCGAAGCCGTACGACAGGCGCTGGCCCGTGCCGCGCTGGATGACCGCTACACCCGCGAACACGGTCGGGTCTTCATGAGCGGCGTGCAGGCGCTGGTGCGCCTGCCGATGCTGCAGCGCCAGCGCGACGCGACCGCCGGGCTCGACACCGCCGGCTTCGTCAGCGGCTACCGCGGCAGCCCGCTGGGCACCTACGACCAGGCGCTGTGGGCCGCGCGCGAGCACCTGGCCGCCCACCGCATCGTCTTCCAGCCCGGCCTCAACGAGGAGCTGGCGGCCACCGCCGTCTGGGGCACGCAGCAGCTGGGCTTCGATCCGGCGCACCAGAAGCACCAGGGCGTGTTCGGCATCTGGTACGGCAAGGGCCCGGGCGTCGACCGCTGCGTCGATGTCTTCAAGCATGCCAACCTCGCCGGCACCGCGCCGCTGGGCGGCGTGCTGGCGGTGGCCGGCGACGACCACGTGGCCAAGAGCTCGACCGCCGCCCACCAGAGCGACCACGTCTTCAAGGCCTGCGGCCTGCCGGTGTTCTTCCCCAGCAGCGTGCAGGAGATCCTGGATCTCGGTCTGCACGCGCTGGCGCTCAGCCGCTATGCCGGGCTGTGGACGGCGATGAAGACCATCCAGGAGGTGGTCGAGAGCGCCTCGGTGGTCGAGGCCGACGCCCAGCGCGTGCGCATCCTGCTGCCCGACGACGTGGTGATGCCGCCCGACGGCCTGCACATCCGCTGGCCCGACACGCCGCTGGCCCAGGAGGCGCGGCTGATGGACCACAAGTGGTACGCGGCGCTGGCCTATGTGCGGGCCAACCGGCTGAACCACACCGTGCTGCAGGGCCCGCACGACCGCATCGGCCTGATCGCCAGCGGCAAGGCCTGGAACGACACCCGCCAGGCGCTGCGCGACCTGGGGCTCGACGATGCCGACTGCCTGCGCCTGGGCATCCGCCTGCACAAGGTGGCGGTGGTCTGGCCGCTGGAGGCCTCGACCACACGCGACTTCGCCACCGGCCTGCAGGAGATCCTGGTCATCGAGGAAAAGCGCCAGGTCATCGAATACCAGATCAAGGAGGAGCTCTACAACTGGCGCCCCGACGTGCGCCCCAACGTGCTCGGCAAGTTCGACGAGGCCGAGGGCGACCACAGCGGCGGCGAATGGAGCCGGCCCGACCCGGCCGCCGGCACGCTGCTGCGGGCCAACGCCGACCTGAGCCCCTCGCTGATCGCGCGCGCCATCGCACGGCGCCTGAAGCATCTGGGCGTCGATGCCGACACCGCCGCGCGCATGGACCGCCGGCTCGACGAGATCAGCGCCCGCGAACGCGCGCTGGCCGCCCACGACGCCGCGGCCACCGGCGAGCGCCAGCCCTGGTTCTGCAGCGGCTGCCCGCACAACACCAGCACGCGCGTGCCCGAGGGCTCGCGGGCGATGGGCGGCATCGGCTGCCACTACATGGCGATCTGGATGGACCGCCGCACGGTGGCCTTCACCCAGATGGGCGGCGAGGGCGTGCCCTGGGTCGGCCAGGCGCCGTTCAGCACCCGGCCGCACCTGTTCGCCAACCTGGGCGACGGCACCTACATGCACTCGGGCCTGCTGGCGATCCGGCAGGCCATCGCCGCCGGCGTCAACATCACCTACAAGATCCTGGTCAACGATGCGGTGGCGATGACCGGCGGCCAGCCGGTCGAGGGCGCGATGGGCGTGCCGGCGATGACGCGCGAGCTGCAGGCCGAGGGCGTGCGCCGCATCGCCATCGTCACCGACGACGTCAGCCGCCACACCGCGCGCACCGGCCTGGCGCCCGGCGTCACCGTGCACCCGCGCGAGGACCTGGACGCCGTGCAGCGCGAACTGCGCGAGATCGCCGGCTGCAGCGCGCTGATCTACGAACAGACCTGCGCGACCGAGCTGCGGCGCCGCCGCAAGCGCGGTCTGGCCGCGGATCCGGCGGTGCAGGTGCGCATCAACGAGCGCGTCTGCGAGGGCTGCGGCGACTGCGCGACGCAGAGCAACTGCCTGTCGGTGGAGCCGGTGGACACCGAGTTCGGCCGCAAGCGCCGCATCAACCCGAGCAGCTGCAACAAGGACCTGAGCTGCGTGCAGGGCTTCTGCCCGAGCTTCGTCACCGTCGAGGGCGGCCGCCTGCGCGCGCCGACGCCGCGCACGCCGGACACCGGCCTGCCGCCCGACGAGCACCTGCCCGAGCCGGCCCTGCCCGCGCTGCACGAGGCCGACGGCCGGCCGCGGCCCTGGGGCATCGTGGTGGCCGGCGTCGGCGGCACCGGCGTCATCACCATCGGCCAGCTGCTGGGCATGGCCGCCCACCTCGACGGCCGCGGCGTGGTCACGCAGGACGCGGCCGGCCTGGCGCAGAAGGGCGGCGCCACCTGGAGCCATGTGCAGATCGCCGCCCGGCCCGAGGCCATCCTGACGACCAAGGTCGACACCGCCCGCACCGACCTGCTGCTGGCCTGCGACGGCGTGGTGGCCGCCAGCCGCGCCACGCTGGCGCTGCTGCAGCCCGGCCGCAGCCACGTGGTGCTGGACCTGCACGACACGCCGACCGCGCGCGGCGTGCTGCAGCGCGACGCCGACGCGCTGACCGCCGGCCCCGGCGGCCTCGGCGGACTGCCTCCGGGCCCGCACCGCGGCACGGCCACGGCGACCATGGCCGCGCCGGCCCCGACCGGACGCGCCCACGGCGCCTGCCAGCAGGCGCTGACCGAGGCCGTGGGCCGCGAGCGGCTGAGCGCGATCGATGCCCAGCACCTGGCCGGCCGCCTGCTGGGCGACGCGGTGCACGCCAATCTGCTGCTGCTGGGCCTGGCCTGGCAGCGCGGCCTGGTGCCGGTCAGCCTGCAGGCGCTGCAGCGCGCGATCGAGCTCAACGGCACGCAGGTGGCGCGCAATCTGGCGGCCTTCACCTGGGGCCGCCGCGCCGCGCTCGACCTCGGCGCGGTACAGGCCGCCGCCGGCCTGGAGCAGGTGATGCGCCTGGTGCGCCGGCCCACGCTGGACGCCCGCATCGCCCGCCGCACCGAGGACCTCTGCGCCTACCAGGACAACGCCTATGCCCGGCGTTATGCCGATCGCATCGGCCGCCTGCGCACGGCCGAGGCCGCGGCCTGCGGCGGCCGCACGCCACTGACCGAAGCGGCCGTCGACGCACTGCACCAGCGCATGGCGATCAAGGACGAGTACGAGGTGGCCCGGCTGCAAACCGACCCGGAATTCATCGCCCGCCTGACGGCCGACTTCGACGGCCCGGTGCGCCTGGTGCATCACCTGGCGCCACCGCTGCTGCCCGGTCGCGACGCCCAGGGCCGGCCGCGCAAGCGCCGCTTCGGCCCCTGGGTGCGGCCGCTGCTGCAGCTGCTGGCGCACGCCCGCGGCCTGCGCGGCCGCTGGTGCGACCCCTTCGGCCACACCGACGAGCGCCGCCACGAGCGCCTGCTGCGCGACCGGCTGGAGACGCTGATCGACGAGATCAGCGGCACGCTGCAGGCGCTGTCGACCACGCCGGGCGGGCCGCCAGCGGCCACCGTGCAGCCGCTGAGCGCTGCGGCGCTGGACCTGTTGCGCCTGTCGCAGCGCATCCGCGGCTACGGCCCGGTGCGCGAGGCCCGCGAGGCCGAGGTGCAGCCGCAGTGGCAGCAGGCGATGGACCGCTGGCAGCACCTGCGCGCGGCCGCGCTGCGGCGCGATTGAGCGGGCGGCGCAACGCCGGGCCGTGCGCGGTGCGGCGGCCGGGCGGCGTGGCCGGGTGCGGGGACGCAGTAGGGCAAGAGCGCAAGGGCGTGACGGCGTGACGGCGTGACGGCGACTCGGAACAGCCGACACGGCGGCACGGTTCCGCCGCTCGCATAAGCTCGATGCCATGGTCGCCCCCGCTTCTCCTGCCGTCCCCGGCGCCGTCGCCGACATCGCGCCTGCCGCCGCCCCCACCCCGGCCACCGCCCTCTGGCCCGCGATCACCACCGCGCGGCACGCCACCCTCCCGCGCTGCCCATGGTGGGTGGCCGCGCCGGAAGCCCCGTCCGGCCGCTGGCGGGCCGGCTCGGTCGCGCGGGCCGATCTGCCGGCCCTGCGCGCCTGGCCGCAGTGGCTGACGATCGACGGCGACGGCGACGGCGACAAGGACGGCATCACGCTGCAGGTCGCCCCCGAGGCGCGCGAGGCGGTGCTGGCCACGATCGCGCAGGCGCTGCGCGCCCAGGGCCTGATCCGCGCCTGGCGCGACGAGCTGTTCCCGGTGCCGGCCCTGCTCGACGCGCAGGACAGTCCGGGCCCGGTGCTGGCGCGCATCGAGCGCGCCAGCGCGCGCTTCTGGGGCTCGCTGACCTTCGGCGCCCATTGCAACGGCTGGGTGGCCGGCGCCGATGGCCGGCCGGCCGCGCTGTGGATCGCCCGCCGCGCCGACGACAAGCCGACCGACCCCGGCCGGCTCGACAACCTGATCGGCGGCGGCGTGAGCGCCGGCCAGTCCCCGCGCGAGGCCGTGCTGCGCGAGGGTTGGGAAGAGGCCGGCCTGCGGCCGCCGCAGATGGCCGGCCTGCGCAGCGGCCGCCGCATCCACGTCGCGCGCGACCTGCCCGAGGGCTTCCAGCGGGAGTGGGTCAGCGTCTACGACCTGTGCCTGCCGCCGGATCTGCAGCCGGTCAACCAGGACGGCGAGGTGCAGGCCATCACCCGCATGCCGATCGCCGAGGTCGTCGAACGCTGCGCCGCCGGCGAGCTGACCGTCGACGCGACGCTGGCCACGCTCGACTTCCTGCTGCGCCACGACCTGCTGGACACCGCCACACGGGGGCCGCTGGAAGCCGCCGCCGCGCGGCTGTGGCTGCCCACGGACCCGGCCGATCAGGCCGCGGACGCCGCGCGCTGACGCCGGCGGCGGAGCGGCCTGCAGGGCGGCCAGCGGTGCGGACGGCCCGGGCCGCACCCGACGCGCGGGCCGGGCACCGCCCAGCGCACGCGCCTCCGGCGGGTTGAAGCCGCTCCCGGCCCGCGGAACTTTCTGGCGCATTCAACGATCCTGCGCAAGGACCCGTTGTTGCGTTCAATCAAGTTGAAGTGCCGGCTCAAGCGGTCTGAACCGCCGAGGCCGGCCGGCCCCGCACACTGCCGGACATGGCTCACGCATCTCCCACCTCTTCCACCGGCCGCTACAGCGGCACGGCCATCGCGCTGCACTGGCTGCTGGCGCTCGGCATCGCCGGCACCTTCGGCATGGGCCTGTGGCTGGATGCCCTGCCGATGTCGCCGCTGAAGTTCAAGCTCTTCAACTGGCACAAGTGGGCCGGGGTCACGATCCTGGCGCTGTCGGTGCTGCGCCTGGTCTGGCGCCTGAGCCACCGGCCGCCGGCCGATCTGCCGATGCCGCGCTGGCAGGCCGTCGTCGCCCACGGCACCCATCACCTGCTGTACCTGCTGTTCTTCGCCGTGCCGCTGCTGGGCTGGGCCTACAGCTCGGCCGCCGGCCGCCCGATCGTGCTGTTCGGCGTGCTGCCGCTGCCGGACTTCGTGCCGGTCGACCCCGCCCTGGCCGACGCGATCAAGCCCTGGCACGGCAGCCTCGCCTGGGCCATGGCCCTGCTGGTGGCGATGCACGTGGCCGGTGCCCTCAAGCACCAGCTGATCGACAAGGACGGCCTGATCGGCCGCATGCTGCCCGGCCGCGGCTGAGCCCGCCGCCCGAGCGCCTCCGACCTCCCGGGCGCCGCCACCGGCGCGCACCCGGCCCATGACATCCGACCCCCTCATCCGCTCATGTCCACCGTTTCCACCGCCCTGCGCCTCGGCGCCACCCTGACCCTCGGCCTCGGCGTCCTGGCCGCTGCGCCGGCCGTCCGTGCCCAGCAGGTCGTGCCCGCCAGCAGCGAGATCGCCTTCGTCAGCAAGCAGATGGGCGTGGCCGTCGAGGGCAAGTTCAAGAAGTGGTCCGCCCAGATCACGCTCGATCCGAAGAAGCCCGAGGCCGGCAAGGTGGCCTTCACCATCGACACCGGCTCGGCCAGCTTCGGCGTGCCCGAGACCGATGCCGAGGTCGGCAAGGCGCCGTGGTTCAACGCCGCGAAGTTCCCGCAGGCTTCCTTCACCAGTAGCGCGATCAAGGCGCTGGGCGGCGGCAGGTTCGAGGTGCGCGGCAAGCTCACCGTCAAGGGCGTGGCCCAGGACGCGGTGGTGCCGGTGGCCGTGACCCAGTCGGGCGCGGCCAGCACCGCCACCGGCGCCTTCACCATCAAGCGCCTGGACTTCAAGATCGGTGAAGGCGAATGGGCCGACACCTCGATGGTGGCCAACGACGTGCAGGTGAAGTTCAAGCTCGCGCTGACCGGCCTGGCCCCGCTGTGATCCCGACGGACGGCAGGCGTTGCCGCCTGACGTCCGATGTGCGCGGCAGCGGAACCCCGGCCCCGGGCCGGTATCCGACGCGCCGACGATTCCCCCGGCGGGCCGACCCGGCCCGCTTTCCTTCCCTTCCGGAGTTCCGACGATGACCCGTACCGCCCTGACCCTCGCCCTGCTGGCCCTCGGCACCAGCGCCGCCCAGGCGGCCCCGGCCACCTACGCGATCGACCCGTCGCACACCTTCGCCACCTTCGAGATCAGCCACTTCGGCACCTCGACCAACCGGGGCCGCTTCGACAAGAAGGAAGGCACCGTCACCTTCGACAAGGCCGCCAAGACCGGCAAGGTCGAGATCACGCTGCAGACCGGCTCGATCAGCACCGGCACCGCCGCCTTCGACAAGCACCTGAGCGGCAGCGACTTCTTCAACGCCGAGAAATTCCCGACCGCCAAGTTCGTCGGTGACACCTTCGTCTTCAACGGCGACAAGGTCAGCGAGATCAAGGGCACGCTGACGCTGCTGGGCAAGACCCAGCCGATCACGCTGAAGGCCACCAACTTCAACTGCTACGAGAACCCGATGCTCAAGCGCGAGGTCTGCGGCGGTGACTTCGAGGCCACCGTCGTGCGCAGCCAGTACGGCATGGACTACGGCCTGAAGTGGGGCTTCAGCGACGCCGTCAAGATCGTCATCCAGGCTGAAGCCGTCAAGCAGTGATGCGGGTGCACGGGCCCGCCCGCCGGGCCTGACGCCGACACGCGGACACGCGGACGAACACGGGGCGCCCTTCGGCGCCCCGTCTCACGTCCGGGCCGGCCTCAACGCTCCGGCGGTGGCGTGGTGTCGACCTTGGCCTGCAGCGCGGCGCGCAGCTTCTTCAGCCGCTCGCGCGGGTCCTCGCGCACCTGCACCTCGTGCAGCTTCATCTCGCCGATGAAGCGGCTGGGCACGCCCTGGATGGTCTCGCGGCCCTTCTTGCGCCGGCGCAGCGTGCTGACGGCCAGCGTGCGGCGCGCGCGGGTGATGCCCACGTACATCAGGCGCCGCTCCTCCTCCAGGCGATGGGCGGTCATCTCCTCGTCGTCGGCCTTGAACGGCAGCAGGCCCTCGTTGACGCCGGCCAGCACCACGTGCGGCCATTCCAGGCCCTTGCTGGCGTGCAGCGTGGTCAACGTGACCTGGTCCTGCTCCTCGTTGCGCTCGGCCAGGCTGATGATGACGCTGATGGTCTGCGCCACCTCCAGCACCGTCTGCTCCTCACGGATCTGGTTGCTGCCGTCGTTGGCCAGCCCGCCGCCGCAGCGCTTGGCCACCCACTCGATGAAGTCCAGCACGTTGGTCCAGCGGCTCTGCGCGGCCTTCTCGTTGTCCTCGGTGTCGTAGAGGTGCTGCTCGTAGCCGATGTCCTTGAGCCACTCCAGCATCAGCGCCCGGGCCGCCTCGCCGCCGCGGGTGTGCGTGGCCCGGTGCTGCAGCTCGTTGACGTAACGGCCGAACTCATGGAGCGAGCCGAGCGCCTTGGCGCTCATCTGCGCGGCCAGGCTCTCGGTGAACAGCGCCTCGAACAGGCTGACCTTCCACTTGCCCGAGAACTCGCCGAGCTTGCCCAGCGTGGTGTGGCCGATGCCGCGCTTGGGCGTCGTCACAGCGCGCAGGAAGGCCGGGTCGTCGTCGTTGTTGACCAGCAGGCGCAGCCAGGCGCAGAGGTCCTTGATCTCGGCCTTGTCGAAGAAGCTCTGGCCGCCGCTGACCTTGTACGGAATCTGCGCGGCCCGCAGCTTCTGCTCGAAGATGCGGGCCTGGTGGTTGGCCCGGTAGAGGATGGCGAAGTCGCTGAACTTCACCACCTCGGCGCCCTGGGCGGCCTGGGCGCCGGCGCTCTCGACGCCGCGTGCCCGGATGGCCTGGATGAAGGCCACCGCGCGTTCGGCCTCGTGATCCTCGCCGTCGCACTCGACCAGACGCACCGGCTCGCCCTCGCCCAGATCGCTCCACAGCTTCTTCTCGAACAGCTTGGGGTTCGAGGCGATGACGTTGTTGGCCGCGCGCAGGATGGCGCTGGTCGAGCGGTAGTTCTGCTCCAGCGGGATGACGGTGAGGTCCGGCCACTCCTGCGGCAGGCGCTTGAGGTTCTCGATCGTGGCGCCGCGCCAGCCGTAGATCGACTGGTCGTCGTCGCCCACGGCGGTGAAGCGGCCGGCGCGGCGCTCGTCCGGATGGCTGACCAGGGCCTTGAGCAGCTCGTACTGCACGGCGTTGGTGTCCTGGTACTCGTCGACCAGCACGTGGCGGAAGCCGGTCTGCCACTTCAGGCGCGCGGCATCGTCGGTGGTCAGCAGCTTGAGCGGCAGGCCGATCAGGTCATCGAAGTCGACTGCCTGGTAGGCGGCCAGCCGCTCCTCGTAGAGCGC
The DNA here is from genome assembly GCF_038066575.1 of Pseudaquabacterium rugosum. NCBI lineage: Bacteria > Pseudomonadati > Pseudomonadota > Betaproteobacteria > Burkholderiales > Sphaerotilaceae > Pseudaquabacterium > Pseudaquabacterium rugosum. The sequence goes on along the minus strand of NZ_JBBUTF010000008.1, from coordinate 178,585 downwards.
CATCACGCGGGCGGCCACCCGCTCGTCGTCGTCCTTGGCGGCGGCGGCGGCGGCGGCGCTGTTCAGGCCCAGGTTCTTCCACAGGCTGATCGTCCACTGCCACTGGCGGGCCAGCTTGTTGTCGGTGGCCCCGCCGGCATCGCGCAGCACGCCCAGCACGTCGTCGGAGTCCAGGATGCTGAACTGCTCCTTCAGGCCGACGCGCGTGCCGTCCTCGCGCAGGATGCGCACGCCCAGCGAGTGGAAGGTGCTGATCACCAGATCCTTGGCCGCCCGGGCGCCGACCAGCTCGCGCGCCCGCTCGCGCATCTCCTGCGCCGCCTTGTTGGTGAAGGTGATGGCGGCGATCTCCTTCGGGGCCAGGCCGGCCTCCAGCAGGCGCGCGATCTTGTGCGTGATGACGCGCGTCTTGCCCGAGCCGGCGCCGGCCAGCACCAGGCAGGGCCCGTGCAGATGGTGCACGGCCTGCAGCTGCGCGGGATTGAGCGTGGGCGGAGAGGTGGCCATGGGCGGAGCGATCGGCGGTCGATCGGGAAGCGGGGACGCGGGGACGCGGGGACGCGGAAGCGACGGGCGGGCGGGCACGGCGCAGGCCGGCCGCGGTACGGCGGCGCCGCGACCGAGCGCGGCGGGCGGCGGATCTTAGCGCCGGCCGGCCGGCGGGCCCGGACGCGCGCCCGACGCGGCCTGAAGGACTTGTTCAGCAGGTCTGAAGAAAAACCCGGGTTTCCACCAGGTTCGGGACTGGTGGAAACCCTGATTCACCCGCATGATGTCTGCACGGCCGGACATCCCGGCCCCCCATCACCCCACAAGGAGCCGCCATGAGCCGCACCCTGATCCGCACCGCCAGCCTGCTGGCCCTCGTCGCCACCCCGCTGCTGGGCCAGGCCGCCGGCCTGGATCCGAACACCTTCATCGTCGGCCATCCGGCCAGCCCGCGCTGGACCGCCGCCCCGGTGCAGCATGCCAACGGCGAGCATCCGGCCGTGCTGCAGGCCCGCGCCGCCCGTGCGGCCCACATCGACGGCAACACCTTCCTCGTCCAGCCGCCGGCCGCCACCCGCTGGCTGGCGGTGGCCCCGCTGGCCGACGTGCAGCTGGCCGCGGCCGAGACCGCGGTGGCCGGCCTGGGCGTCGTCGCCCGCTGAAACGGCTGAGGCGGCGACAACGCCCTGTCGCCGCAGCCTGACAGGCGGCGGACGCGCGCCCATGCAGGGCTGCAGTCCGCGGCGGCGCGCACGGACGGCCGCGGCCCGGACACCGGCCGGATACTGCCGCCCGTCATGGCGCTGATCCTGTCGGTCACGATTCCCTTCTTCGCCCTGGTGCTGCTGGGCTGGCTGGCCGGCCGCGCCGGGCGCATCACCCGTGCCGGCATCGCCGGGCTCAACGGCTATGTGCTGACGCTGGCGCTGCCGGCGATGCTGTTCCGCTTCGGCCAGAAGGCGCCGTGGACCAGCTGGGCCGATCCGGTGGCCATCGGCCTGTACGCGGTCTGCGCGCTGGTGATGGTCGGCCTGCTGCTGGCGCGCGCGCGCCACTGGGGGCTGGGTCAGGCCGATGGCGCCTTCGGCGCGCTGGTCGGCAGCTTTCCGAACAGCGGCTTCATGGGCCTGCCGATGCTGGTGGCCCTGCTCGGACCGCAGGCGGCCGGGCCGGTGATCTGCACGCTGTGGGTCGACGGCTTCCTGACCAGTGCGCTGTGCCTGGCGCGCGCGCAGTGGCCGGCCTCGGACCACGACCGCGCCGAGCGCCGCGCGGCCATCGGCCGGGCGCTGGTCGTCGCGCTGCGCAATCCGCTGCCGTGGTCGATGGCCGCCGGCGCGGCCGTCGGTGCCGCCGGCTGGAGCCTGCCGCCGGTGCTCGACCGCGTGCTGCAGCTGCTGGGGGATTCGGCCTCGCCGGTGGCGCTCTACACGGTGGGCGGCCTGCTGTGGCTGGCCGGCCAGGGCACCCCGGCGACCGATGGCCGGACGGCCGCCCCGGCCGCCGGCGTCTGGCCCAGCGCCGCGGCCAAGCTGCTGCTGCATCCCGCCCTGGTGGCGCTGGCCGGCTGGCTGGCCCAGCGCGCCGGCGCGCCACTGGCCGATGACACCTGGCGCGTGCTGGTGCTGACGGCCGCCCTGCCCGGCGCCGGCAACGCCGTGCTGCTCGGCGAACGCTATGGTGCCGACGGCGGCCGCGTCGCCCGCATCGTGATGGCCAGCACCGCGCTGGCCCTGCTGAGCTTCAGCGGCCTGACCTGGTGGCTGACGCACCGCACGGCATGAGCGCCTGAACACGCCCGGGGCGCGGCGCTCGCCCCCGGCGGGGACCGCGTGCCGGCGGCGGCCGCCCGGCACCAGCGCCCGAATCCGCTGTGCGGAGCCCTTGATCACGCGCCCTCCAGAGACCTCGACGGACCTCGTTCTGGGGGGCACTTCGCACAGGACATGAGCAGGCGCCCCTAAGTCATTGAACCGACTGTGCTTTTCAGACTATCCCCGGTTTCTGTGGATAACTTTGTGGGCAAGCTGCTGAGCTGAACGCTAAGTGCTTGTCAGACGGGCCATGGCGGTCGTTTGCACGCTCCTGAGGCAGGACCATGCCTCCATATGAATCAATGACTTAGCGATGCCGCGGCGCAACATGGCGAGAGCACCGACGGATCGGGGGCCGATCCGCATGAATGGGGATAAGTCAAGCCCTGAGTGCGCGCTCACCCGCGATCTCACGACCCGCGGCAGCGCTGCGGTGCAGCCGCGTCCCGGCGAAAGGCAGGGATGCGCCGCGGCCGCACCAGGATGTCCGGGCCCGTCATTTGCTTGCTGACGGGCCGGCGTCCCGGGCCCGGCCGATGCGCAGGCCTGAGCGGCCAGGCGCAGCGGACTGGCGGCGGACCGGCAGCGCTCAGATGCCGAGCGGATCGACGTCGATCGCCCAGCGCGTCAGGCCGCGATGGCGGGCCTTGAGCGCCTGCAGCTGCGGCACCCATTGCGCCAGCAGGGCCTGCAGCCGCGGACGCGAGGCCGCCTCCACCAGCATCTGCAGGCGCTCGATGCCGGCCACGCGCGAGACCGGCGGCGGCACCGGCGGATAGAGCATCACGCCCTCGGCCACCGGCAAGGCGCGCGCAGCGGCCGCCGCGCCCTCCAGCCAGGCCGCGGCGATGTCCACGTCGCGCGCCTCGGCCCGCAGCAGCGCCAGATGGCTGAACGGCGGCAGTCCGGCGCCGCGCCGCTCGTCCAGCTGATCGGCGGCGAAGGCGCCGTGGTCGTGGCGCTTGAGGGCCTGGTACAGCGGATGGGTCGGGTGCCAGGTCTGCACCCACATCTCGGGCGGCGTGGCCGCGGCGGCGTCCCGGCCGGCGCGGCCGCCGGCCTGCATCAGCAGCGCGAACAGCCGCTCGGGCGCGCGGAAGTCGCTGGCGAACAGCGCGCTGTCCGGGTTCAGCGCCACCACCAGCGAGATGCGCCGGAAGTCGTGGCCCTTGGTCACCATCTGGGTGCCGACCAGGACGTCGACCTCGCCGGCATGGACCTCGGCCAGCCGGCGTTCGAGCTCGCCCTTGCCGCGCGCGGTGTCGGCATCGAGGCGGCCGATGCGCGCGCCGGGCAGCAGCGGGGCCAACTGCTCCTCCAGCCGCTCGGTACCGCGGCCGATCGGCGCGATGTCCTGGTTGCCGCAGTCCGGGCACGCGCGGGGCACCCGCTCGGTGAAACCGCAGTGGTGACACCGAAGCGTGCGCTCACCTTTGTGGAACACCCGCCAGGCGCTGCAGTGCGGGCAGCCGCTCTTCCAGCCGCAGTCGGCACAGTGCAGCACCGGCGCATAGCCGCGGCGGTTGAGGAAGATCAGGCTCTGCTCGCCGCGCTCCAGCCGCTCGCGCAGGCTGTCGAGCACCCGCGGCGCCAGCAGCGGCCCCTGGCCACCGGGCTCACGCGGCAGCACGCCCATGTCGAACAGGCGCACCCGCGGCAGCGGGCCGCCGCCGATGCGGGCCTGCAGGTCCAGCCGCTGGTAGCGGCCGTCGAGCGCCCGCTGCCAGGACTCCAGGCTGGGCGTGGCCGAGCCCAGCATCACCGGCACGCCCTCGGCATGGCCGCGCCAGACCGCCAGATCGCGGGCCGAGTAGCGTGCGCCCTCCTGCTGCTTGTAGGACGGGTCGTGCTCCTCGTCGACCACGATCAGGCCCAGGCGCGGCAGCGGCGCGAAGACGGCCATGCGCGTGCCCAGCACGATGTCGGCCTCGCCCAGCAAGGCCAGCAGCCAGTGGCGCAGACGCTGCACCGGCGTCAGGCCGCTGTGCAGGGCCAGCACCCGGCGGCCGGGAAAGCGCTCGGCGAAGCGCTGTTCGAGCTGCGGCGTGAGGTTGATCTCGGGCACCAGCACCAGCGCCTGGCGGCCGCGCGCCAGCACCGATTCGGCGGCCCGCAGATAGACCTCGGTCTTGCCGCTGCCGGTCACGCCGTAGAGCAGCTGCGGCTTCGGCCGGGCTTCACCGCAGGCGGCCTCGAAGGCGGCCAGCGCGGCGGCCTGGTCGGCGCCCGGCTCCGGCCGCTGGACCAGCGGCAGCGCCTGCGCGGCACGGGCGCGGGCGGTGGCCTCGCGCTTGCGCAGGCGGGCCAGGCGCTGGGCCAGGCCGGCCGGCTCCAGCTTGCGCAACTCGGGCGGCAGCACGGCCAGGGCCAGCTCGCCGGTGCCCCGCTGGTAGTAGCGGGCAGCGAAGTCGACCAGCGCGCACCAGCTGGCGGGCAGCGGCGGCAGCGCGTCGAAGACGGCGCCGGCCTCGCGCCAGGTCGCGGGATCGGGCGGTTCCTCGTCGACCCGCTCCGGATCCCAGACCACACCCAGCACGTCGCGGCGGCCCAAGGGCACCCGCAGCAACGTGCCGGGCGGCCAGATCCGGTCCGCACGGTACGCCAGAGGACCGGTCAATCCGGAATGCTGGGGCGTCTCGACCGCCACCCACAGCGGCAGGCCGTCGGCCTCGGTCGGGGCCGCCGGTTCAGCCCCGGACACGCGCACCGACCCTGTGGACAACTTTGTGGGGAAAGCTCAGCCCGCCGACGTGGAGGAGTCCCGCCGCGAAGTGGTGCAGCGCATCATCCACACCGACCATCCCACCCGAATATCCTTTGACCACAATCACTTGCGTTGGATTTTGCCCCGCACCGAAGTGGCGACGCCCGGGCCAGAGCCGCGCGCGGCGTGGATCGGGCCGATGGGGATAAGTCAAGCGGGAATGTGCCGTGGCGCGCGCGGCCGGAGCTCAGCCGCGCGGCGCGCGCAGGGTGCGCGAGTGGGCGTGCACCGCCTCGACCAGGGCCTGCACATGCTCGGGCGGCGTGTGCTGGTTGATGCCATGGCCCAGGTTGAAGACATGGCCACCCCAGCGGCCGTCGGCCCGCTGCGGCGAGCCGAAGGCATCCAGCACCGCCCGCGCCTCGGCCGCGACGGCCTCGGGCGTCGAATGCAGCACCATCGGATCGAGGTTGCCCTGCAGCGCGACGGCGTCGTCGATGCGGCGGCGGGCGGCCCCCAGATCGGTCGTCCAGTCCAGGCCGACGACATCGGCACCGCAGGCGGCGATGTCCTCCAGCCACTGGCCGCCGCCCTTGGTGAAGACGATGACCGGCACGCGGCGGCCCTCGGCCTCGCGCTTGAGCTGGGCGACGACGCGACGGGTATAGGCCAGGCTGAAGGCGTGGAAGGCCCGGTGCTCCAGCACCCCGCCCCAGCTGTCGAAGACCATCACCGCCTGGGCGCCGGCATCGATCTGCGCGTTCAGATAGGCGGCCACGGCGTCGGCGTTGACGGCCAGGATGCGGTGCATCAGGTCCGGCCGCGCGTAGAGCATCGACTTGACGGCGCGGTAGTCGTCCGAGCCACCGCCCTCGACCATGTAGCAGGCCAGCGTCCAGGGGCTGCCGGAAAAGCCGATCAGCGGCACGCGGGCGACCGGCTGGCCGTCGGCCGAGGTGGTGTTGCACAGCGCGCGGCGGATGCTGGCGACGGCGTCGAAGACATAGCGCAGACGCTCCATGTCGGGCACGCGCAGCGCGGCCACGGCGGCCTCGTCGCGCACCGGATGGGCGAAGCGCGGGCCCTCGCCGGCGGCGAAGCTCAGGCCCAGGCCCATCGCGTCGGGCACGGTCAGGATGTCGGAGAACAGGATGGCCGCGTCCAGCGCGTAGCGGTCCAGCGGCTGCAGCGTGACCTCGGTGGCATAGGCCGGATTCGTGGCCAGGCCCATGAAGCTGCCGGCCCGCGCGCGCGTGGCGTTGTACTCCGGCAGATAGCGCCCGGCCTGGCGCATCAGCCACATCGGGGTGTGTTCGGTCGGCTGGCGCAGGCAGGCGCGCAGGAAGGTGTCGTTGGCCAGCAGCGGCGGCTGGGCGGTGGGCAGCGCGGTCATCGCGGAATTATCGGGGCTCGGCGTCCTGAGGCCGACCGACCCCGCTTGCGCATGGTCACGGATCCGCATCGACGGCCAGTTATCCTGCACCTGCGCGCCGGGCCCGCACGGGCCGCCACGCTGCGCCGGGCAGGCGCCCGTGCCCGCGCTTCGCTCACGATGAAGGAGTCCGCACCGATGAAGTCCCCCTGGTCGACCCGGCCCCTGAGCGGCGGCACCGCCGCCTCGAACCGGCAGCGCGCCGCGCGCCTGGCCCTGCTGCTGGCGCTGGCCGGCCCGCTCGGCGGCTGCGGCTACAACGAGTTCCAGCGCCAGGACGAGGCGGTGCAGGCCGGCTGGTCCGAGGTGCTCAACCAGTACCAGCGCCGCGCCGACCTGATCCCCAACCTGGTGGCCACGGTCAAGGGCGAGGCCGGCTTCGAGCAGGACACGCTGACGAAGGTGGTCGAGGCCCGCGCCCGCGCCACGGCCATCCAGGCCACGCCCGAGCTGATCAACGACCCGGAGGCCTTCCGCAAGTTCCAGGCGGCGCAGGGCGAGCTGTCCGGCGCGCTGAGCCGGCTGCTGGTGGTCACCGAGAACTACCCGAACCTGAAGGCCAACCAGGGCTTCCAGGACCTGCGCGTGCAGCTTGAGGGCACCGAGAACCGCATCACCGTGGCCCGCAACCGCTACATCCAGTCGGTGCAGGCCTACAACGTCCTGGCGCGCAGTTTCCCGACCAATCTGACCGCCAAGATGTTCGGTTATGCGCCCAAGCCGGCCTTCACCGTGAGTGACGAGGCCCGCATCAGCACGCCGCCGTCGGTCGACTTCGGTGGCGGCCGGCCGGCCAGCCGCTGAGGCCGGCGCGGACCGGGTCGGACGGAGCGCGGCGATGGGCGATCAGCGGGCGGGCGTGGCGCCGCGCAGGCGAGACAGGGCCTGCGGCACGGGCGACGGCACGGGCAACGGCGGGTGCCGGATCCTGGCCTGGGCCTGGACCGCAGCCCGGATGCTGGTCGGCCTGCTGGGCCTGCTGCTCCTGCTGACCGGAGCGGCCCGCGCGGCCGACGCCGTACAGCCGGTGCCGGCGCTGACCCAGCGGGTGGTCGACACGGTCAGCCTGCTGAGTCCGGCCGACCGCGCTCGGCTGGAGCAGACCCTGGCCGGCTTCGAGCAGGAGACCGGCGCGCAGATCGCCGTGCTGCTGGTGGCCACCACCGCACCCGAGGACATCGCCGCCTATGCCTTCCGCGTCGCCGACAGCTGGAAGATCGGCCGCCGCGGCGTCGGTGACGGCGTGCTGCTGGTGGTCGCCCGGGACGACCGCACGCTGCGCATCGAGGTCGCCAAGCGGCTCGAAGGAGCGATCCCGGATCTGGCGGCCAAGCGGATCATCGACGAGCGCATCCGCCCGGCCTTCCGCCAGGGCGACCATGCGGGCGGTCTGCAGGCCGGGGTGCAGTCGCTGATGGCCGCCATCCGTGGCGAGGCCCTGCCCGCGCCCTCGGTCGGGGGCGGCGCAGGCGCGCCGCTGGACACCGACGGCCCGGGCTTCGACCTGCTGGTGATGTACCTGATCGCCACGCCGATCGTCGGCCTGACGCTGAGCTCGGTCTTCGGCCGCGCGCTCGGCACGCTGGCCAGTGGCGGCCTGATCACGCTGGTCGGCCTGACGGCCGGCGCGCCGCTGGCGGTGGTGCTGCTGGCCGCCGCCGTCGGCATGGTGGTGATCGCGCTCGGCCTGGCCGCGGGCTGGCTGGGGCGCCTGCAGACGGGCCACGCCGGCCGCGGGCCGGGCGGCGTGATGCTGCCCGGTGGCGGCTGGAGCGGCGGCGACGGCTGGCGCGGTGGCGCGGGCCACGGCGGTGGTGGCGGCGGCGGTGGCTTCTCCTCCGGTGGCGGCGGGGACTTCGGCGGCGGTGGCGCCTCAGGAAGCTGGTGATGACGGCACATGGCACGACGCCCACGCCCACCGGGGCCGGACGCTCCCGCTGGCGGCGCCTGTGGCGCCATCTGTGGCGCGACGCCCGCCACACGCGACGCCGGCTCGACGATGCCGCCTGCGCCCGCCTGGCCGCGGCGATCCGCACCTCGGAGAGCGGCCATCTCGGTGAGATCCGCCTCAGCGTCGAGGCCGCGCTGCCGCCCGGCTATGTCTGGCAGCGCCTGACGGCGCGCGACAGGGCATTGACCCTGTTCGGCAAACTGAGGGTCTGGGACACCGAGCACGACACCGGCGTGCTGGTCTACGTGCTGCTGGCCGAGTCCACGATCGAGATCGTCGCCGACCGGGGCCTGCGGCGCCGGGTACCCCCGACCGAGTGGGACGCCATCGTCGAGGCCATGGCCGCACGGCTGTCGACGGGCGCCGACGGACGCCCTGGAGCGCTCGAGCCGGCGCTGCACGAAGCCGTGCAGCGGCTGGATGCGCTGCTGCGGCGCCACTGGCCGCTGCCGGACGGCCTGGCCGCCAATCCGGACGAACTCGCCAACGTCGTCGACCGCCGCTGACCGGACGCTCGGCGACCGCCGGAAACGACACACCCCGCAGCCGTTCCCGGCCGATGGCCGGGGCGACTGCGGGGTGTGCGGGGGATGCCGGCCCGGGCGCACGCGGCACCCGGAGCGTCAGATCACTTGCGGCGCAGCTTGGCGATCGCGGCGATCTGTGCAGCCATCATCGCGAACTCGCTCTGGGCCTTGGCCAGATCGATGTCGCTCTTGGCGTTGCGCATCGCTTCCTCGGCCAGCTTCTTGGCCTCGGTGGCCTTGGCCTCGTCGAGGTCATGGCCGCGGATCGCGGTATCGGCCAGCACGGTCACGCGGTTGGGCTGCACCTCGAGGATGCCGCCGGCCACGAAGACGAACTCTTCCTGACCGTTGTCGGCCCGCTCGATGCGCACCGCGCCCGGCTTGATGCGGGTGATCAGCGGCGTGTGCTTGGGCAGGATGCCCAGCTCGCCGTTCTCGCCCGGCAGCGCGACGAACTTGGCCTCGCCGCTGAAGATGTTCTCTTCAGCGCTGACCACGTCGACGTGAATGGTTGCCATGGAGATTCCTTGAAAAGGGTCAGAAAGCCTGTGAGGGGTGCAAGGAGCAAGCAGTCGGTCGTCCGGCTAGGCGCGCCCCACAGCCGTACACCCGTACGGCGAGGAGCGCAACGACGCTGGGCGGCCGAATGCGCCGCTCATTGCGCCGCTCACTGCATCTTCTTGGCCTTCTCGAAAGCCTCGTCGATGGTGCCGACCATGTAGAAGGCCTGCTCCGGCAGGTGATCGCACTCGCCGGCGACGATCATCTTGAAACCACGGATGGTTTCCTTCAGCGGCACGTACTTGCCCGGCGAGCCGGTGAACACTTCCGCGACGTGGAAGGGCTGCGACAGGAAGCGCTGGATCTTCCGGGCGCGGGCCACGGCCAGCTTGTCTTCCGGCGACAGCTCGTCCATGCCCAGGATGGCGATGATGTCGCGCAGTTCCTTGTAGCGCTGCAGCGTGCCCTGGACGGCGCGGGTGGTGGCGTAGTGCTCCTCACCGACGACGTTGGGATCGACCTGGCGGCTGGTCGAGTCCAGCGGATCGACGGCCGGGTAGATGCCCAGCGAGGCGATGTCACGCGACAGCACCACGGTGGCGTCCAGGTGGGCGAAGGTCGTGGCAGGCGACGGGTCGGTCAGGTCATCCGCCGGCACGTACACGGCCTGGATCGAGGTGATCGAGCCGACCTTGGTCGACGTGATCCGCTCCTGCAGACGGCCCATTTCCTCGGCCAGCGTCGGCTGGTAGCCCACGGCGGAAGGCATGCGGCCCAGCAGCGCGGACACTTCGGTACCGGCCAGCGTGTAGCGGTAGATGTTGTCCACGAAGAACAGCACGTCCTTGCCTTCGTCGCGGAACGACTCGGCGATGGTCAGGCCGGTCAGGGCCACGCGCAGACGGTTGCCCGGGGGCTCGTTCATCTGGCCGTAGACCATGGCGACCTTGGACTCGCCCAGGTTCTCCAGGTTCACGACGCCCGAATCGGCCATCTCGTGATAGAAGTCGTTGCCCTCACGGGTCCGCTCGCCCACACCCGCGAACACCGACAGACCGCTGTGGGCCTTGGCGATGTTGTTGATGAGCTCCATCATGTTCACGGTCTTGCCGACGCCGGCGCCACCGAACAGACCCACCTTGCCGCCCTTGGCGAACGGGCAGATCAGGTCGATCACCTTGATGCCGGTTTCGAGCAGGTCCTGCGACGGGCTCAGCTCGTCGTACGACGGGGCCTTGCGGTGGATCGAGGCCGACAGCTCCATGCTGACCGGACCGCGCTCGTCGATCGGGTTGCCCAGCACGTCCATGATGCGGCCCAGCGTGGCCTTGCCCACCGGCACGGTGATGGCCTTGCCGGTGTTGCTGACGACCAGACCACGGCGCAGGCCGTCGGACGAGCCCAGGGCGATGGTACGCACCACGCCGTCACCCAGCTGCTGCTGCACTTCCAGCGTCAGCGCCGAACCTTCGAGCTTCAGGGCGTCGTAGACCTTGGGCATCTGGTCGCGCGGGAACTCCACGTCCACCACGGCGCCGATGCACTGGACGATCTTGCCTTGTGCTTGCGACATTTCAGATTCCTTCAAACAGTATGCGTTGCGTGGCGGCTGCGATCAGCCGCTGATCGCGGCGGCGCCGCTGACGATCTCGGACAGCTCGGTCGTGATGGCCGCCTGGCGGGTCTTGTTGTAGACCAGCTTCAGTTCGGCGATCAGGTTGCCGGCGTTCTCGGTCGCGGCCTTCATCGCCACCATCCGGGCCGACTGCTCGGATGCCATGTTCTCGGCCACGGCCTGGAAGACCAGCGCCTCGATGTAGCGCGTGATCAGGTCGTCGATGACGGCTGCGGCGCTGGGCTCGTAGATGTAGTCCCAGCCATAGGCGGCCTTCTCGGCGGCGGTCTGCTCCAGGCGCTCGGCCGACAGCGGCAGCAGCTGCTCGACGACCGGCTCCTGCTTCATCGTGTTGATGAAGCGGGTGTAGCAGAGGTAGACCTTGTCGACCTTGCCTTCGACGAAGGCATCCAGCATGACCTTGACCGGGCCGATCAGACGCTCCAGCACCGGCGCGTCGCCGAGCTGGGTCACGTGACTGACCACCTCGGCGCCGACCCGGTTGAGGAAGCCGAAACCCTTGTTGCCGATGGCCACGACCTGGGCCTTGCCACCGGCATCCTGCAGGTCACGCAGCTGGTTCGTGACCGCACGCAGCACGTTCGTGTTCAGGCCGCCGCACAGACCCTTGTCGGTCGTCACGACGATGAACCCGGTGACCTTCGAAGCCCCGTCGTCCTTCATGTAGGGCGACTGGTACTCCGGATTGGCCTGGGACAGGTTGGCGGTGATGTTGCGGATCTTGTCCGCATAAGGACGGGCCGCACGCATGCGGTCCTGCGCCTTGCGCATCTTCGAGGCCGAGACCATTTCCATGGCCTTGGTGATCTTCTTCGTGTTCTCGAAGGATTTGATCTTGCCCCGGATTTCCTTTCCGACTGCCATTACTTGCTCCTTGTATCGGACCCGCCGCCCGGCGCGGCGCCGGCTCGGCCGGGCCGCGTCAGACGTCCCCGCTGGGGGGCAGCGCCATGGGCGCCACGGGCGGCGTTCATGATCAGGCGAAGGACTTCTTGAACGCGGTGATCGCGTTGTTCAGCTCTTCCTCGGCACCCTTGTCCATGGCCTTGTCGTTCTCGAGCTTGGCCAGCAGGGCGGCATGGCTCGAACGCAGGTGCTGGTGCAGGCCGTGTTCGAAGGCCAGGACCTTCTTGACCTCGACGCTGTCCATGTAGCCCTTGTTCACCGCGTACAGCGAGGCAGCCATCAGGCTGATCGGCAGCGGCTGGTACTGGGCCTGCTTGAGCAGCTCGGTCACGCGGGCGCCACGGTCCAGCTGACGGCGGGTGCTGTCGTCCAGATCGGAGGCGAACTGCGCGAAGGCGGCCAGTTCACGGTACTGCGCCAGGTCGGTACGGATACCGCCCGACAGCGACTTGATCAGCTTGGTCTGGGCCGCACCGCCGACACGCGACACCGAGATACCGGCGTTGATCGCCGGACGGATGCCGCTGTTGAACAGGTTGGTTTCCAGGAAGATCTGACCGTCGGTGATCGAGATCACGTTGGTCGGCACGAAGGCCGACACGTCACCGGCCTGCGTCTCGATGACCGGCAGCGCGGTCAGCGAGCCGGTCTTGCCCTTGACGTCACCCTTGGTGAAGGCTTCGACGTAGTCGGCGTTGACGCGGGCGGCACGCTCCAGCAGACGGCTGTGGAGATAGAACACGTCGCCAGGGAAGGCTTCGCGGCCCGGCGGGCGGCGCAGCAGCAGCGAGACCTGGCGGTAGGCGACGGCCTGCTTGGACAGGTCGTCATAGATGATCAGGGCGTCCTGGCCGCGGTCGCGGAAGTACTCGCCCATCGTGCAGCCGGAGTACGCCGAGACGTACTGCATGGCCGACGACTCGGAGGCGGTGGCCGCGACGACGATGGTGTAGTCCATCGCGCCGTGCGCTTCCAGGGAGCGGACCACGTTCTTGATCGACGACGCCTTCTGGCCGATGGCGACGTAGACGCAGGTCATGTTCTGACCCTTCTGGTTGATGATCGTGTCGATCGCCACCGCGGTCTTGCCGGTCTGGCGGTCGCCGATGATCAGCTCGCGCTGGCCACGGCCGATCGGAACCATCGAGTCGATGCACTTCAGGCCGGTCTGGACGGGCTGGTCCACCGACTTCCGTGCGATCACGCCCGGCGCGACCTTCTCGATCACGTCCGTCATCTTGGCGTTGATCGGACCCTTGCCGTCGATCGGCTGGCCCAGCGCGTTGACGACGCGGCCGATCAGCTCGGGGCCGACCGGCACTTCCAGGATGCGGCCCGTGCACTTGACGGTGTCGCCTTCGGCGATGTGCTCGTACTCACCCAGAATCACGGCGCCGACGGAGTCGCGCTCGAGGTTCAGGGCCAGGCCGTAGGTGGCCACGCCAGCGGCGGTGGCCGGGAATTCCAGCATCTCACCGGCCATCACGTCGGACAGGCCGTGCACGCGCACGATGCCGTCGGTGACGGACACGACGGTGCCCTGGTTCTTGATGTCAGCCGAAGCGCCAAGACCCTCGATGCGGCTCTTGATCAGTTCGGAAATCTCAGCGGGATTCAGTTGCATTGCATTCTCCAAGTTGTCCGTCCCCGGCATGACCGGGCATGACGGGCATGACGCGTTCCCGCTGTCCGACTGATGGGTCGCAGGCCGCTGCCGCGCGAGGCAGGCAGCAGGCAACGGCCTGAAAGGGCGGCGCGGTACTCGTGGCGCGTCAGGCCGTCAGGGCGACCTTCATCTGTTGCAGCCGGGCCTTGACCGAGGTGTCCAGAACCTCGTCGCCGACGACCACGCGGACACCACCGATCAGCTCGGGGGCGATTTCCACGGTGGCCTTGAGCTGGCGACCGAAGCGCCGCGCCAGGGCACCCACGATCTCGTCCAGCTGGGCCGGCTCGATCGGGAAGGCGCTCTGGATCAGGGCGTCGGCACTGCCGTTCTGGGCGTTGACCAGGGCACGGAACTGCGAGGAGATCTCGGGCAGCGCCTCGAGGCGACCGTTCTCGAGCAACAGGCCCAGCAGATTGCGGGTCCGGTTGCCGAGGGCCGTGCGCACGGCGGTGCCGATGACCTCGACGACCTGCTCGGCGCGGGTGCGCGGGTCGGCCGCGAAGGCCCGCAGCTGCGGGTCCGCGGCCACCTGGGCGAGCTCGCCGAGCTGGGTGGCGATCGACTGCGCCTCGCTCGCCGGCGCGGACTTGAACAGCGCTTCGGCGTACGGGCGGGCGATGGTTGCGAGCTCGGCCATGATCAGAGCTCGGCCTTCAGGCGGTTCAGCAGGTCCGCGTGGACGGCCGGGTTGACCTCGCGTTGCAGGATCTGCTCGGCGCCCTTGACGGCCAGTGCAGCGACCTGGTCGCGCAGCGTGTCGCGGGCCTTGGTCAGTGCCTGCTGGGCGTCGGACTCGGCCTGGGCCAGGATCTTCGCGGCTTCGGCACTGGCCTTGCCACGGGCATCCTCGACCAGGCTCTGCGCCAGACGCTCGGCGTCCGCCAGACGGCGGGTCGCCTCGTCACGCGTGGAGGCCAGCTGCTCTTCCACCTTGCGGTTGGCCTGCGCCAGCTCGCTCTTGGCGCGGTCGGCTGCGGCCAGGCCTTCGGAGATCTTGGCGGCGCGTTCGTCCAGGGCCTTCGTGATCGGAGGCCAGACGAAACGCATCGTGAACCAGACCAGGATCGCGAAGACGATCGCCTGCAGGAACAGGGTTGCGTTGATGTTCATCGCTCGATCCTTTCCGTTGGGGGAAGGGTGAGCGCGATCAGGCGGCCAGCTGGAACGGGTTGGCGAACGCGAACAGCAGCGCGATGGCGACGCCGATCAGGAACGCGGCGTCGATCAGACCGGCCAGAATGAACATCTTGGTCTGCAGCTCGTTCATCAGCTCAGGCTGACGAGCCGACGACTCGAGGAACTTGCCACCCATCAGGGCAATGCCGATCGATGCGCCGATGGCACCCAGACCGACGATCAGACCGCAAGCCAGCGCGACGAGACCCAGAACATTTTCCATGATTGCTCCTGTGAGATGAGGTGTGGAGTTGGAGGGAAGAAACGGAGAGAGAGAAACCGGTGACGGTCAGTGCGCGTCGTGCGCCTGGCCGACATAGATCAGCGTCAGCATCATGAAGATGAAGGCCTGCAGCGTGATCACCAGGATGTGGAACAGCGTCCACACGGTGCCGGCGACGAGATGGCCGATGGCCAGCCCGATGCCGGTGCCCGACAGCGTGAACGCACCGCCCATCAGCGCGATCAGCATGAAGACGAGTTCGCCGGCGAACATGTTGCCGAACAGCCGCATGCCGTGAGACACGGTCTTGGCGACGAACTCGATCATTTGCATCAGGAAATTGAACGGCCACAGCAGCGGGTGCGCGCCGAACGGGGCGGAGATGAGCTCGTGGCCCCAGCCGCCCAGGCCCTTGATCTTGATGTTGTAGAAGACGCAGACGAGCAGCACGCTGGTCGACAGACCGAGGGTCGTCGACAGGTCGGCCGAGGGCACGACACGCATGTAGTCCTTGAAGCCCAGCGCCGGACCGGCCGAATGCCAGATCTGCGGAATCAGGTCAACCGGCAGCATGTCCATCGCGTTCATCAGGAAGATCCAGACGAACACGGTGAGGGCCAGCGGAGAGACCAGCTTGCGGCTCTTGGCGTTGTGGATCACGCCCTTGGCCTGGTTCTCGACCAGTTCGGAGAGGATCTCGACGGCCGCCTGGAAGCGGCCCGGCACGCCGGCCGTGGCCTTGCGTGCGGCGTTCCACAACAGGAAGCAGCCGAGGGCGCCCAGGACCACGGAGAAGACCACCGAGTCGAGGTTGAAGATCGAGAAATCGATGATCGAGGTCTGCTTGACGCTCTCGAAATCGAAGTTCTTCTGCAGGTGCTGCAGGTGATGCTGGATGTACTCACCGGCGTTGGGGCCGTGGTGCGCAGCCTGTCCTTCTGCTGACATGTCGATGTTTTCCGTAACGTCTAGAACTCAATGCGCGCGGCGACGCCACGCGAGCGCCAACCAGTAAACCTTCGTGCACGCCACCATCGCGACGATGAGGGCCAGCCACGAGAGACCGGACACGATCTGCGGCGCCAGGGCGAGCAGCGCGACCGAACCACCGATCTTGACCGTCTCCCACGACAGGAAGCTGACGGCCGAAGCGCCGGCCCCGCCCTGCGGCGAAGACCGCCCGACGCCCCAGGCCATCAAGGCGCCGGGAAGGACGATCGCGGCCGCTCCATACAGCAGCGAACCACCGATCTCGCTCCGTCCGGTGACCCACCAGCCGATCAAGGCCACGGTCACGCCCACCACCGCCTGCAAGGCGACGATCCGCGCGGGTGTAACCGGCGGATGCTGGGCCCTCAAACGTGCTGCGTCTTCTCGACTCAGCGGCTTGAAGCTCGGGCTGGCCGCCCCATCTGATGGATCACCCCAGACATCGCCCGAACCCGACGCAGGTGTGGGTCCGTCGCTCATCT
The DNA here is from genome assembly GCF_038066575.1 of Pseudaquabacterium rugosum. Lineage (NCBI taxonomy): Bacteria > Pseudomonadati > Pseudomonadota > Betaproteobacteria > Burkholderiales > Sphaerotilaceae > Pseudaquabacterium > Pseudaquabacterium rugosum. The sequence continues at coordinate 162,085 of NZ_JBBUTF010000008.1, read as the reverse complement.
GTGCAATCCTCTTGGTTGCGGCAAACCGCGGGAGTATACGTAAAAACCCGTTTGAGTCGAGCTATTCCGACACCCGGCTTGGAGATGGGTGGACAGCCGACGCCGCATCGCTCGACACGCGAGCGTGCGCCTCACGGCAGCGCCCCGTGCGCTGCCGTGACTCACTGACGGACATCTGACAGCCCCGCCGGACGCATGGCAGATCCGCGCGCCGTGCGCGGCGCGCCGCCTCAGGTCGGCAGCACGCAGTGCGCGGGCAGGCCCGGCTCGGGCAGCCGCACGCGCAACAGGCAGCCGGCGAGCGGCTGCGCGGCGAGCTCGTCGGCCGGCCGGCCGTGGCGCGCGGTGGTGATGTAGAGCGTGCGCAGGTCCTGTCCGCCGAAGGTGCACATCGTCGGGCAACGCACCGGCAGCCGCAGCGTGCCGAGCACGCGTCCTTCGGGCGTCAGGCAGGCGATGTGACCGCCCTCGAACATCGCCACCCAGTAGCGACCCCGGGCATCGACGGCCGCGCCATCGGGCCGGCCGCCGTAGTCGTCGAGCGACTGGCCGTCGGCGCGCGGCGCCCATTGCGCGAACAGACGCTGGCGCGACAGGCTGCCGTCCTGACCGTCGAAATCATGGGCCAGCACCTGGTGGGCCTTGGTGTCCGAGCGGTAGAGCGTGCGGCCGTCGGGGCTGAAGGCCAGGCCGTTGGACGTGGTGATGCCCTCGGCCATGCGCACGGTGCCGCGGGCGTCATGGCGGAACAGCGCGGCCTGCGGCCGGCGCGCGTCGTCGATCGTGCCGCACCAGAAGCGGCCCTGCGGATCGACCTTGCCGTCGTTGTAGCGCTGCCCGGCCGGGTCGTAGGGCGGCTCGGCCAGGCGGCTGCGGCGGCCGCTCTCCGGATCGAACTGCCAGAGACCGTCACGCATGGCCAGCAACAGCCCGCCCCCGACCCGCGGCGCGCAACAGGCCGGCTCGCTGTCGAAGTACCAGCGCCGGTGGTCGCCGCCGTCGGCATCGCAGCGGTGCAGGGCCTTGCCGGGAATGTCGACGAAGTACAGGCACTGCTCGACCGGATGCCACAGGGGCGACTCGCCCAGCAGCGCGGGCGGCAGCGGCAAGGCCTCGGGAATCAGGGCGGAGAGGTTCAGCTCGGTCATGGCGGGCGCAGTCATCGGGCGGGCGGCCGGCGCGACGGCGATGGCGTCCGGCACGCCACCGGGGCCACGAGGGTAGCCGATGGCCCGCGGTCGCGGGTTACCAGCGGGGTACCGGCGGGATGACCCCGCCCGGCTCACGGCTCACGGCTCACGGCTCACGGCCGACGCGTCCGCCCCGGCACCGCGGCGCTCAGCCGAGGTCGACCTTCAGGTAGTGGGCGCCCGGGATCGGGTTGTAGTAGTAGGGCGGCACCTCGACGAAACCGAGCGTGCTGTAGAGCTCGCGCGCGGACTCCATGTCGTCGAGCGTGTCCAGCAGCATGGCCGAGTAGCCGGCCTGCAGCGCCCGGTCGATCAGCGCCTGGGCGATCAGCCGCCCCAGGCCGAGGCGGCGCCACGGCGGCCGCACGTACAGCCGCTTCATCTCGCAGGCGTTCGCGTAGTCGACGTCGGCCAGCGGGCGGAAGGCGCCGCAGCCGGCGATGCGGCCGTCGACCTCGGCCAACAGCAGCAGGCCCTGCGGCGGCGCGTAGTCGCCCGGCAGGCCGGCCAGCTCGGCCTCGAAGTTCTGGAAGCACAGGTCGATGCCGAGGGCCTGCGCGTAGTCGCGGAAGATCTGCCGGGCGGCGTCGTAGCCGGCGGCGTCGGCAGGCTCGATCAGGCGGATCTCGGGGGCGCGATGGACGGGGCCGTTCATCGGCGGGAGGCGGCGGTCATCAGGGGCGCTCGGTGCGGTCGCGGCAAGGCGGGCCAGTCTAGCGGGGCCGGCGCGGCGTGGGCAAGCAGGGGTTCACGCCGCCACGGACGGCATCGCCGCCGCCGGGCCGACCGCCGGCTCATCCGAGCCGCCCGACCCACCAGGCGGCCAGGCCGCAGACAGCCGCCAGCACCAGCGCGCGCAGGCGCTCGGCCGCACCGTCGGCCGAGCCGGGCGTGCCCGGCGGCAGCCACCGGTCGCCGCTGAGCATCGGGCCGATCAGCGCGTGGCCACGCAGCTGATGGGCGAGCACGGCCAGCACGTGCAGCGCGATCAGGCCCAGCAGCAGGCGCTTGCCGTCACCGGTGTGCCAGGCGGTGGCCGCCAGCGCGGTGTCGCCGCTGACGAAACGGTACAGGGGGCCGGTGGTGGCGATCTCGTCGTCGGCCACCAGCCCGCTGCCGACCTGGGCCAGCAGCACGGCCATCATCGCCAGCACCGACCCGCCGCCCAGCGGGTTGTGGCCGATCTCCAGCCCGTCCTCGGGCCGGGTGCGGCCACGCAGGTAGCGCCAGACCGTCAGCGGACCGCGCACGATCCGCGACCAGCGCGACCAGCGCCCGCCGACCACACCCCAGACCAGGCGGAACAGCAGCAAGGCCCCGACGGCCAGGCCCAGCCGCATGTGCCAGACGATGAGGTCGCCGCCGATCTGACCGCTGACCACCAGCGCCACGACACCCGACAGCAGCAGCAGATGGAACAGCCGGGTGGGCAGATCCCAGACGCGGACCGCCACGGCCGGGGCCGGGGGCGAAGCAGGACGGGCGGACGACGGTGACATCGGATGGACTCCTCTCGCGCCAGCGCCGACGCGACGGTCTCGACGATAGCGGATCAGGCGCGCGGCCGGTCGCGGCGGGAGGCCTGGCGCAGGCCACAGGTGGAGGCCCGCGGCGAGTGAGACCCGGGTCACACCGCGAAGGGCCGGCGCTGCCTACACTCGGGCCGCCTGTGCCGGACGCCGCCCCGGCGGCGCGGCCCGGCCCCCTCGTCGCGACTGCCGTCGCTCCTACCCGCCGGAGGATTCCCATGCCCTGCTCCCGCCTGCTGCCGCTGCTGGCCGCGCTGTCCGCCACGCTGCTGATGTCCGCACCCGCCTCGGCCCAGTTCCAGAAGCCCGAGGACGCGATCAAGTACCGCCAGGGCGCCTTCACCGTGATGGCCGCTCATGTCGGCCGTCTGGGCGCGATGGCCCAGGGCAAGGCGCCGTTCGACGCCAAGGCCGCGGCCGAGCATGCCGACATCGTGCAGACGCTGTCGCGGCTGCCGGCCACCGCCTTCGTCGAGGGCAGCGACAAGGGCGCGCCGAACCGTGCCAAGCCCGAGATCTGGAAGGAAGCGCCGAAGTTCAAGGCGGCCAACGACCGCATGGTCGACGCGGTGGCCAAGCTCGACGCCGCGGCCAAGACCGGCAGCCTGGACGCGCTGAAGGCCGCGATGGGCGCCGTCGGCCAGAGCTGCAAGGCCTGCCACGACGACTTCCGCGCCGAGAAGTACAGCCAGTGAATGGCCGGCCCGGCGCCCTCAGGCGCGCGGGCCTCAGGACACGGCGGCCGGCGACGCGGTCGGTGACGCGGCCATCGCGGTCATCGCGGCCATCAGCACCGCCCCCAGGCGCGCCACCGCCTCGGCGATGCGCTCGGGCGAGAGCGTGACGAAGCTCAGGCGCAGCGTGGCCGCGCCGCTGCCGTCGGCATGGAAGGCGCTGCCCGGCACATAGGCCACGCCGGCCGCCAGCGCCGACGGCAGCAGGGCCGCGGCATCCAGCCCTGCGGGCAGGCGCAGCCAGAAGAACATGCCGCCGGCCGGACGCTGCCAGTCGGTGCCCGGCGGCAGGTGGCGGCGCAGGGCGGCATCCATCGCCTCGGCCTGGCCGCGGTAGCGCTCGCGCACCGCCGGCAGATGGCGTTCGAGCAGGCCGTCGTCGAGCAGCGCGCTGACCACCCGCTGGTTCAGCCCCGGGCTGTGCAGATCGGCCGCCTGCTTGGCCTGCAGCAGCTTGGGGTACAGCGGCGCCGGCGCCAGCAGCCAGCCCAGACGCAGCCCCGGCGCCAGCACCTTGCTGAAGCTGCCCAGCAGCAGCGTGCCCGCGGGCCACAGCGCGGCCAGCGGCGCCGGCGGCGGTGCGTCGAACCACAGCTCGCCGTAGGGATCGTCCTCGATCAGCGGCACGCCGCGTGCCTGCGCCACCGCCACGATCGCGGCACGGCGCTCGGCCGTCATCAGCCGGCCGCTCGGGTTCTGGAAGTTGGGCTGCAGATAGGCCGCGCGCAGATCGGGCGTGGCCGCGGCCAGGGCGTCGAGGGCCTGCGGCCGTGCGCCCTGCCCATCGCTGGCCAGGCCGACGAACCGCGGCTCGCAGGGGCTGAAGGCCTGCAGCGCGCCGAGGTAGGTCGGCGTCTCGACGGCCAGCGTGCTGCCCGGATCCAGCAGCACCCGCGCCACCAGATCCAGCCCCTGCTGCGAGCCGGTGGTGATCAGCACCCGCGACGCACAGGCCTCGGCGATGCCGCGGCCACGCAGCGCGGCGGCCACCTGCTCGCGCAAGGGGCCGTGGCCCTCGCTGGCGGCGTACTGCAGCGCCGCCAGCGGCGCCTCGCGCAGCACGTGGTCGAAGGCCGCACGCATCGGCTCGACGGCGAAGGTCTCGGGCGCCGGCAGGCCGCCGGCCAGCGACAGGATCTCCGGGCGCTCGCTGCACTTGAGCAGGTCGCGGATCACGGAAGGATTGAGGCGGGCGGCGCGGCGCGCCAGCGTCCAGGGCGGGGTCATCGGGTTCTCCTGAGCCGGCGTCACCGCCTGGGGCGGGCATCGGATGACGCTCAGTCTAGGCTTGACGACCAATACAGATTCAATACAGTCATCACCACACATTCAGCTACTGTGTCGGTATCTGCACCATCACAGTCCACCGCCCGCCCGATGCTTCCGCCCTCCGACACGCTCGACCGTGGCACCACCGCCGCGACGCTGCACGCGCAGCTGGCCACGCTGTACGCCGAGCGCATCCGGCGCGGCGCGCTGACGCCCGGCATGCGCCTGCCCTCGGTGCGCGACAGCGCGCGCCGCCATGCGGTCAGCCCGGCCACGGTGGTCGCCGCCTACGATCTGCTGCAGGCCCAGGGCCTGGTCGAGGCGCGCCGCCAGCGCGGCTTCTTCGTGCGCGCGGCCACCGGCGCGGCCCAGGCGCCGGCCACTGCGGCGGCGGTCCCCGCCACGCTGGCCGCGCCGGTCGACGCCACGGCCCTGATCCGCGGCATGTTCCAGACCCGCGCCGACGGCAGCCGGGTCAGCGGCCCCGGCCTCGGCACCCTGCCCGAGCCCTGGCTGGACCGCGCCCTGCTCGACCGCGCGCTGCGCCGCGCCGCCGCCCAGGGCGCCGACGCGCTGCACTACGGGGATCCGGCCGGCGATCCCGGCCTGCGCGACGCGCTGGTGCGACGCCTGGGCGGCGAGCTCGGCATCGCCTGCACGCCGGCCCAGGTCGTGACCACGCTGGGCGCCACCCATGCGCTCGATCTGGTCGCCCGCACCGTGCTGCGGCCGGGCGACGCGGTGCTGATCGACGAGCCGGGCTGGGCGGTGGAGTTCGCCCGCCTGAGCCGCATGGGCATGCGGCTGCTGCCGGTGCCGCGCGGCGTCGACGGCCCCGATCTGGCCGTGATGGCCCGCCTGGCCGCCGAGCACGCGCCGCGGCTGTACGTGACCACCGCCGTGCTGCACAACCCGACCGGCCACACGCTGACGCTGGGCACCGCGCACCAGATCCTGCAGCTGGCCGAGGCCCATGACCTGCTGGTGGTCGAGGACGACACCTACACCTGGCTGGCACCGCCACATGCGCCCCGGCTGAGCGCGCTCGACGGCCTGCGGCGCACGGTCTACGTCTCGGGCTTCTCCAAGATCCTGGCGCCGAACTGGCGCGTCGGCCACCTGGCGGCGGCGCCGGAGCTGGCCGAGCGGCTGATCGACACCAAGCTGCTGTCAGCCCTGACCACGCCCGCGCTGCTGGAGCGGGCCGTCGCCGGCTGCCTGGAACAGGGCCTGCTGCGCCGCCATGCCGAACGCGTGGTGCAGCGCCTGGACGGTGCCCGGCGACAGGCGGTGCGCCTGGCCGAGGCCGCCGGCTGCCGGCCGCTGACGCCGCCACAAGGCCTGTTCGGCTGGCTGGACATCGGCGTCGACGCCGACACCCTGGCCGCCCGGCTGGCCGCGCAGGGCTGGCTGACCGCACCCGGCAGCCTGTTCCACACCCGACCCGGCGGCGGCCGCCAGGCCATGCGCATCAATCACGCCTGCGCCCAGGACGAGGCGTTCTGGCGCGCCTTCCGGCAGACGCGTGACGCGCTGGCCCGGGCGCGCGCCTGACGAATGGCGACGACGCGCGTACGATCGGGGGACATGTCCGCCACTGCCTTTCCCAGCACCCAGCCCCTGGGCGCGCCGTCCGAGCCCCCGCCGTCGCTGCCGGCCAGCCTGACCGGCATGCTGCCCACGCTCGGCCAGGGGCGGCTGGACACCGGCACCCACCTCAACGAGCTCAGCGACTCGCTGATGAAGGACCTGCTGCGCTTCGAGCGCGCCAGCGACGCCCACGAGCTGATCGAGGTGCTGGCCGCCTGCCTGCGCCACACGCAGGCGGTCGCGATCCGGGTCGCGGTCAGCCCGCAGACGGTGGTCACGCTCAGCATCTTCCCGCTCGACGGGCTGGTGCACTGCCCGCTGCCCATGATCGAGCTGATGACCGGCGACCTGAGCACCCTGCGCGTGCTGCAGGTCGCCCCGGCCGCGTTGCGCACGCCGGGCAGCCCCGAGCTGGCGCGGGTCGGCAATCCGACCTACTACACGCCGCTGGCGCCGCTGCTGTGGGCGGTGGCGCTGTACGGCGCCCGCGGCACGCTGCTGCCCGAACTCGCCGGCCAGGCCGCCTATCGCGTCGCGCCGGGCCTGAACCTGCAACGGCTGCCGATCCCCGCGGCCATGAGCCGCTGCATCGACCGCCTGCGCCGCCGCAGCTACAACCTGCGCGAGATCGCCGAGTGGTACGGCATCGGCCGCGACCGGGCCACCCGGCTGCTCAATGCGCTGTACCTGCAGTCCGGCCTGATCGTCAGCCGCGCGCATCCGGCGGCGGCCGGCGACCTCTGGAACCGCGAACCGGAAGCCGACGAGGACAGCGTGGCCTGACGGCGCGTCAGCCGCCACCGCTGCGCCCGGTCAGGCCAGGAACAGGCCCGGCCACACCGGCCGGGCCGTCGGCTCACAGCCCGCCCAGCGCCTCCAGCCGCTCCATGGCGACCAGCACCGCATCATCGATCGCCGCATGGCGGGCATGGCGCTGCGCCGCGCCGGCCGGATCGCGGACATAGATGTCGGGATCGGCCAGCTGGGCGTCGATCGCCTTCTGCTCGGCCTCCAGCGCCTCGATGCGCCGGGGCAGCTCGTCGAGCTCGCGCTGCTCCTTGTAGCTGAGCTTGCGCTTGGCGGCGGCCGGTGCCGCCGCGGGCGTGGCCACGGGCGCGGCAGGCACCGCCGCCCCGGCGGCCGGCTTCGTCGCCACGGCACCGGCCGCGCGGGCGGCCAGCATGCGCGTGCGCTGGACGCGCCAGTCCTCGATGCCGCCCTCGTACTCGCGCCACAGGCCGCTGTGCGGGCTGCCCGAGTCCAGCGGCTGACCGTCGACGCCCAGATCGCCCTCCCAGCAGATCAGGCTGGTCACCACGTTGTCGAGGAAGCGCCGGTCGTGGCTGACCAGGAACACCGTGCCGGTGTAGGCCGCCAGCAGGTCCTCCAGCAGCTCCAGCGTGTCGATGTCGAGGTCGTTGGTCGGCTCGTCGAGCACCAGCACATTGGCCGGCAGCGCGAACAGACGCGCCAGCAGCAGGCGGTTGCGCTCGCCACCCGACAGGGTGCGCACCGGCGAATGGGCCCGCTCGGGCGCGAACAGGAAGTCCTGCAGATAGCCCATCACGTGCTTGCGCGCGCCGTTGATCTCGATCCACTCGCTGCCCGGGCTGATGGTGTCGGCCAGCGTGGCGTCCAGGTTCAGGCCGGCGCGCATCTGGTCGAAGTAGGCCACCTGCAGCTGGGTGCCCAGCTTGACCGTGCCGGCGGTCGGTTCGAGCTGGCCGAGGATGAGCTTGAGCAGCGTGGTCTTGCCCGCGCCGTTGGGGCCGACGAGGCCGATCTTGTCGCCGCGCAGGATGGTGGCGTTGAAGTCGCGCACGATGACCTTGTCGCCACCGCCATGGGCGGCCCCGGCGAAGCGCATCGACACGCCGTCGAGCTCGGCCACCACCTTGCCGCTGCGCGAGCCGGTGTCGATCTCCAGCCGCACGCGGCCGACCACGTCGCGCCGCGCCACGCGCTGCGTGCGCAGCTGCTCCAGCCGGGCGATGCGGGCCACGCTGCGCGTGCGCCGGGCCTCCACGCCCTTGCGGATCCAGACCTCCTCCTGCGCCAGCAGCTTGTCGGCGCGGGCATTGGCCAGCGCCTCGGCCGCCAGCTGCTCCTCCTTCATGCGCTCGTAGGCGCTGAAGTTGCCCGGATAGCTGCGGATCTGGCCGCGGTCGAGCTCGACGATGCGGGTGCTGACGTTGTCGAGGAAGGCGCGGTCGTGGGTGATCAGCACCACGCTGCCGCTGAAGGTCCGCAGCAGCTCCTCCAGCCAGGCGATGGCATCCAGATCCAGGTGGTTGGTCGGCTCGTCGAGCAGCAGCACGTCGGGCACGGCCACCAGCGCGCGGGCCAGCGCGACGCGCTTCCTCAGGCCGCCCGAGAGCTGCTCGACCGCCCGGCCACCGTCCAGGCCCAGGCGGGCCAGCGTGGTGGTCACGCGCTGCTCCCAGGTCCAGGCGTCCAGCGCCTCGATGCGGCTCTGCAGCGCATCCAGATCGGCGCCCTCGGCATGGGCCTCGTAGGCATCGCGCACGGCACGCGCCTCGGCCACGCCCTCGGAGACGGCGTCGAACACGCTCTGGCCGGCGCCGAACTCGGGCTCCTGGGCGACGTAGCAGGTGCGCAGGCCCTGGGTCTGCTGCAGCAGGCCGTCGTCGAGCTTCTCGAGCCCGGCCAGGATCTTCAGCAGCGAGGACTTGCCGGTGCCGTTGCGGCCGATCAGGCCCAGGCGTTCACCGGTCTCCAGGGAGAAACTGGCGGCGTCGAGCAGGGCCACGTGGCCGAAGGCCAGGTGGGCGTTGGAAAGGGACAGGATGGCCATGGGCGGATTGTCGCCGCCCGGCGGACTTCAGCCGGCCAGGGCCCGCTCCAGCGCATCCAGGTAGCGCGCGGCGACGTCGCAGCCGGTCTGCTGGGCGATCTCCTGGAAGCAGGTCGGGCTGGTGACGTTGATCTCGGTCAGGCAGTCGCCGATGATGTCGAGGCCGACCAGCAGCAGGCCGCGCGCGGCCAGCACCGGGCCCAGCGCGCGGGCGATCTCGAGATCGCGCTCGCTCAGCGGCTGAGCCACTCCCTTGCCGCCGGCAGCCAGGTTGCCGCGCACCTCACCGCCCTGCGGGATGCGCGCCAGGCTGTAGGGCACCGGCTCGCCGCCGATGACCAGCACGCGCTTGTCGCCGTGCACGATGGCCGGCAGGTACTTCTGCACCATCACCGTCTGCGCCCCCTCCCGGTTGAGGGTCTCGATGATGGCGCCCAGGTTCAGGCCATCGGCACCGACCCGGAAGATGCCCATGCCGCCCATGCCGTCGAGCGGCTTGAGGATGATGTCGCCGTGCTCGGCATGGAAACGCCGGATGTCAGCGGCATCGCGGGTGACCAGCGTCGGCGCGATGAACTGCGGAAACTCCAGGATCGCGAGCTTCTCGGGATGGTCACGCAGCGCCGCCGGCCGGTTGAACACGCGCGCACCCTCGCGCTCGGCCTGACCGAGCAGATGCGTGGCATAGAAGTACTCGCTGTCGAAGGGCGGGTCCTTGCGCATCAGCACCGCGTCGACCTCGGCCAGCACCTGAGGTCGCTCGTCAGGGGCCTGCTGGGCGGCGACGAACCAGTCCTGCGGATCGTCGGTCAGCGTGATGTCGCGCACGAAGGCGGTCACGCGCTCGCCGCGCTGCCAGCGGATGTCCTCGGGCCGGCAGGCCATCAGCGTGTGACCGCGCCGGGCGGCCTCGCGCATCATCGCGTAGGTGGTGTCCTTGTAGGTCTTGAAGGACTCCAGCGGGTCGGCGACGAACAGCAGCTTCATCGGGGGGATCTCCGGCAATCGGGCGGGGTCTGGGGCGGGCCAGTGTGTCACATCCCTCCGTGCGGCGCCCGGCAGTGCGCGATCACCTGTGCCACGCGCGCGGCCACCGCGTCGCCGGCGCCGAGAACGGCCAGCCCGGTGCCCAGGACCAGCGGGCCACGCCCGTAGGGATCCAGCGAGACGTCGGCGGCCACCACCTGGCGCAGGCGCTGCAGCCGCTCCTCGGCCTGGACCTCGCTGGCATCGGGCAGGCCGAGCAGCAGCACCTCAGCCTCACCGTGGGCCAGCAACTCGCCGGGCAGCAGCTGCAGGCGCAGCAGCAAGGCCAGCTCCGCCTGCACGGCCTGCGTCACCACCGGCCCCCAGTCCGGGGCTCGACCGTCGTGCTCCCGGAGGGTCAAGGCCACGACCGCCGCGCGATGCGGCGTGCGCCGGCCGACCACCTCCTGCAGCAGGTGGACCACCGTGTCCCGGCCATGCAGCAGGGGCGCGGCATCGGCCTGACGCAGCTGCTCCTGCGCCTTCAACAGGCGACCAAAGACGTGGTGGACGATGAGGATGTTCATCGCCATGGCGGACAGGGTCGTCAGGTGGCCGATCATGGCGCTGCCCTGCTCCCGGCTCAGCGGAGGCCCCGACGGGTTGCCGGCCAGGGCCATCGCCAGATCATGGAAGCCGCCCAGGGCCAGCGGCAGCCCCGTCAGCACGCCCACCGTCTTGGACGCCCATCCCAGCCGCTGCTGGCCGTGGCGCTGCAGATGCTCCCCCACCTGCCAGGCCCCTCGCAGCGCCACATGGACATTGCACAGCCAGGACAGGGCACGCGCCGCCGGCATGCTGTCGCCGACCAGTCCCAGCCAGAGCACACCGCACAGCCCCAGCCCGAGGTTCAAGGCCTGCTCGACCGACTTCTGCGGCGAACCGATCAGCACGCAGCAGGCCCGCCACAGCACCACGTAGGCCGGCACCACCAGCGCATGGCCGAGCACCATCGGCCACACCGCCACCGTGGCCGCGCCGACGCTGACCAACAGCAGCCCCACACCTTCGAGCAGGCTGAAGCCGGCCACCAGCCGCAAGGGCCGCCGCCAGGCGCGCGACAGGCCTGCGGCGATCCACCAGCCGACGCCGAGCAGCAGCAGGATCAGGCCCAGATGCAACCAGACCGGCCCGCCGAAGTCGTGCCAGCGCAGCAGCCGGTCACTCATGCCATGAGCCCGGCCATGCGGTCGGCCCGGCAGCGGGCACGCACGACGCGCACCGCCGTGGCCAGGTCATCGTCCGGCAGCACCACCACCTGGCCCACGCCGATGGACACCGCACCACGGGCGGGCTGCACCGCCGACAGCGCAGCGCGGCGCAGCTCGTCGAGCAGCGCACGGGCCCGCGGGGCATCGGTCTGTGGCAGGGCCATCAGGAAGAGCCCGTCGTCGGTGCGCCCCAGCAGATCGGCCGCCCCGAGCTCACGCCGCAGCAGGCGCTCCAGCTCCGCGTCCTGCCGGGCACGCTGGCCGGCGGCCGGAGGGCCCCCGCCGGGCGCCCCGCCCAGCACGCCCCCCACCGCGGCATCGTCGGCGACCAGCGCCGCCACCACCAGCGCCCGTCCACCCGCCCGCAGGGCGGCCATCTCGCTGACCAGCACGTGCTCGACGAGACCGAGGACCGGCGTCTCGGGCGCCGCCACGGGCCGGGACAGGCGGTCGATGGCACGCACCAGATCCCCGAACATGTGACAGGCCAGCGTCATGTTGACCGCCAGGGCGGTCGGCAAGGCGGCGTAGCCCAGCCACAGCGACACCAGATAGACCCGGTCGACATCGCCACCGATGGTCCAGGCGCCGTAGGCGCGCACGGTCAGCAGCATGGCCATCATGCCGGCGCCCAGCCCGATCAGGACGGCGTGGCGCCGCTGCCCCAGCCGCAGCAGCTGGCGGATGACCTGCACGCTGCCGCAAGCCAGCACCAGCGCCTGCGCCGCACAGGCCAGGGCCAGCAGGATGTCGACCGTGACCCCCCTCGACGACGCCGACAGCAGGACCGCCGCCGCGAGACCGGCCATCAGCGCCTGCAGCCACCCCGCGTCGCGGGCCCGGGTCAGACAGGCGCCGGTACGCCACAAGGCGATCCAGGCTGCCAGCTGCAGCAGATGGACCACCACGTGCCAGCCCCTGACTTCTACCGTTGGCAGAAACCCCACGCCCACCAGCGCGGCACTGCTGAACAGGTTGAATCCGGCCAGCCAGCGGATGGCCTCACGGGCATGGGCGAAGTTGCGTGCGGCCAGCCACCAGGCGGGCGCCAGCAGCGACAGGGCCAGACCGAGATCCTGGCGCACGTCGTGACCCAGCACGTAGTGCAGCTTCAATTCATCCATGGGCAAGGGATCTTCTGCGGCCCTGCGGCCGGCACTGGATTGTCCGATGAGCCACCGCCGGTGGCCGCCCCTCGACCGGGCGGCCACCGGCGACGACGGCGAGCGGGCGTGGACGGGCCAGAATCGTGTCCCGTCCGTGGCCCCCCGCAGGTCCGTCCCGTGAGCCCTTCCCCGCCCCCCGTGACCGGCGACCCCGGAGCGTCCCTCCCCAGCGCCCCGCCCCGGCACATGACCCTGCATGCCGCGGCGATGCACGCGCCGCCCCGCGACCTCGTGCAGGCCCTGGCCCGCCTGGGCATCACCCTGGATCCCGCCCCGCGCCCCTGGTCGCCCGCCGGGCCGGTCGGGCCGGCGGCGGCGATCACCACGCATGCCCATCTGCTGTGGCTGGCGGGCTCGCCGGCCGAGGCCCGGCCCTGGCTCCAGGGCATGCGGCGGTTGGCCAGCGCGCCCGTGCTGGTGGTCTCCGGCCCCTGCCCGGCCGCGCAGCTGGGACAGGCCGTCGCGGCCGGCGCCGCCCTGCACCTGGTGCGCCCCGTCACGGCAGAACAGGTGCGGCTGGCGCTGGCACAGGCCTGTCGCGCCCGGGAGGATGGCGATCCGGGCCGCCCGGACCGCAGCGCGACGTCCGCCTGGCTGCTGCTGACCGCGTCGGCGATCCTCGTCAGCCCCCGCCGCACGCTGATCGCGCTGGCGCCACCGGAGCTCGCGCTGCTGCAGGCCCTGATCGCGGCCTCCGGCCAGCCGGTCGACCCCGGCATCGAGACACCGGAGCGCCACGCGGCGCTCTACCGCCTGCAGCGGCGCATCGAGCGCGAGAGCCTGGGCCTGCGCGCGCTGCGCCAGGCGCCACCGGGCCGCTGGGCCCTCGACATCGCGATCGAGGTCCGGCCCGACTGATCAGCCCGGCACGCCGCCGCCGCCGGCCACCGGCAGCCACCAGCGGGCCGGCTGCCCGTCATCGCGCGCCAGCCAGCCCCCCTGCACCGCACAGATGCGGGCGACGACATCCAGGTCCTGCGCCGACGGCTGCACCCGACCCGGCTCCGTCACCGACTCGCCCGGCCAGGACACGCACAGGCCGACCCAGTCGCGCGTGGCGTCCAGCTCGACACTCAGGTTCAACGTGGCCATCCGTCCGCAACCGCGCCAGACCTGGCGCAGCAGATGCCGCAGCCCCAGCCGGAACAGATTGGGCTCGATGGCCACCTGCACCCCCTCGGGCACCGGCGCCAGACGCACCCGCGACCGGACCTCCGGCGCCAGATCCTGCAGCGCCAGGCCCAGCAGGAAATCGAGGGGCTGTGGCACCGGCCCGGCGGCGACGGTCGATGCCGGGGCCTCCTGCAGCTCGGCCAGCGCGAACCACGCGTCGAGCGCCTCGACGAGCGCGTGGGCGGACTCGGCCCAGGGTGGCGACGCGGCGCCGGCCGGATCCGGCGCGGCCGCACCATCCGCCCCCGACAACTGCTCGGACAGGCTGCGCAAGGGCTGTCGCACGGCCTGGTCCAGCCCGTCGAGGACCTGCTGGCGCAACTGGCTCCAGGCGTCGCGCTGGCGGACGGCCTCCCGCTCGGCCAGACTGCGGCGCCAGACGTGGGTGTCGCGGGCCGCCATCTCCCGCCGCTCGGCCTCGACGGCCCAGCGCTCGCGGGCCACCTGCTCGACCACCTGCCACTGATCCAGCAGCAGGCCGAGATGGGCCAGCTGCACCAGCACGGCCACCGCCAGCAGACCCGCCGCGAGGACACCGGCGTCCGCGACCGGGGCGGCCGGCATACCCGATCCCGCAGGCGCGGGCCATCCGGCACATGCCGCCAGGACCGCCACCAGTTCCAGGCCGCTGGCGCACACCAGCAGCAGCGCCGCCGGCCGCGGACCACCGGACGGCCCGGACAGCGCGATCCGGGCGCAGACCCCGACCGCCGCCACGGCGGGCCCGGCCAGCCCGATCAGTGCCCACGCACCGGTCAGCCCGGCCGCCGAGGCCAAGGTCCGGCCCAGCACCTGGAGCGGTGCGGCCAGCAGCAGCAACAGCACCATCGGACGGTGCGGCGGGCGCTTGGGCAGCGATTCAGCCAGCGCCCAGGCCCGGACCAGCGGCAGACCGGTCAGCAGCACGGCCAGCACGGCCATCGTCCAGCCCGGAGCGGACACCCAGGGCACCAGCAGCAGCGCCGCCACGGCCGCCGAGCCCAGGCCCGCCACGAGCCACAGGCCTGCCGAGCGCCGGCTCTGCCGGGTACCGGCCACCAGCAGCGTCACCCAGGGCAGGCCCAGCAGGCACAGCAGGACGAGACGGACGCTCAGGCTCATCGGAACTCACCCCCGCCGGGGTCGCGCTCAGATCTCGACCTTGGCGCCCAGCTCGACGATGCGGTTGGACGGCAGGTTCAGGAAGTCCGCTGCCGCCGCCGCGTTGCGGTGCATGCTGGCGAACAGCTTCTCGCGCCACATCGCCATGCCGCCACCGAAGGTCGGGATCACGATGTCGCGGCTCAGGAAGTAGCTGGTGTCCATCTCGTCGAGCGGGATGCCGCGGCCTTCGAGCAGCTTCAGCGCCTCGGGCACGTCCGGATCGTTCTTGAAGCCGAAGTGCAGCACCACCTGCCAGCAGTCGTGGCCCAGCGACTCCAGCTCGATGCGCTTGTCGAAGCCGATCCACGGCACCTCGTGGTGCCGCACCGTGACGAACAGGTTGTACGCATGCAGCACCTTGTTGTGCTTGAGGTTGTGCATCAGCGCGTTCGGCGTCAGGCCGGTGTCGGCCGACAGGAACACCGCCGTGCCCTCGACCCGCGTCGGCGGACTGATGAACACCGCATCCAGGAAGCCCCGGAGCTCGATCGCCTCGTCGCGCAGACGCGCACTCATCAGCTTGCGGCCCGCGACCCAGGTCGTCATCAGCGTGAACATGCCGATGCCGATGACCAGCGGGAACCAGCCGCCGGCCACCAGCTTGAGCATGTTGCTGGCGAAGAAGGTGATGTCGATGACGAAGAAGAATCCGGTGGCCGCCAGGCACAACGGCAGCGGGTACTTCCAGCCATAACGGATGACGTAGAAGGTCATGACGGTGGTGATCGTCATGTCCAGCGTCACCGCGATGCCGTAGGCGGCGGCCAGGCTCGATGAGCTCTTGAACAGACCGACGGCCAGCACGATGAACACCCACAGCCCCCAGTTGACGAAGGGCACGTAGATCTGTCCCGTGTCCTTGACCGAGGTGTGCTTGATCAGCATCCGCGGCAGGATGCCGAGCTGGATGGCCTGCTTGGTCACCGAGAAGGCGGCCGAGATCAGGGCCTGCGAGGCGATCACCGTGGCCGCCGTGGCCAGGAAGACCAGCGGCAGGCGGAACCACTCGGGCGCCATCAGGAACAGCGGGTTCTCCACCGCCTCGGGCTGGCGCAGCAGCAGCGCGCCCTGGCCGAAGTAGTTGACGACCAGCGCCGGCATCACGAAGCCGTACCAGGCGATGCGGATCGGCTTCTTGCCGAAATGGCCCATGTCGGCGTAGAGCGCCTCGCCGCCGGTCACGCACAGCACCACCGCGCCGAGCGCGATGAAGGCCACCAGCGGCTGGCTGCCGATGAAGCCCGCGGCATACAGCGGATTGAGCGCCACCAGCACCGCGGGGTTGGCCGCGATGTGCGGGATGCCGAGCGCCACCAGCACGATGAACCACACCAGCGTGATCGGCCCGAAGGCCTTGCCGATGCCCCCGGTGCCCAGGCGCTGCACCGAGAACAGCGCGGTGATCACCACCAGCGTCAGCGGGATCACCCAGGCATGCAGCGCCGGCGCGGCCACCTCCAGGCCCTCGACCGCCGACAGCACCGAGACCGCCGGCGTGATGACGCCATCGCCGTAGAAGATGGCGGTGCCGAACAGGCCGGCCGTCATCAGCGTCTGGCGCAAGGCCGGACGGTCCTTCACGGCGGTGGTGGCCAGCGCCAGCATCGCGATCAGGCCGCCCTCGCCGTTGTTGTCGGCGCGCAGGATCAGCAGCACGTACTTCAACGAGACGATGACGGTCATCGTCCAGAAGATCAGCGACAGCACGCCCAGGATGTTCTCGGGCGTGGCCGGCACATGGCCGGCATGGAAGACCTCCTTGAGCGCGTACAGCGGGCTGGTGCCGATGTCGCCGTAGACGACGCCGAGGGCGCCGAGCGTCAGCGCCGCGAGGGCGCGAGAATCCTGGGGGGCGTGTGCCGTGCTCACTGCAGCAGGCGCCGGACGCGGGCGCCCGGCGCCGAAAGCCGAAAAGACGGCTATTGTGCGCCGGGCCCCTGCGCGGACGTCAATCCGGGTGACGCGAGGACGCCACGCCCGGACCGCGACGGATCATTCGTAGGTCTCGGCGTCCGGATCGGTGGCTTCGAGCTCGTAGCTGGCCGCCAGCATGGCCAGCCGGCCGATCACGCCGTACATGTAGAAGCGGTTGGGGGCGCTGACGCCGGGCTTGTCGCCAGGGCGCGGCAGCTGGTGGCCATCGGCGAAGGCCAGCGGCACGAAGCGGCCCCCGGGCCCGCTCAGGCTCTCGTCGACGCCACGCTCGGCATGCACGCGGTAGAAGCCGCCGACCACGTAGCGGTCGATCATGTAGACCACCGGCTCGGCCATCGCCTCGTGCACGCGCTCGTAGGTGGCCACGCCTTCCTGGATGATGACCTCGGTGACGCCGGCGGCCTTGTCGGCGCAGCGCTGCTGCAGGTCGGGCAGTTCGCGCGCGTCGCGCACGGTGATGATGCCCGCGCCATGGTGGCCGTCATCGGACTTCACGACCACGAAGGGCCGCTCGTTGATGCCGTACTCCTTGTACTTGCGGCGGATCTTGGTCAGCAGCGCGTCGACGTTGGCCTGCACGCAGTCCAGGCCGCCGGGCGAGCTGAAGTCGACCTCGCCGCAGGTGGCGTACATCGGGTTGATCAGCCAGGGGTCCATGCCCAGCAGCTTGGCGAACTTCTTGGCCACGTCCTCGTAGCTCTGGAAGTGGCGGCTCTTGCGGCGCAGGCCCCAGCCGGCGTGCAGCGGCGGCAGCAGGTACTGCTCGTGCAGGTTCTCCAGCACCGCGGGCGTGCCGGCGACCAGGTCATCGTTGACGAGGATGGTGCAGGGATCGAAATCCTTGAGACCGAGCCGGCGCGGCGTGCGCAGCAGCGGCTCCAGCAGCAGCTCGCCACCGTCGGGCGCACGCAGCGTCTGTGGCTGGTCGATGCGCAGGTCGAGCGCGCCCAGGCGCACGTTCAGGCCGGCCTGCGAGAAGATGCGCACCAGCCGCTGCAGATGGCCGAGGTAGAACGGGTTGCGCTGCACCAGCGCGCTGTCGGGCAGCAGCAGCAGGTTCTTGGCCTCGGGGCAGATCTTCTCGATCGCCGCCATCGCCGCCTGCACCGCCAGCGGCAGCATCTCGGGCGTCAGGTGGTTGAAGGCGGTCGGGTAGAGGCTGGTGTCGACCGGCGCCAGCTTGAAGCCCGAATTGCGCAGATCGACCGCGCAGTAGAACGGCGGCGTGTGCTCCATCCACTCCAGGCGGAACCAGCGCTCGATGGCCGGCAGCGAGTCGAGGATGCGGGCTTCCAGTTCGTTGATCGGACCGGTCAGCGCGGTGACGAGGTGGGGGACCATGGTGGCGTGCGGCAGGCGTCGTGGCGGGGAGCGCGCCACGTGGCGGCGCGCTGTCGGCGCCAGTGTCGCACCACCGGACGGTCCGTGCAGGCCGCGGCCACGACGGCCCCACCGCGCCCGGGCAGCGCACCGGCGGCGGGTCCGGCGGATCAGAACGCGCCGGTCTCCTGGCTCAGGCGCTGCACGCGCTCGCGCAGCTCGTCGTTGAGCTGGGCGTAGATCATCACCTGGTCGCCGGCCGCGCGCAGCCGCTCGGCCATCTGCTGGGCCAGACCGGCCATCAGACGGGCCGCGACGGCCGGTTGCTCGACCACCAGCCGCTCCAGCCCCTTGCGGGCCAGGCCGGCGGCGCGCACGGTGCTCAGGGCGACACAGGTGGCCGATCGGGGCGAGCCGTCGAACAGCGACATCTCGCCCAGCACCGAGCCCGGGCCGAGCACCGCCACCGGATCGCCGGAGGCATCGTCGCCCTGCGGGTGCACGGCCACCTCGCCCTCGAGCAGCAGCAGCATGAAATTGGCCTGGTCACCGGCGCGCAGCACGGTGGCCCCGGGCGGATAGGCGACCTCGCGCAGGTACTGCACGATGCCGCGGGCATCGGCCTCGTCCAGGCGCACCAGCGCGCGCTGGATCAGCAGCAGGTCAACCGCCCGCTGAGCGAGGGCCGGGAAGTCGGCCAGGGGCCGGGTGCGCGGGGCGGCGGGTGCCGCAGCCGCGGCCGGGGAGTGGATCGACGGCTCGCTCATGTCCGGAAGTGTCGTCGGGCGCCGAGCCCCCCGCAAGCGGGGGGACCGGGCCAGCCCCCCTGGATGGTGGCCGCCGCACCATGAAGAAAGCCGCCCGCAGGCGGCCTTCGATCGGCACCGGTGCGCACCCGGAGGGCGCACCGGAGGACCCTCACTTGCTGTAGGCGGTCTCGCCGTGCGAGCTGATGTCCAGACCCTCGCGCTCTTCCTCTTCGGTCACGCGCAGGCCGACGACCAGGTCGACGATCTTGTAGCAGACCACCGAGACCACCGCCGACCAGGCGATGGTGATCAGCACGCCCTTGAGCTGGATCCAGACCTGGGCGCCGATGCCGTTGGAGCCGACGGTGGCGGTGACCCAGTCGGTCACGAGGCCCGGGCCGCCGAGGTCCTGCGTGTTGAACACGCCGGTCAGCAGCGCACCGACGATGCCGCCGACGCCGTGGACGCCGAAGACGTCCAGCGTGTCGTCCGCGCCCAGCAGCTTCTTCAGGCCGTGCACGCCCCACAGGCAGGCGAAGCCGGCGATGAAGCCGATGATGATGGCGCCCATCAGGCCGACGTTGCCGGCGGCCGGGGTGATGGCCACCAGACCGGCGACGGCACCGGAGGCCGCACCCAGCATCGAGGCCTTGCCGCGCAGCATGGCTTCACCCAGCGACCAGGCCAGCACCGCGGCCGCGGTGGCGGTGAAGGTGTTCATGAAGGCCAGGACGGCGGAGTTGCCGGCTTCGAGCGCCGAACCGGCGTTGAAGCCGAACCAGCCCACCCACAGCAGCGAGGCACCGACCATCGTCAGCGGCAGGCTGTGCGGCGCCATGGCTTCGCGGCCATAGCCGACGCGCTTGCCGATCATGTAGGAGCCGACCAGGCCCGCCACGGCGGCGTTGATGTGCACCACGGTGCCGCCGGCGAAGTCCAGCGCGCCGTGCTGCCACAGCAGGCCGGCCTTGGCGTTCATCGCGTCGACGACGTCCTTGCTGGCGTAGGCGTCCGGGCCCATCCAGAACCAGACCATGTGGGCCACCGGCGTGTAGCTGAAGGTGAACCACAGGGCCGAGAACAGCAGCACGGCCGAGAACTTGATGCGCTCGGCGAAGGCGCCGACGATCAGGCAGCAGGTGATGCCGGCGAACGTGGCCTGGAAGGCGGCGAACAGCAGCTCGGGGATGTAGACGCCCTTGCTGAAGGTGGCGGCCATCGCGAACGTCCCCGTGGCCGGGTCGAACACGCCCTTGAGGAACAGCCGGTCGAAGCCGCCGATGTAGGCATTGCCCTCGGTGAATGCCAGGCTGTAGCCGTACAGGGCCCACAGCACGACGATCAGCGAGAAGGTGACCATCACCTGCATCAGCACCGACAGCATGTTCTTGCTGCGCACCAGGCCGCCGTAGAACAGGGCCAGGCCGGGCACGACCATCAGGATGACCAGCAGCGTGGACAGCAGCATCCAGGCGACGTCGCCCTTGTTGGCGACCGGCGCGGGGGCGGCGGAGGCTTCCGCCTCGGGCGCCGCAGCGGCCTCGGTGCTGGCGGCCGCCGCCGGGGCCGCGGCGGCCTCCTGCGATGCCGCGTCGGCAGTGGCGGTGGCGACCGGCGCCGCGGGCGCTGACGCCTCCTCGGACCAGGCGCCGCCGGCGAAGCCCAGGGCGGCGAGGCCCAGGGCGAGCGTAGCGATCAGCTTTCTCATGATGTGTCGTTCCTGCGTGTCTCTGTCCCGGCGCGGCCGTGGCCGCCCCGGCCCTCGTCATCCGACGTGCGGGGGAATCAGGTTCAGCGAAATGCGTCGCGGTCGGTCCCGATCAGGCGGGACGCCGCCGCGAGGCGGAGGGTCAGAGGGCTTCCTTGCCGGTCTCGCCGGTACGGATGCGCACGACCTGTTCGAGGTCGGCGACGAAGATCTTGCCGTCGCCGATCTTGCCGGTGCGTGCCGAGCCTTCGATGGCCTCGATCACGCGGTCGACGATGGCGTCATCCACCGCGGCCTCGATCTTGACCTTGGGCAGAAAGTCGACCACGTACTCCGCGCCGCGATACAGCTCGGTGTGGCCCTTCTGGCGGCCGAAGCCCTTCACCTCGGTCACCGTGATGCCCTGGACGCCGATCGCGCTCAAGGCCTCGCGCACCTCGTCAAGCTTGAACGGCTTGACGATGGCAGTCACCATCTTCATGTGCTACTCCTGTGTGGCTGGCTGTCGAGCGCCCCGCACACGGCGCTCCGGCCCGTGAATCGCCCCCTTCAGGGCGCCCCTCGTGTCGATGCGGTGGCGGCTCGCGGTGCCGCTGCCGCATCGACGGCACGAACAATTCGTGGAACTCCTTTCGCAGCTTCCGTGCCACCGTGCGGCCCCCGGGCGTCGCCTGCCCCATGGCGGTGAACACGACCCAGGCCGATGCATCATGGCGCACCAATGTCGTGCAATCCATTGCCATGCATGAACTTGGTGCACACATCCCCCGCCCTGTGGATGTGGCGGACGGCAGCGGACCCGGCCCGGTGCAGACAGCCGGACCCGGGCCGGACAATGCCGCGGGCAGGAGGTGCGCGATGTCCCTGGCCCTGATCCACAGCCGTGCGCTCGACGGCCTGCAGGCCCCGCCGGTGCAGGTCGAGGTGCATCTGGCCAACGGCCTGCCCAGCTTCACGCTGGTGGGCCTGGCCGACACCGAGGTCAAGGAGGCGCGCGAGCGGGTGCGCGCGGCGTTGGCGGCCTGCGGCCACGCCTTCCCGCACAACAAGCGGGTGACGGTCAGCCTGGCGCCGGCCGATCTGCCGAAGGAAAGCGGTCGGTTCGACCTGCCGATCGCCCTCGGCATCCTGGCCGCGGAGGGCCTGCTGGACCGGGCACGGCTGGACCGCTGCGAGTTCGCCGGTGAGCTGTCGCTGGGCGGCGCCCTGCGGCCGGTGCGCGGCGCGCTGGCGCTGGCACTGGCCGCCGCCCGGGATCCGGCCGGCCGCGAGCTCGTGCTGCCGGCGGCCTGCGCCACACGGGCGGCCCGCGCCCAGGGCATCGTGGTGCGCGCAGCCGATGATCTGGCCCAGGTGGTGCAGGCCATGAGCCCGGACTGTCCGTCCGACGATGGCTCGCCCGGTGCGCCACCCGACGGTCTGCCGCGCGCCAGCGCAGCGGACGGGCCGCCGCCGGCCCTCGGCCCGGACCTGGCCGATGTGCGCGGCCAGGCCAGCGCACGCCGGGCGCTGGAGATCGCGGCGGCGGGTCAACACCATCTGCTGTTCGTCGGCCCGCCGGGCAGCGGCAAATCGATGCTCGCGCAGCGCCTGGTCGGCCTGCTGCCGCCGATGGACGAGGACGAGGCCCTGCTCAGCGCCGCCCTGCAGGGGCTGGAGCCGGGCGAGCTGCAGGACAGCGGCGGCTGGGCCCGCCGCCCCTGGCGCGCGCCCCACCACAGCGCCAGTGCGGTGGCCCTGGTCGGTGGTGGGGCGCCGCCGCGGCCGGGCGAGATCTCGCTGGCCCACGGCGGCGTGCTGTTCCTCGACGAGCTGCCGGAATTCCCGCGCAGTGCGCTGGAGGCGCTGCGCGAGCCGATGGAGACCGGCGAGATCCGCATCGCCCGCGCGGCCCGCTCCGCCCGCTACCCGGCCGGCTTCCAGCTGGTGGCCGCGATGAACCCCTGCCCCTGCGGCTGGCTGGGGGCCCGGCTGGCCGCCCGGGGTTGCCGTTGCACGCCGGACCAGATCGCGCGCTACCAGGGCCGCCTGTCCGGGCCGTTGCTCGACCGCATCGACCTGCTGGTCGAGGTCGCCGCGCTGCCGCCGGCCCAGTTGCTGGACGGCCCGCCGGGCGAGCCCAGCGAGGCGGTCCGCGCGCGGGTGCTGCAGGCCCGCGCGCGGCAGCAGGCCCGCCAGGGCGGCAGCAACCAGGTGCTGCAGGGGCAGGCCCTGGACGAGGCCTGCCGGCTCGATGCCGCCGCGCGGCAGCTGGCGCGCCAGGCGGCCGAGCGCCTGGGCTGGTCAGCGCGCGCGCTGCACCGTGCACTGCGCGTGGCGCGCACCATCGCCGATCTGGCCGGCCAGGACACGGTCGACACCGGTGCCCTGGCCGAGGCGCTGCAGTACCGGAGGGCGCTGCCGCAGGCGGCGAACTGACCGCGGCTCGCGCGCACGGCCGCCGCGACGCCGCGGTCGGCCGGCCGGACAGTGACCGGGCCGGAGCCGGGGCCGGGGCCGGCCGTCCGGCCCCGCGAGGCCTCAGTTCAGGCCGAGGAAGCCCGCCGGAACTCGAGCGGCGTCGTAGCCCCCGCGGCCGATGGCCGGCAGCAGCCAGGAGGCATCGGCCGCACGACCGTCGCTGCCCACCGACACCGCCGAGGTGTCCCCGACATGACCCCCATGGACCACCAGCGAGGGGTGGTCGAAGGGGGCCGCATGACGGCGCACGCGATCGTCGGTCAGCCCCTTGAGGAAGGCAACCAGCGAGGCCCGCTCGGCCGCCGTCATGCCCAGCGGCTTGATGTCGGCGTCCAGGTCGGCGATGTTGGCGCGCGCGAAGTTGCCACCGCGGTTGTAGAACTCCACCACCTGCTCCAGCGTGGCCATGCCACCGTTGTGGAAGTAGGGCGCGGTCAACGCCACGTTGCGCAGGCCCGGCGTCTTGAACGCGCCGTTGACGGCGATGCGCGTCAGCGGGGTCACGATCTCGTCGGCGATGGCCAGCTCGAAGGCGTTGAACAGCAGCAACGAGCGCTTGGACAGGCCGCTGTAGGACAGCGGATAGCCGAACGGATCCTTGCCACCGACGCCCGGGTCGTCGCTGGTCCGGGTGACGCCGATGTTGTAGAAGCCCTCGTCGTAGACCGCCACGCGACCGTCGCCCATCGTCATGCGGCTCATGCGGTCGGTGACCAGGCGGCGGTGGATGCTGGCGTTGGTCAGTGCGGCACCGCCGTGGCAGTTGATGCACTGGCCCTTGCCGACGAACAGCGCGAAGCCCTGCTGCTGCTGCGTCGTCAGCGCAGCGGACTGCCCCTGAAGATAGCGGTCATACGGCGTCTGGTCCGACACCAGCGTGGCCTGGTAGAGCTGCAGCGCGAGGCCGAAGAACAGGCTGAAGTTGGCCTCGGCCTGGTTGTAGCTCTTGCCATCGACCGTGAGGTTCGAGGTCGCGTTCCACCACTCCGGACGGAAGGCCGTGCGCACCAGCGTGGCATAGCTCTCGGCCGACAGACCGTCGCCACTGGCATGGCGGCGGGCGCCCAGCACGCTGTCGTCGGCGGCCACGGCCTGGCCGGCCAGCGGACGCAGGGCCATCATCTTGCGGCCCAGGTCGGGGAAGATGCGACCGGCGGCGGTCATCTCCACCGGGTTGAGCACCGGACCGACGGCCTGCGAGGCCAGCGAGGCGTCGTTGATGACCACCGAGGTGGCCTGCGGCCGGTACTGCCAGCCCGACAGCGTCCAGACCGGCGTCGTCTTGTAGACGCGGGCGCTGCTGTCGCGCTTGCCCCAGCCGTTGACGCCGTTGAAGACCGTCTGCGCGCGGCCGTCCCAGAAGTTGCGCAGGTTGAACACCGCATTGATCACGCTGGGCGCGTTACGGCCGGTGACCTGGCGGGTGTTGAGCGCGCCGACATGGAACACCGGGTCATAGACCGGCTGACGCAGGTCGGCGCCCTGGCCCGGCTGGATGCCCTGGAACTGCTCCTTGAGCACGCCCTGCGAGCCGGCGACCACGCTGAGGCTGCGCAGCACCGCGGAGTCCCGGTTGCCCGGATCGGACAGCTGGTGCAGCGGGAAGTCCGACGCCTTGAATTGATAGTTGGGGCCGCCGAGCTGGGCCATCGCCGCGCTGCCCGCGCCGTTGGTGCCGGCCGACAGCTGGTTCTTCGAGCGGGGATCGGCACCGGCGCTGAAATGGCAGCTGGCGCAGGCCGTCTTGCCGTCACTGCCCAGGCGCAGGTCCCAGAACAGGGCCTTGCCGAGCGCGATGGCCGCGGCCTTGTCGGCGACGAAGGACGACAGGTTGGACGGCTCGGGACGGCTGGCCGAGGACAGGGGCGCCGGCGGCGACACGGCGTTGGTCTGGGCCTGGACGGCCAGGGCGCTGGCGCCGAAGGCGAAGACCGTCGTCAGGCTGCGACGGAAGAACCGCTGCCGGGGGGTCTGCGGTGAAAGATGCATGGGAGTCTCCGGTGCAGCCCCGACCAGACTCCAGGACGGAGCATGGCCGACAGGGCGGGAAGACTTCCGCACCACGGACTGCAGGTTGGCAAAACAGGCTGGCGGTCACGGCATGTGCCGCACCTTGTTGCCCGTTCGTGAACCATATCCAGCGACTCCGTACCGCAGGAGTAACGAATTCATGCAGGCGAGCCCAGGCGTAACCGCACCCCCAAGGTGACGGAGTCCCGGGCCAGGGCGTGACATCCGCCCTGGACAGCGACGGAATCAGCCCAATTGCGGGGCCAGCAAGCGGCGCGCCTGAGCCTCGTCGAGCGCCTCGCGCGCGGCCCAGTCGGCCAGCTGGTCCTCGCCGATGCGGCCGACGTTGAAGTACGTCGCCTGCGGATGGGCCAGGTAGAAGCCGCTGACCGAGGCCGCCGGCGTCATCGCCAGGCTCTCGGTCAGGCCCATGCCGATGTCCTCGGCCGCCAGCGTGCGGAACATCGCGCGCTTGACGTGGTGGTCGGGGCAGGCGGGATAGCCCGGCGCGGGACGGATGCCGCGATAGGCCTCGGCGATGAGCTGCTCGTTGCTGAGCCGCTCATCGGGTGCATAACCCCAGAACTCGGTGCGCACGCGCTGGTGCAGGCGCTCGGCGAAGGCCTCGGCCAGGCGGTCGGCGATGGCCTTGAGCATGATGGCCGAGTAGTCGTCGTGCGCCGCCTCGAACTGCGCGGTGCGCGCGTCGGCACCGAGGCCGGCCGTCACCGCGAACAGGCCGATCCAGTCGTCCTTGCCGCCGGCGTCGGCGCGCGGCGCGATGAAATCGGCCAGGCTGCGGTTGGGCCGCATCACGCCATCGACCACCGGCCGCTCGGTCTGCAGGCGCAGCGGACGCCAGTGCATCAGCACCTGGCTGCGGCTGTCGTCGGTGTAGATGGCGATCGTGTCATCGTCGACCGTGTTGGCCGGCCAGAAGCCGAACACGCCGTTGGCCTGCAGCCAGCGGCCGTCGATCGCGCGCTGCAGCAGCTTCCTGCCATCGTCGAACACGCGCACGGCCTCCTCGCCGACGACCGGGTCCTTCAGGATCTCGGGAAACTTGCCCGCCAGGTCCCAGGTCTGGAAGAACGGCGCCCAGTCGATGCACGCGGCCAGCTCGGCCAGGTCGTAGTTCTTCAGCACGCGGCGGCCGGTGAACTTCGGTGCCGGCGGCTCGTAGGCGGCCCAGTCCAGCGGCGTCTTGTTGGCGCGGGCCTGGGCCAGCGTCACCAGCGGCGTGGTCTTGCGGTTGGCGTGCTGCTCGCGCACGCGCTCGTAGTCGGTCTTCAGCTCGGCGATGTACTTCGCGGCGCGCTCGTCGCTCAGCAGCTCGCTGCACACGCCGACCGAGCGGCTGGCATCGGGCACGTAGACCACCGGGCCTTCGTAGTTCGGCGCGATCTTGACCGCCGTGTGCACACGGCTGCAGGTCGCACCGCCGATCAGCAGCGGCGTGGCCCGCTCGCGGAACCAGGCATCGCGCTGCATCTCGGCGGCGACGTGCTGCATCTCCTCCAGGCTGGGCGTGATCAGACCCGACAGGC
Source organism: Pseudaquabacterium rugosum (assembly GCF_038066575.1). Taxonomy (NCBI): domain Bacteria; kingdom Pseudomonadati; phylum Pseudomonadota; class Betaproteobacteria; order Burkholderiales; family Sphaerotilaceae; genus Pseudaquabacterium; species Pseudaquabacterium rugosum. The sequence goes on along the minus strand of NZ_JBBUTF010000008.1, from coordinate 135,510 downwards.
CGATGATGTCCGCGCCCTCTGCCTTGGCCTTGGCGAGGATGTCCTGGCACGGGACCATCACGCCCATGTTGACGACCTCGAAGTTGTTGCACTGCAGGACCACGGTGACGATGTTCTTGCCGATGTCGTGCACGTCGCCCTTGACGGTGGCGATGACGATCTTGCCCTTGGGCTTGACGTCACCGCCCGAGGCGGCCATCGCGGCCTTCTCGGCCTCGATCCAGGGCAGCAGCCTGGCCACCGCCTGCTTCATCACGCGGGCGCTCTTGACCACCTGCGGCAGGAACATCTTGCCGGCGCCGAACAGGTCACCGACCGTGTTCATGCCGGCCATCAGCGGGCCCTCGATCACGTGCAGCGGGCGGCCGCCCTTGGCCTGCACGGCCTGCCAGCACTCCTCGGTATCGGCGTCGATGAACTCGGTGATGCCGTGCACCAGCGCGTGGCTCAGGCGCACCTCGACCGGCGCCGGCGCTTCAGCCGTGCCGCGCCAGGCCAGCTTGGCCGAGTCGTCCTTGGCCGCGCCCTTGACGCTCTCGGCCACCTCCAGCAGACGCTCGGTGGCGTCCTCGCGGCGGTTGAGCACCACGTCCTCGACCCGCTCGCGCAGATCGGCGGGCAGGTCGTCGTAGACGCCGACCATGCCGGCGTTGACGATGCCCATGTCCATGCCGGCGGCGATCGCGTGGTACAGGAAGACGGTGTGGATGGCCTCGCGCACCGGCTCGTTGCCGCGGAAGGAGAAGCTGACGTTGGACACGCCGCCCGAGACCTTGGCGCCCGGCAGGTTCGCCTTGATCCAGCGCGTGGCCTCGATGAAGTCGACCGCGTAGTTCGCGTGCTCCTCGATGCCGGTGGCGATCGCGAAGATGTTGGGGTCGAAGATGATGTCCTCGGGCGGGAAGCCCACCTCGTCGACCAGGATGCGGTAGGCCCGCGCGCAGATCTCGGTCTTGCGCGCATAGGTGTCGGCCTGGCCGGCCTCGTCGAAGGCCATCACCACGGTGGCCGCGCCATAACGCCGGATCAGCGTCGCCTGGCGCCTGAACTCGGCCTCGCCTTCCTTCAGGCTGATCGAGTTGACGATGCCCTTGCCCTGCAGGCACTTCAGCCCGGCCTCGATGACCGTCCACTTCGACGAGTCGACCATGATCGGCACGCGCGCGATCTCGGGCTCGGAGGCGATCAGGTTCAGGAAGCGCACCATCGCCGCCTGCGAGTCCAGCATCGCCTCGTCCATGTTGACGTCGATGACCTGGGCGCCGTTCTCGACCTGCTGGCGGGCCACGGCCAGCGCGTCCTCGTAGCGGCCTTCGAGGACCATCCGCGCGAAGGCCTTGGAGCCGGTGACGTTGGTGCGCTCACCGACGTTGACGAACAGCGTGCCCTGCCCGATGGACACGGGTTCGAGGCCCGACAGGCGCATCGGCGGCACGGCGGCGGCAGGCGTGGAGGTGGCGGAGTCGGTCATGGCGTGCGGGCGGGCGGGCGAAAGCGGATCGGGCGGCCGCGCTCCGGCAGGAGGGCGACCGCGGCAGGCGGCAGCGTGCGCGGCGGGAGGGCGCCGCAGGGGCGAGGTCAGGCTCAGGCGGCGGCGACGAGCCCGCTGAACAGCGGGTCGGCCTTGTGGCGCGGACGGTAGTCCGCGACCTTGCGCGCGATGGCGGCGATGTGGTCCGGCGTGGTGCCGCAGCAGCCGCCGACGATGTTGACGAAGCCGGCCTGGGCGAACTCGGCCAGCATGCCGGCGGTGACCTCGGGCGTCTCGTCGAAGCCGGTGTCGCTCATCGGGTTGGGCAGGCCGGCGTTCGGATAGCAGCTGATGAAGGTGTCGGACGCGACCTTGCTCAGCTCCTCGATGTAGGGCCGCATGACGGCCGCACCGAGCGCGCAGTTCAGGCCGATGGCCAGCGGCCGCGCATGGCGCACGCTGTTCCAGAAGGCCGGCACGGTCTGGCCGCTGAGGATGCGGCCCGAAGCGTCGGTGACGGTGCCGCTGATGATGACGGGCAGGCGCTCGCCGGTGTCCTCCATCAGCTCGTCGAGCGCGAAGATGGCGGCCTTGGCGTTGAGGGTGTCGAAGATGGTCTCGACCAGGAAGACGTCGCAGCCGCCCTCCAGCAGCCCTTCGGCCTGCTCGCGGTAGGCCGCGCGCAGGGTGTCGAAGTCGACATTGCGGGCGCCGGGATCGTTGACGTCGGGGCTGATGCTGGCCGTGCGCGGCGTCGGGCCGAGGGCGCCGGCGACGAAGCGCGGCCGCTCGGGCGTGGCATGGGCGTCGCAGGCCTCACGCGCGAGACGGGCGGCGGCGACGTTGAGCTCGCGCGCGACGGCGGCCAGGTCGTAGTCTTCCTGGGCGACCGAGGTGGCGCCGAAAGTGTTGGTCTCGATCAGGTCGGCGCCGGCGGCCAGGTACTGCTCGTGGATCTCGCGGATCACGTCCGGGCGGGTCAGCACCAGCAGGTCGTTGTTGCCCTTGAGGTCCTTGGCGTGGTCGGCGAAGCGCCCGGCGCGGAAGTCGGCCTCGCCCAGCTTGTAGCGCTGGATCATGGTGCCCATCGCACCGTCGATGATGGCGATGCGGCGCGCGAGGATCCCGGGCAGCGCCTGGCCGCGGGTGTAGACGATGGGCTTGCTCATGGTCCGGATTCTAGAAGGGCCACCCCGGGCCGGTCCCGGATGCGGCCTTGGCCGGCTGGGCGTGCGAGGCGCCCGGCTCAGACCGTGGCCAGCACCCCCTGTCCGGGCGGCGTGCCGGTCGCGGCGGCCACCCCCGGGTCGATGCGCAGCGCGGGCGGGCAGTCCTCGCCGACCGCCCAGCGCGTCAGCGTCTCACCGGCCACCGGCCGCGCGAACAGATAGCCCTGCAGCTCGTCACAGCCCAGCTGCACCAGCACCTGGCGCTGGGCCGGGGTCTCGACGCCCTCGGCCAGCACGTGCAGCCCCAGCGCGTGGGCCAGCCGCACGACGGCCTCGACGATGGCCCGCGCGTCGGCCCGCTGGCGCTCGTCGCCCTCGTCGAGGTCGCGCACGAAGCTGCGGTCGATCTTGAGCTCGCGCACCGGCAGGCGCCGCAGGTAGGACAGGCTGGAGTAGCCGGTGCCGAAGTCGTCGATCGACAGCTCGGTGCCGAGGGCGGCCAGCGCATCCAGGATGTGCAGCGTGGCCTCGACGTCCTGCATCGCGGTCGATTCGGTGATCTCGAACATCAGCTGGCCGGCCGGCAGCTGGTGCTCCTCCAGCCGCGCCCGCACGCGCGAGGGCAGACCGACATCGCGCAGCTGCAGCACCGAGAGGTTGACGGCCACCCGCACCACCAGGCCCAGGGCCCGCCAGGTGGCCAGCTGGGCACAGGCCTCGCGGATCACCCAGTCGCCCAGGCGGTCGATCAATCCGCTGCGCTCGGCCAGGTTCACGAACTGCAGCGGACTGACCCAGCCGCGCCGCGGATGCTGCCAGCGCAGCAGGGCCTCCAGGCCGATCAGCGTGCCGTCGATGGCCCGCACCTTGGGCTGGTAGTGCAGCATCAGACCGCTGGCGGACGGGTCTTCCAGCGCGCGCCGCAGATCACCCAGCAGCTCCATCTGGTCGCGCGCGTCGACCTCCATGCTGGGGGCGAAGAACACGATGCGTCCGCCGCCGCCGCGCTTGGCCTCGTACATCGCGGTGTCGGCCGCGCCGAGCAGGCGCGCGGCCGGGCCGTGGTCCGGATAGAGGGCGATGCCGATGGCCGCGTCGACCCGCACGTCGCGCTCATCGACGCGCAGCGACTCCTGCAAGCGCCGCAGCATGCGCTGGCCGAGCGCCAGGGCGGCATCCGCATCGGCCAGATCGTGGGCCAGCAGCACGAACTCGTCGCCACCGACGCGGGCGACGGTGTCGCCCTCGCGCAGATCGGTCTTCAGGCGCCGGGCCACGGTGCGCAGCACCTGGTCGCCGGCGCCGTGGCCGTAGAGGTCGTTGACCGGCTTGAAGCCGTCGAGGTCGATGAACAGCACCGCCAGGCGGCGGCCGCTGGCGTCAGCACGGCCCACGCCCTCCGTCAGGCGCTGTTCGAGCAGCAGGCGGTTGGGCAGGTCGGTCAGCACATCGTGGAGCATGGCCCGCGCCAGCTCCTCGTTGGTCGCCTGCAGCGAATCGGTCAGCACGCTCTGGCGTTCGGCCATGCGCTGGTCGAGCAGCGAGGTGCACAGCGTCAGCGTCAACAGCAGCAGCACGGCCAGGCCGACCATCACCGCCAGGCCTTCGTGCGGCAGGCCGTCCAGCCGCAGCGTGCGCAGCTCATCCTGCAGACCGGCCCCGAGGACGGTCAGCAGATGGAAGCCGCACAGCAGCCCGGCCAGCACGGTCGCGCCCAGCAGCCGCCCACCCAGCGCACGCGTGCGGCTGCGAGGATCCGGCGCGCGCTCGAACAAGGCCAGGGCGATCGCGCAGCCCGCCACCGCATACAGGCCGAGCCCGGCCTGCCACGCCGGACTCCAGCGGGGGGCCGGCGACAGCGACAGCCCGGACAGCCCGGTGCGCACCATGGCCGTGACCCCGGCGGCCAGCACGACGGCGCGCAGCAACCGGTGCCAGGCCCGGCCCGGCCCGGCCACGCTCCAGGACAGGGCCAAGCCGGCACACCCCAGCGCCAGGGCCCAGGCGGCGAAGGTCCGCCAGCGGTCGAAGGTGACGATCAGCGGCAGCTGCAAGGCCAGCAGGCCGACGAAATGCGCGGCCCAGATGCCGGTGCCCAAGGCCAGCGCGCCGCCGGCGGTCCAGCCCAGCGCCAGGCGGCCGCCGAAGCCGCGGCGGCGCTGCGCCAGATCCAGCCCGAGCACGAACGCGACCCAGGCCACGCACGTGGCCAGCAGCAGCAACCAGGGATCGTGCTGGATCGTCAGGGGAGTGGGGGGGCTCATGGCGGCGGCGGTCAGGCGGCAGCCACGCGGCGGTCGGAAGACCGCCCGCACCCGGGAGCCGGGTGCCGCGCAGCAGCACTGCTGCGCTGATATCGTCGTCCGGCGGCGTGCTCTTGACGCACCCCGGTGCCCGAGGGCCGGGTGTCCAGAGCCCCCGACAGCATCCGTCGGGAACAGCCCCGGTCCCCGCTCGTGCACGCCGCAGGCCACGGCCGCGGCGCACGGGCGCCGGCCGGGGCCCGATGCGGCCCCGGCACGGCCCCATCAGGCCATCACTTGGCGCCTTCGGCCGAGCACTTCTTGATGAAGCTGTTCTTGGCCGCACCGGCCAGCGCCTTGCCGTTCTTGTCGACGGCCTTGGCCTCGCAGCTGGCGGCCGCATCGGCGCCGCCGGTGCACTTCTTCATGAAGCTGTTCTTGGCAGCGCCGGCCAGGGCCTTGCCGTTCTTGTCGACGGCCTGCTTCTCGCAGGCGGCGGCGTCGGCCGCATGAGCGGCCGGCACGAGCACCGCGCCGAGCAGCAGGGCGAGCACGGCGGGGGCGAAGGTCTTCTTGAACATGGACATCCTCTTCCTCTGACGGATCTACGGAGCGGACCGGTCGGTCCGCGGCCATTGGAGCACCACCGCAAGGCGGCGGGCAATCCGTCAACGCGCCGGTGTGGCCCGGCGTGGACACCGGCGGCCGGGCGGCGGCCGGGCGGCGGCCTCAGAGGATGCGGCGCGGATGGGCCAGCGCCTCGTGCGCGGCATGCAGCCGGCGCACCAGCACGCGGATGAAGGCCGCGTCGAAGCGGTGGCGGGTGGGCTCGCTCAGCAGCGCCAGGCTCTGCGGCGTGAAGGCGATGGTGGTCGCCGGCTCGGCGACGATGACGTCGGCCGCGTGCAGCCGCAGGTCGGGGCTGGGTGCCAGATAGGCCATCTCGCCCACCGACGTGCCGGGGCCCAGCTGCGCCACCCGCTCGCCCTCGCGGTACACGTCGATGCGACCGAGGGCGATGATGTGGAAGGTGTTGCCCTCCTCGCCCTGGCGGTAGATGGCCGCGGCGTACTTGTGGCGCAGCCACTGCGCGCGGCGCACCACCTCCCACAGCTCGGCATCGCCGAACTCGCGGAAGAAGTCCAGCTCGCGCAGCAGCGTGAAGCGCTCGGTGTCGAGCACCTCCTGATCCCGCAGCGGAGCGCCGATCTCGCCGCGCGTGACCAGGGCCGACCACTCGCGGGCGAAGCTCTCCCAGTCCGGCAGTCGGTCGACGACGCGCTTGCTCATCGCCCGCCGCAGCAGGGCCTCCAGCCGCGGCGGCACGCCGTCGCGCAGCGCGCCCAGCGGCGGCGCCTCGCCATGGCAGATCTGGTGCATCAGCGCGACCTGGCTCTGGGCGTCGAACGGCGGCCGCCCGGCCACCAGGTGGTAGAGCACCGCCGCCAGCGCGTACTGGTCGGCCCGTGCGTCGACGGTGGTGCCGTCGAGCTGCTCGGGCGACATGTAGGACAGCGAGCCGACGCGGTAGACCTGGGTGCGGTCGGCCGTGTGGTCATAGACGCTGCCGAAGTCGCTGAGCTTGACGTCGGCCACCCGATCACCGTCGAGGACGGCCAGGATGTTGGCCGGCTTGACGTCCCGGTGCACCAGCCCCTGGCGGGCCACGTAATCCAGCGCCATCGCGCACTTGAAGCCGATGTCGACCACCTGCTCCAGCGGCAGCAGGCTGTCGGGGCGGCAGAACTTCTTCAGCGTCACCCCCGGCACGTACTCCATCACCAGATAGGGCTGCTCGCCGTCGGCCACCGCCTCCAGCAGGCGAACGATGTTCGGATGGCGCAGCCGGCCGACCAGGGCCGCCTCGGCGGCGAAGAAGTGGCTGCGGTAGTGCTGGTCGATCGACGTGCCGTAATGGGCCTCGCGCACGCGCTTGATCGCCACCGCTTGCTGGTGGAAATCGTCATGGGCCAGGAAGACCTCGCTGGTCGCCCCCTCGCCCAGGCGCTGGACGACACGGTAGCGACCGATGCGGGCCGGCAGGCCGGGCACGGACTCCAGCAGCAGATCGGGCAGGGGAACGGTCAAGGGCAGGGACATGGGTGCAGCGGGGTTCAGGCGGTGTATCGGCCGACGCACGGGCGGACTTGATGCCCGACCGCATCCCGGCCCGGCCACCGCCCGCGCACGGGCGCCGGAGCCGCGACACAGCGCACGCTGGCGACGGCGCGCCGCCCGTCCACCCCCACCCGTAGAATCCCGCCCCATGATCCAAGCCCAGGAAGAGCTGCTGCAGGCCCTGCAAGCAGCCGTCGCCCAGATCGCGCCGGACGCGGCGTACACCCCGGCCTTCGAGTCGCCCAAGCAGGCCGCCCACGGCGACTATGCCGTGACCGCCGCGATGCAGCTGGCCAAGGCCACGAAGCAGAACCCGCGGGCGCTGGCCACCGCGCTGGTCGACGCGCTGAACGCGCAGCCGGCCGTCCAGCGCTGGGTCGCCGCACTCGAGATCGCCGGCCCCGGCTTCATCAACCTGCGCCTGAAGGACGCGGCCAAGCAGGCCGTGGTGCACGAGGTGCTGGCCGGCGGCACGGGCTACGGCCACCGCCCGGCCCACGGCCGCAAGCTGATGGTGGAGTTCGTCTCGGCCAACCCGACCGGCCCGCTGCACGTCGGCCACGGCCGTCAGGGCGCGCTCGGCGACGCCATCTGCCGCCTGTACGCCACGCAAGGCTGGCAGGTCCACCGCGAGTTCTACTACAACGACGCCGGCGTGCAGATCGGCACCCTGGCCGCCAGCACCCAGGCCCGCCTGAAGGGCCTGAAGCCCGGCGACGCCGGCTGGCCCGAGAGCGCCTACAACGGCGACTACATCGCCGACATCGCCGAGGCCTTCCTGCGCCGCGAGACGGTGCATGCCGACGACCGCGCCTTCACCGCCAGCGGCGACATCGACGACCTGGACTCGATCCGCCAGTTCGCCGTCGCCTACCTGCGCCACGAGCAGGACCTGGACCTGCAGGCCTTCGGCGTGCGCTTCGACCACTACTTCCTGGAGTCGGGCCTCTACACCGACGGCAAGGTCGAGGACGCGGTGGCCCGCGTCAGCGCCGCCGGCAAGACCTACGAGGCCGACGGCGCGCTGTGGCTGAAGTCCACCGACTACGGTGACGACAAGGACCGCGTGATGCGCAAGTCCGACGGCACCTACACCTACTTCGTGCCCGACGTCGCCTACCACATCAACAAGTGGCAGCGCGGCTTCGACAAGGTCGTCAACGTGCAGGGCTCGGACCACCACGGCACCATCGCCCGCGTGCGCGCCGGCCTGCAGGCCGCCGGTGTCGGCGTGCCGCTGGGCTGGCCCGACTACGTGCTGCACAAGATGGTCACCGTGATGAAGGGCGGCGAGGAGGTCAAGATCTCCAAGCGGGCCGGCAGCTACGTGACCCTGCGCGACCTGATCACCTGGACCAGCCGCGACGCGGTGCGCTTCTTCCTGATCAGCCGCAAGGCCGACACCGAGTTCGTCTTCGACGTCGATCTGGCGCTCAAGGCCTCGGACGAGAACCCGGTCTTCTACGTGCAGTACGCGCACGCCCGCATCTGCTCGGTGCTGGCCCAGTACGGCGAGAAGACCGGCCGCACGGTCGATGCGGCCGCCGATCTGGCGCCGCTGACCGCGCCGACCGAACTCGCGCTGATGCTCAAGCTGGCCGCCTGGCCGGCGGTGCTGTCGGGCGCGGCCGAGGGCGTCGCGCCGCACGACATCGCCTTCTATCTGCGCGACCTGGCCTCGGCCCTGCACAGCTGGTATGCGGCCGAGCGCTTCCTGGTCGACGACCCGGTGCTGGCGGCCGCCCGCATGGCGCTGCTGGCGGCCACCCGCCAGGTGCTGGCCAACGGCCTGGACGTGATCGGCGTCAGCGCGCCGCAGCAGATGGCCCGCGAACCCGCGGCCGCCGTCTGAGTCCGGCCCGCGCCGTCCATCCCCGCCGGGCCGCCCCGCGCCCCGGCCTTCCGCGAGCCCTGTCCGCCGCCGCCGCGAACCGGAGTCCTGGTGAACCGTAACGTCCGCTTGCCCCGAGGCCGCTTCGTCGTCGGCCTGATCATCGGTCTGCTGATCGGCCTGGCCGCGGCGCTGGCCGTCGCGCTGTACGTGACCAAGGCGCCGGTGCCCTTCGTCAACAAGGTGCCGCAGCGCAGCGCCGAGCAGGATGCCGCCGAGGCCGAGCGCAACCGCCACTGGGATCCGAACGCCAGCCTGGGCGGACGCCGCACGCCGCCGGCCGATGCGGCCTCGGCAGCCACCCCGGCCGCCCCCCCGGCCTCCAGCACGGGCGGCCCGGGCGCGGCCCAGCCGGGCGGAGCGGCCACCACCCCGCCGGGGACGCCAGGGATGCCGCCCGCCGCCGCCGGAACGGGTCTGCCCCCGGCCAGCCCGCCCGCGGCGGCGAGCGCCGCCACGCCACGCGCCAGTGCCGCGAGCACGCGCGCATCCGCGGCCTCGGCGGCCGCGCCGCGCCCGCTGGTGTTCTTCGTCCAGGCCGGCTCCTTCAACCGGCCCGAGGAGGCCGAGGCCCAGCGCGCCCGTCTGGGCATGCTCGGCGTCTCCGCCCGCGTGACGGAGCGCGAGCAGGCCGGCCGGCTGTTCTACCGCGTGCGCGTCGGCCCCTTCGACAGCCGCGACGAGGCCGTGGCGGCCCAGGCGCCGCTGCAGGAGGCGGGCATCGACACCGCCCTCGTGCGCGTCGAGGCCCAGCTGCGCTGATCCACATCCCGCCACCGGCCGTGGCCCCCGCGCTTCGCCGCCGCCGTGCGCGCCACCGGGGAACCCCGGGCCGCGCCCCCGCTCCAACCGCGCAACGCATCGATCCCTCCGAGGACCCTCAGGCATGAACCGTCGCGACTTCGTCTCCCGTCAACTGGCCACCGGCCTAGCGCTGGGCACCCCCGCCCTGCTCGCCCACGCGCAAGGATCCCCGCAGGAAGGCCGCGATTTCCGCCGCGTGGCCGAGCCGCTGGCCATGCCCGCGGGCAAGGTGCAGGTGGTCGAGTTCTTCGGCTACTGGTGCCCGCACTGCAACGCGTTCGAGCCGGCGCTCGAGTCCTGGGTCCGCCAGCTGCCGGCCGACAAGGTCGCGTTCACCCGCATCCCGGTGGCCTTCCAGGCCTGGCACGAGAACTACCAGAAGCTCTATTTCGCGATCGAGGCCCTGGGCCAGATCGACAAGCTGCACACCAGCGTCTTCAAGTGGATCCACGTCGACAAGAAGCGCCTGGACAAGGATGACGAGATCCGTGCCTGGGCCGCGGCCAGCGGCGCCGACGCCACCCGCATCCTGGACGCGATGAAGAGCTTCGGCATCGCCGGCAAGCTGGCCAAGGCGCGCCAGCTGGCCCAGGGCTACGGCATCGACGGCGTGCCGACGATCGGCGTGCACGGCCGTTGGATGACCTCGCCGTCGATCAGCGGCGGCCCGGATCGCGCCCTGAGCGTGACCAATCAGCTGATCGCCCAGGTCCGCGCCTGATCCTCCGGCCGCCGGGCGCTGGTCAGCCTCGCCCCGGCCACGCATACTGCGCGGCGAGACGGAATTCGCGCCACGGCCCGCCCCAAGGCAGCGAGATCGGACTAGAATGGCATGCAATTTCTGTGCCGCTCATGTCGTCCCTGCGCTCCGTCCTCGTCGTCCTGTTGTCCGGTTCCGGCCTGCTGAGCCTGCCGGCCATGGCCGCCTCGGCGGACCGCACCCAGCCGCTCACGCTGGAATCCGACAAGCCCTGCACCGTCAACCTGGCCCGACAGGTCAGCCAGTGCAGCGGCAACGTCGTCATCACCCAAGGCACGCTGGTGCTGCGCGCCGAACAGATCGAGCTGCGCGAGAGCCGTGAGGGCCATCCCTCGGCCACCGCCAGCGGCAGCACGGCCAAGCCCGCCCAGTACCGCCAGAAGCGCGACGGCAGCGACGAGACCGTCGAGGGCAGCGCCACCCGCATCGACTACGACGGCAAGGCCGGTACGCTGCGCTTCGTCGGCCAGGCGGTCGTGCGGCGCCTGCGCGGCACGACGGTGGCCGACGAGATCACCGGCGGCGAGATCGTCTGGGACAACGTGGCCGAGCAGATCAGCGTCAGCGGCGGTGCGGCCAGCGCCGGCAATCCCGGCGGCCGCGTGCGCGCGGTGATCCAGCCGCGGGCCACCGTGCCCGCCGCGCCCCAGGTGCCCTTGCCGCTGAAGACCGGCCCGTCCGGCGCGGACCGCCCATGACGACCGCCTCCGCGACCCGCACCGCCGACGGCGGCAGCCGGCTCGAGGTCCGCGGCCTGCAGAAGCGCTACGGTGCCCGGCAGGTGGTCAAGGAAGTCCATCTGCGCGTGGCCGCCGGCGAGGTCATCGGCCTGCTCGGCCCCAACGGCGCAGGCAAGACCACCACGTTCTACATGGTCGTCGGCCTGGTGCGTGCCGATGCGGGCGAGATCCACATCGACGGCCAGCCGGTGCAGCACCAGCCGATCCACCGCCGCGCCAGCCTGGGCCTGAGCTACCTGCCGCAGGAAGCCTCGATCTTCCGCAAGCTCAGCGTCGAGGAGAACATCCGCGCCGTGCTCGAACTGCAGCACGATGCCCAGGGCAAGGCCCTGGACCGCGCGACCATCGACCGCCAGCTCGAACAGCTGATGGACGACCTGTCGCTCACCCGGCTGCGTGACGCGCCCGCGCCGTCCCTGTCCGGCGGCGAACGCCGGCGCGTCGAGATCGCCCGCGCGCTGGCCTCGCAGCCCCGCTTCATCCTGCTCGACGAGCCCTTCGCCGGGGTCGACCCGATCGCGGTGATCGAGATCCAGCGCATCATCGGCTTCCTGAAGGCGCGGGGCATCGGTGTGCTGATCACCGACCACAACGTGCGCGAGATGCTCGACATCTGCGACCGGGCCTACATCATCAGCGAGGGCCGTGTGCTGGCCGAGGGCACGCCGACCGAGATCGTCGGCAATCCCGACGTGCGGCGCGTCTACCTCGGCGAACACTTCAAGATGTGACGGACGGAAGCAAGCAGTCATGAAACCGTCCCTGCAGGTCCGCCTGTCCCAGCACCTGGCGCTGACGCCGCAGCTGCAGCAGTCGATCCGGCTGCTGCAGCTGTCGACGCTCGAGCTGCACCAGGAAATCGAGCAGATGCTCGAACAGAACCCCTTCCTCGACGTCGAGGAGGACCACGCGCCGATGGAGTTCGGGCTGGAGCGCCTGTCGTCCAGCCAGGACGCCGCCGGCCAGCGCGAGAAGGAACGCCTGGCCGAGCGCGAGGACGGCGCCGCCGGTGACGGCTCCGGCGGCGACGAGCCGGCCGGGGTCGACAACGCCGACTTCGGCGCCACCGAGCGCGACGACTGGGAAAACGGCACCGAGCGCGACGACTTCGACGGCATCCGCGAGCTGCCCTCCGGCAACACCGGCAGCGGCAGCGGGGACGACGACTTCGAGCCCATCGAGTCGGCCGACCAGGGACCGACGCTGCAGGACCACCTCCGGCGCCAGCTGCTGGGCATGCGGCTGTCCGAGGAGGACCAGGCCGCGGTGCTGGTGCTCATCGAGTCTCTCGACGAAGACGGTTATCTGGGCGACCCGCTCGCCGAGATCGCCGAGCGTCTGGGCAGCGCGCTCGGCATCGATCCGGACGATCCCGATCAGGCCGACGAACGCGAGGAGCTGGCCGACCGCCTGCGTTGCGCGCTGAAATGGCTGCAGAGCATGGAGCCCACCGGCGTCGGCGCCTCGGGCCTGTCCGAATGCCTGGTGCTGCAGCTCAAGGACAAGCCGCGCAGTCCCGCACGCAAGGTCGCCATCCGCATCGCCGAGGCCGGCCTCGAGCTGCTGGCGCGCCGCGACGCGAAGAAGCTGATGCAGGCCACCGGCGCCGACGAGCAGCTGCTGCGCGAGGCCCAGGCCCTGATCCTGAGCTGCGAGCCCAAGCCCGGCCGCCCGTTCGCGCGCGCCGAGGCCAACATCATCGTGCCCGACGTCATCGTGCTGAAGTCGGGGCGCGGCTGGAAGGCGACCCTCAATCCGGACGTCATGCCCAAGCTGCGCATCAACGACCTGTACGCGCAGGCCATCCGCGGCCAGCGCAACGGCTCGGCCAGCGGGCTGTCGTCACGCCTGCAGGAGGCGCGCTGGTTCATGAAGAACATCCTGCAGCGCTTCGACACCATCCTGCGCGTCAGCCAGGCCATCGTCGAGCGGCAGAAGGGCTTCTTCACCCACGGCGAGATCGCGATGAAGCCGCTGGTGCTGCGCGAGATCGCCGACGAGCTGGGCCTGCACGAGAGCACCATCTCGCGCGTGACCACGGCCAAGTACATGACCACGCCCTACGGCACCTTCGAGCTGAAGTACTTCTTCGGCTCCAGCCTGAACACCGAGGCCGGCGGCAACGCGTCGAGCACCGCGGTGCGCGCGCTGATCAAGCAGCTGGTGGCCAACGAGGACCAGGCCAAGCCGCTGTCCGACAGCCAGCTGTCGGACATGCTGGGCGAGCAGGGCATCACCGTCGCCCGCCGCACCGTGGCCAAGTACCGCGAGGCGCTGAAGATCGCGCCGGCCAATCTGCGCAAGGCCTTGTGAGCATTCCCCGGACGGGCCCGGCCCAGCCGGCCCCGTCCGCCTGACGTTCCGTCTTCCCGTACCCCGCGATGCCTGCCCTGTGCAGGCCGTCCGCGCTGGAGGCTTCCTGCCGTGACCACCCCCAAATTTCCCAAGCCGCCGATCGGCGGCATGCCGCGCCACCGCCGTGATGACGGCCCCGCCCCTCACGGAGCCCGACGTGGCCCGGGCCCGGGCCACGCCCCCCACGGCGGCCCGCAAGGCCGGGGTCCGGGCGGCCCCGGGCGACCGGGCCCCGGCCCCGGCGGCCGACCGGGTGGCCGACCGGGCGGCCCACCGCTGCGCCGGCCGGAGCTCGCGCTGGCACCGGTGGCCAGCGGCGAGCCGGTCTCGCTGTTCCTGCCCTGCCCGGCCGGCGTCGAGCCGCTGCTGGCCGACGAGTGCGCCCGCCTGCTGGGCGTCGACCGCTCGGTGGTGCCGGCCGATCCCTCGCGCCGGCCGGTGATCGAGCTCAAGGGCGGCGTGCGGGTGCGCGCCGACGGCGTGGGCGCGATGCGGCTGAACCTGGAATGCCGCCTCGCCCAGCGCGTGCTGTGGCCGCTGGCCCACGGCCCCTACGGCCACGAGGACGACCTCTACGCGCTGGCCCGGCGCGTGCCCTGGGTCGACTGGATCACGCCGCGCGAGACCTTCCGCATCGACACCAGCGCCCAGCGCTCGCCGCTGCAGAGCCTGAACTTCGCCACGCTGCGGGTGAAGGACGCGCTGTGCGACGTGCTGCGCGATGCCACCGGCGAGCGCCCCAGCGTCGACACCCGCCACCCGGACCTGTCGCTGGTGCTGCACCTGGCCGAGGATCTGGCCACGCTGTACGTGGACCTCAGCGGCGAGGCGCTGTTCAAGCGCGGCTGGCGCGACGAGCGTGACGGCGGCCTCAAGGGCGAGGCGCCGCTGAAGGAAACGCTGGCCGCGGCCATGCTGGCGGCCGCCGGCTGGCAGGGCCGGGCCGAGGACGGCGCCCTGCTCGACCCCTGCTGCGGCGCCGGCACCATCGCCATCGAGGCGGCGCAGATCGCCTGCGGCATCGCCCCGGGCCTGCAGCGCCGCTTCGCCTTCGAGCAGTTGCGCGCCTTCCGCCCGCTGCTGGGCGAATGGGCCCGCCTCAAGACCGAGGCCAAGGCCCGGGTGCACGCGCCGGCCGTGGCCATCCACGCCGGCGACGTCGCCTTCCGCATGACCGACTTCGCGCAGCGCAACGCGCAGCGCGCGGGCGTCGGCCACGCGATCCAGTTCAAGACCGGTGATGCGCTGCAGCGCCCGGCCCCGGCGGCCGGCGGCCTGCTGGTGCTGAACCCGCCGTATGGCGAGCGCATCGAGGCCAAGGGCACGCACGGCGTGCGCGATGACGACATGCGCGGCCCGCGTGGCCAGGGCAGCCGCGAGGACTTCGATGCCGGCGCCTCGGCCGGCGAGTTCTATGCCGCACTGGCCGCCCACTGGAAGCGGGCCTACACCGGCTGGACGGCCTGGGTGCTGAGCCCGGACCTGAAGCTGCCGCAGGCGCTGCGGCTGAAGGAGACGCGCCGCGTGCCGATGTGGAACGGCGCGATCGAGTGCCGGCTGTTCCGCTTCGACCTCGTCAGCGGCAGCGCCCGCACCCCGCGCGAGCCACGCGCAGGTGACACGCCCGAGGCCGGGACCGCCGCCGGCTGATCAACCGGGCGCTGCGGGCAGCGCTCAGCCCTTCTGGCCCAGCATGCCCATCAGGCCGCCGACCAGGCCGCCCAGGTCCGGCTGGGCGCCGGCGGCCGGCAGCTGGCCGTTGGGCGTCATCTGGTCGATGACCTGCGGCAGCAGCTGCGCCAGCTGGCCGCCCAGGGCGTCGGCCGGCAGACCGAACTGCTGCGCCAGCTCACCCAGACGGCCCTGGCCCAGCGCGGCACCGATCTGCTCGCCGGACACCGGCAGATTGGCGCCGGTCGAGACCCAGCTCTGCACGGCCTCGCCCAGGCCCCCTTGCTGCAGCTGCGAGACCAGCGCGCCCAGGCCGCCGGCGCCGCCCTGCTGACCGCCGATCAGGCTCATCACCAGTTGCATGAGCGGCGGCATGCCGCCGCCGGCCTGGCCACCGAGCGCCTGGCCGAGCGCACCGTTGACCGCTTGTCCGAGCATTGAATCGAGCAGACCCATGATGACCTCCTGTGTGTTGGGTATGGCGGCCGATTCTGCGCCCGGCGGGTGACGCCACGACCGGCTGCGCCCCCGCCCGGCCACCCGCCCGACGAAGGCCGGGCGCTTCCGTGTGCAGCCCGTCACGGCCAAGGCCTCCGCATCCACCGGCTGCCGGCTCCAGTCCGGCCGCCAACGGCCGATCGCGCGCGTGCGCGCGACAAGGCGCCCGCCGCGACGGACCGGCCCTGCTCAGGCCGACGGGTCGATCCGGGCCGCCGCCCAGCAGGCGATCGTCGACAGCGCCGCCAGCGGCGCGGTGTCGGCCCGCAGCACGCGCGACCCCAGGCTGACCGGCTGGAAGCCGGCCTCGACCGCGGCCGCCTGTTCGGTCGACGACAGACCACCCTCGGGGCCGCTGAGCAACACGATGCGCGGGCGGTCCTGCCACGCGCAGTCCGCGCCGACGGCCCGCGGGCGCCCCGCCAACCAGGACCACAGCGGCGGGGCCTGCGGATCCAGGCTCAGCAGCAGGCCCTGGGGGGAGGCGGGGCCGTCCACCCCGCCAGGCACGGCAGCCGCCCAGCCCCGCAGCCAGTCCCGCAGCGGCTGCGCCGCGGCGACCTCGGGCACGCGGTTGCGACCGCTCTGCTCGCAGGCCGAGACGGCCACCGCCTGCCAGTGCTCGGACTTGCGTTGCGCCCGATCGCCCGCCACGCGCAGCACCGAACGCTCACACACCAGCGGCTGCAGGCCGGCCGCACCGAGCTCGGCCGCCTTCTCGACCACCGTGTCCATGCGCTCGTTGGCCGGCATGCCGAGCGCCAGCGTGACGGCCACCGGCAGTTCGCATTCCACCGGCGCGTGTGCGAGCACCTGGACCGTCACCTCGCGGCGGCCCATGGCCAGCACCTCGGCCTGCCATTGCCCGCCCAGGCCATCGAACAGGGTCAGCGCCGCGCCGGGCTGCAGGCGCAGCACCTGCACATGGCGGGTGGCATTCGGCGGCAGGACGATCTGGACGCCGGCGGACAGAGGGACATCGACATGGAAACGCGTGGCCATGGCCGCGATTGTCGGTCCTGGCACGGGGCCTGACGCTGCAGCGGCAGCGCTGAGCCGGCCGCTCAGGCCGCCGCGTCGTGGCGCGCCAGCTGGCGCAGCAGCTCGCGTGCGGCAGCCTCGCCCTCGGCGCGGCGCACCAGCACGACCAGTTCGACGGCGACCTCGGACAGCGCCGACGCATCGGCCGCACGCTCGATGGCCAGCGTCATCCGGTAGGCCTTGATCAGGCCCAACCGCTCGCGCGAGTGGATCAGCAGGCGCTCGTAGAGCGGTCCGTAACCCAGCGGTTCGAGCAGCGCACGGGTCTGGGCGCGCCAGCCGGCGAGGGCCGGTGCCAGGGTGCTGGGCCCGCTGTCGATCTCGGGCAGGCGGCTGTCGAGCGGCCACTGGCTCTCGCCGGGCTCGGCCGCGGTGGCGATCAGACCGAGGTCGAGCAGCTGGCCGAGGTCCTCGACACGGCTGCCGTGGACCATCGCCAGCCAGTGGGTCGCGTCACGCGCCGGATCGACGATCAGCAGCAGGTTGCGGGCGGCGCGGGGCAGCGCATGGGCGCGTTCGCGGATCTCGCGCCGGCCGGCATCGGTGCGCGTCAGACGCCACTCGGTATGGGCCAGGAGAGCGGTGTCAATGCGGACTTCGGTGACCATCGTGACGGCGTCCTCGGCCGTGAGGCGGGAAAGTGCGCGGCCATCATGACACGCGCCCGCGCAGCTCGCGACGCAGGATCTTCCCCACTGGCGTCTTCGGCAGCTCGTCACGGAACTCGATGACGCGCGGGCGCTTGTAGCCGGTCAGATGGCCCTCGCAGAACTGGCGCACCTGGGCCTCGGTCAGCGCCGGGTCGCGGCGCACGATGACCAGCTTGACCGCCTCGCCCGAATGCTCGTCGGACACGCCGACGGCCGCGCATTCGAGCACCCCGGGCAACTGGCTCAGCACGTCCTCGACCTCGTTCGGATAGACGTTGAAGCCGCTGACCAGGATCATGTCCTTCTTGCGGTCGATGATGCGGAAGGCGCCGCGCTCGTCGACCACGCCGACATCGCCGGTGCGGAACCAGCCATCGGCCGTCATCACGCGGGCCGTCTCGTCCGGCCGCTGCCAATAGCCGGCCATCACCTGCGGACCGCGCACCGCGATCTCGCCGGGGCTGCCCGGTGGCACGGTACGGCCGTCGTCATCGAGCAGCGCCATCTCGGTCGATGGCAGCGGATAGCCGATGTTGCCGGTGTAGGCGCGGCTGTCGACCGGGTTGCAGCTGACCACCGGGCTGGTCTCGGACAGACCGTAGCCCTCGCAGATCGGGCAGCCGGTCTTCTCCAGCCAGGCCTGTGCAGCGCCGGCCGTCACCGCCATGCCGCCGCCCACCGAGATCTTGAGCTGGCTCCAGTCGACGGTGTCGATGTCCGGGTGGTTGGCCAGCGCGTTGAACAGCGTGTTGACGGCCGGAAAGCTGTGCACGGGCTGCGCGCGCAGCGCCTTCAGCAGGGCCGGCAGGTCGCGCGGGTTCGGGATCATCACGTTGAGGCCGCCGACGCGCAGGCTCAGCATCATGTTCACGTTGAACGCGAAGATGTGATAGAGCGGCAGTGCGCAGACGGTGACCAGCTGCGTGTCGGCGCCCAGCTGGTGCAGTGCCGGCTGGTACCAGGCCTCGCACTGCAGCACGTTGGCCACGAGGTTGCGGTGCAGCAGCACCGCGCCCTTGCTGACGCCGGTGGTGCCGCCGGTGTACTGCAGCACGGCGACATCGTCGGGCCGCGCCTCGAAGGGTTGCCAGGGCAGGTGGCGACCGGCCGACAGCGCCGCCGGGAAGCGTTCGACCTGCACGCCGGCGTCCGTCGGCCACGTGTACGGCGGCACCATCTTCTTGACGTGACGCACGACGCTGTTGACCAGCGTGCCCTTCACCAGGCCCAGCATGTCGCCCATCGCGGCCAGCAGCACGGTGCGCGTGGGCAGGCCGGCGATCACCTGCGCCAGCGTGGCGGCGAAGTTCTCCAGGATGACGATGGCCTTGGCCCCCGAATCCTGCAGTTGGTGGGCGAGCTCGCGCGGCGTGTAGAGCGGGTTGACGTTGACCACGATGCAGCCGATGCGCAGGATGGCGGCGACCGCCACCGCGTACTGCGGCACGTTGGGCAACATGATGGCCACCCGGTCACCGGGCTGCAGCCCGCGTGACTGCAGCCAGGCGGCCAGCGTGCGCGAGTGGCGATCGACATCGCCGAAGCGCACATCGGTGCCCATGAAGCGCCAGGCCGGTCGCTCGTGGTAGCGCTGGAAGCTGTCGTCCATCAGCGCGAGCAAGGTGGGGCAGGCCTCGACCGACACCTCGGCCGGAACCCCGGCGGGATAGTGCTGCAGCCAGATCTTGTCCATGCGCCTGATTCTTGCGTAGCGCTGACAGCCATCGCCTCAGGGCTTGCGATAGCCCGTCCAGCCACGGCCGCGCAGGAACTCACGTCGGCCGGAGGGATCGCCGGGCGACCCCGGACGGACCGCCTCCCGGTGCGTCAGCCGACCTTGTCGAGCGAGGCGCCGCGCGCGCGCATCGGCGCCGGCACCTCGGCCAGGCCCAGCAGGTCGGCGGCCAGGGCCTCGGCCACCTCGATGCCGTCGACGCCGGCCGACATGATGCCGCCGGCATAACCCGCACCTTCGCCGGCCGGATAGAGGCCGATGGTGTTGACGCTCTGCAGCCGCGCGCCGCGCGGGATGCGCAGCGGCGAGGAGGTGCGCGTCTCGACGCCGGTCATCACCGCATCGGCGCGGTCGAAGCCGGCGATCTGGCGGCCGAAGGCCGGCAAGGCCTCGCGCATGGCCTGCAGCACGTAGGGCGGCAGCGCCTCGCGGCCGTCCTGCGCGAAGTCGGTCAGCCGCACGCCGGGCTTGTACGAGGGCAGCACCTCGCCGAGCACGCTGGAGCGCTGGCGCTTGAGGAAGTCGCCGACCAGCTGACCGGGCGCGAAGTAGCCGCCCTCGCCGAGTTCGAAGGCGCGCGATTCCCAGTGGCGCTGGAAGGCGATGCCGTCCAGCGGATGCACCGGCGTGGCCGCGCCCGGATCGCTGCGGTAGTCCTCGGGACTGATGTTGACCACCAGGCCGGCATTGGCATTGCGCTCGTTGCGCGAGTACTGGCTCATGCCGTTGGTGACGACCCGACCCACCTCGCTGGTGGCGGCCACCACGGTACCGCCCGGGCACATGCAGAAGCTGTAGACCGCGCGGCCGTTGCCGGCGTGGTGCACCAGCTTGTAGTCGGCCGCGCCCAGCAGCGGATGGCCGGCCGAGGCGCCGTGGCGGGCGCGGTCGATCAGGCCCTGCGGATGCTCGATGCGCACGCCGATGGCGAAGGGCTTGGCCTGCATCGCCACGCCGCGCGCGTGCAGCATGGCGAAGGTGTCGCGCGCGCTGTGGCCGAGGGCCAGCACGACGTGGCTGGTAGCCAGCTGCTCGCCCGAGGCCAGCACCACACCGGCCACGCGCTGGGTCGGGCCGTCCGGCGCCGCATCGCGCACCGGCTCGACGAGCAGATCGGTGACCTGCTGCTCGAAGCGGATCTCGCCGCCGAGGGCCTCGATGTCGGCGCGCATCTTCTCGATCATCGACACCAGGCGGAAGGTGCCGATGTGCGGCTTGCTGACGTAGAGGATCTCGTCGGGCGCGCCGGCCTTGACGAACTCGGTCAGCACCTTGCGCGTGAGGTGGCGCGGGTCGGAGATCTGGCTGTAGAGCTTGCCGTCGCTGAAGGTGCCGGCGCCGCCTTCGCCGAACTGCACGTTGGAGACCGGATCGAGCACGCTCTTGCGCCACAGGCCCCAGGTGTCCTGGGTGCGCTGGCGCACCGCGCGGCCGCGCTCCAGCACGATCGGCCGCAGGCCCATCTGGGCCAGGATCAGCGCGGCGAACAGGCCGCAGGGGCCGAAGCCGATGACGATGGGCCGCGGCCGGCCGCCAGCGGCGAAATCGGCCGGCGCGTGGCCGATGAATCGGTAGCGGGTGTCGGGCGTCGGGCGGATCTGCGGGTCGGCCGCGCGGGCCTGCAGCAGCGCCTGCTCGGCGGCCTGTGCCGCCTCGGGCGTGGCGGCGACCAGCGTGCAGTCGACGGTGTAGATCAGCACCACGGCGCGCTTGCTGCGGGCGTCATGGCCGCGGCGGAAGACGCGCACCTCGCCCAGCGTCGCCGCGTCCACGGCCAGCCGCTGGCGTGCGGCCTCGCGCAGCGCGTCGGGGGCGTGGTCCAGCGGCAGGCGGATTTCGGTGATGCGGATCATGGCGGTGGCGGCACGACGGTGGCGGCGCGGCGGCCCGGAATGTGCGGCCGGTGGACGACCACCGGCGCCGGGGCTGCGCCAGAAACACGAACGCCGCACGGCCGAGGGGGCCGGGCGGCGGTCCTGCAGGAAGCGGTGGCGGCACGGCGGCAGTGGCCTTGCGGCCCCGCACGCCGGCCGTCAGGGCCGATCAGCCCTGGTGGGCGCGCTTGCCGACGTTCTTCTTGCTGCGGGTGTGCACGCCGCGCTCCAGGCTGCGCTTCTGGCCGCGGGCCACGGGCAGTTGCACGCCGTTGGGCAGGGCGGGACGCGGGGTGGCCTTGCGGTCGGCTTCGGTACGGATCTTCAGAGCCATCGTGTTCTCCTGATGCGGGAATTCCGGCGTGGTGGGTGGCAAACCCTCTATTAGGCCACAAGCCGGGCGATTGTCAGCGTGCGGCCGTGCACGCAGACCACCGGCGCAGGCACCGCGAGGGCGGACTGGACGCCGGCCAGCGTAAGCTCGCGGCGCTGGAGCCGGCGCATTCCGCGACCGGCGGCTCACCGTGCGTGTCCCCATGACCCTGATTCCCGCCGTCCGCCTGATCCCCCTGCTCGTGGCCGCGGCCTGCAGCCCGATGGCCGGTGCCGCGACCCTCCTGACCGGCGGTCAGACCACGCTGCAGACGGACGGCTGGGAGGTCACCCGCAGCGAACGCGGCGGCAGCGTGCGCTGCACGGCCACGCTGGCCTCCGACCACGGCGCCGAGCTCGACGCCGAAGGCCTGCGCGTGAAGGTGGCCGAAGCGCCGCAATGGATCGCCTGGCAGTTCGACGACGGCCCCTGGCTGCCGCGGCGCAACGCCGGCCCGATGGAGCAGCGGCTGCGCGAGGCGGTGCTCAGCGGCGCCGAGCTGGAGCAGGCCCGCCGCGCCCAGCGCGTGCGGCTGCAGACCGGCTCGATCAAGCGCGGCGTCGACACCCAGCGGCTGGATCTGACGGGTCTGGCGACGGTCGAGGCCCATCTGCGCGCCGGCTGCCCGCGGCCGACCCTGCCGGTGACCGCGGCGACGGCAGCCGGCACGGGCATCCCCGCATCGACCGCGACCACGACCGCGGCCACCGTCGCCACCAGCAGCGGCGCCGGCCTGACGGCCGCCACCGGCATCGCCACCCCGCCGTCGATCGCCGCCCCGGCGGCGGCTGCCGCAGCCCCGGCCGCCGCTGCCGATCTGTGCAGCGACGCGCTGAAGACCCGGCTGCGCTCGGTCGGCGTCAGCCTGGCGCAGATCACCCAGGCCTGCCGGCCCTGAAGACGGCGACGGCCCGGCACCGGAGCCGATCCGGTGCCGGGCCGTCGGTCCCTGCGGCCGACCGCGGACGGCCGGCTGCCGGGCGAAGGCGGATCGCCGGCGTCAGCCCTTGAGCGCCGACAGCACCTCGTCGAGCATCTTCTTCGCGTCGCCGAACAGCATCCGGTTGTTCTCCTTGTAGAACAGCGGGTTGTCGACGCCGGCATAGCCCGAGGCCATGCTGCGCTTCATCACGATGCTGGTGCGCGCCTTCCAGACCTCCAGCACCGGCATGCCGGCGATCGGGCTGGACGGGTCGTCCTGGGCGGCCGGGTTCACGATGTCGTTGGCGCCGATCACCATGCTGACGTCGGCTTCAGGGAAGTCGGCGTTGATCTCGTCCATCTCCATCACGATGTCGTAGGGCACCTTGGCCTCGGCCAGCAGCACGTTCATGTGCCCCGGCATGCGGCCGGCCACCGGGTGGATGGCGAAGCGCACGTCCACGCCCTTGCCGCGCAGCAGGCGGGTGATCTCGTTGACCGTGTGCTGGGCCTGGGCCACCGCCATGCCGTAGCCCGGCACGATGATCACGCTCTTGGCCTCGCGCAGCAGCTCGGCCGTCTCGACCGCGCTGACCGGCACCACCTCGCCCTGCGGCTCGGCCGGGCCACCCTCGGCCTTCTTGACCGGCGCGCCACCGCCGAAGCCGCCGGCGATCACGCTGAGGAAGTTGCGGTTCATCGCGCGGCACATGATGTAGCTCAGGATCGCGCCCGAGCTGCCCACCAGCGCGCCGGTGACGATCAGCAGGTCGTTGCTCAGCATGAAGCCGGTGGCCGCGGCCGCCCAGCCCGAGTAGCTGTTGAGCATCGACACCACCACCGGCATGTCGGCCCCGCCGATGGCCATCACCATGTGGATGCCGAACAGCAGCGCGATGCCGGTCATCACCGCCAGCGGCAGCATGCCGTCGGCGATGTCGTGCGCGCCCAGGAAGCGCCCGCCGAACCACAGCACCACCAGCAGCGCGGCCAGGTTCAGGCCGTGACGGCCCGGCAGCAGCAGCGGCTTGCCGCCGATCTTGCCGCTCAACTTGCCGAAGGCGACGATGGAGCCGCTGAAGGTGACCGCGCCGATCAGGATGCCGACGTAGATCTCGACCTCGTGGATGGCCTTCTCGGCCGCCGTCGGGAAGACGGTCGAGGTGTCGACGTAGCTGGCGAAGCCCACCAGGCAGGCCGCGAGACCCACCAGGCTGTGCATCAGCGCCACCAGCTCGGGCATCTGCGTCATCTGCACCTTCCTGGCGGCGATGACGCCGACGGCGCCACCCACCACCAGGGCCAGCACGATGTACGGCACGCCGGCTGCCGTGACGCGCGGACCGAGGATCGTGGCCAGCACGGCCAGCGCCATGCCGACCATGCCGAACAGGTTGCCGCGGCGGGCGGTCTCGGGGTTGCTCAGCCCGCCGAGGCTGAGGATGAAGAGGATGGTCGCCCCGATGTAGGCGACCGTGGCCAGACTGCTGCTCATGGATTCCGCTCCGTGTTCTTGTCGTTGTGCATCACTTGCGGAACATGGCCAGCATGCGGCGCGTGACGGCGAAGCCGCCGAACATGTTGATGGCCGTGAGCACCAGCGCGAAGACGGCCAGACCCAGGATCAGCCCGTTGGGCCGGTCGGCCGCGCCGCTGGCGTCCAGCGGCGGCGCCACCTGCACCAGCGCGCCGATGGCGATGATCGAGCTGATCGCGTTGGTCACGCTCATCAACGGCGTGTGCAGGCTGGGCGTGACGTTCCACACCACCATGTAGCCGATGAAGCAGGCCAGCACGAAGACGGTGAAGTGCGACAGGAAGGCCGCCGGCGCGTACAGCCCGACCAGCGTGAACAGCAGCGCGCCGACGCCGAAGACGATGGCCAGCGTGCGGCCCTTCATCGGCTCGCCCGGGCCATGGCCGTGGGCCGGGGCCTTGGGCACGGCGGCGGCCGCGGCGGCCGGCTTGGCCGCGGCCGGCGGCAGCTTCGGCGGCGGGGCCGGCCAGCTCAGCTCGCCGTCCTTGATGACCGTCAGGCCGCGGATCGCGTCATCGTCGAAGTTGACGTGGATGACGCCGTCCTTGGTCTTGCACAGCTCCTCGGTCAGGCGCAGCAGGTTGGTGCTGTAGAGCGTCGAGCTCTGCCGCGCCAGGCGGCTGGCCAGATCGGTGTAGCCGACGATGGTCACGCCATGGCGCACCACCGCCTCACCCGGCACCGTCAGCTCGCAGTTGCCGCCCTGCTCGGCGGCCATGTCGACGATGACCGAACCCGGCTTCATCGTGCGCACCATCTCGGCCGTGATCAGCTTGGGCGCCGGCTTGCCGGGGATCAGCGCGGTGGTGATGATGATGTCGACCTCGGCGGCCTGCTGCGCGTACATCGCGCGTTGGGCGGCCTGGAAGCCCTCGCTCATCACCTTGGCATAGCCGCCACCGCCCGAGCCCTCTTCCTCGTAGTCGACCTTGACGAACTCGCCGCCCAGCGACTTGACCTGGTCGGCGACCTCGGCCCGCGTGTCGTTGGCGCGCACGATGGCGCCGAGATTGGCCGCGGTGCCGATGGCGGCCAGACCGGCCACGCCGGCACCGGCGATGAAGACCTTGGCCGGCGGCACCTTGCCCGCGGCCGTGATCTGGCCGTTGAAGAAGCGGCCGAAGGCGTTGGCCGCCTCGACCACCGCGCGGTAGCCGCTGACGCCGGCCATCGAGGTCAGCGCGTCCATCTTCTGCGCACGGCTCAACTGGCGTGGCAGGCAGTCGATGGCCAGCGCGGTGACCTTCCTCGCCTGCAGCGCGGCCATCAGCTCGGGGTTCTGCGCCGGCCAGATGAAGCCGATCAGCGTGGCGCCCTCGCGCAGCTGCGCCACCTCGGCCAGCGTCGGCGGCCGGACCCGGAAGACGATGTCGGCACGCGCATACAGCGCGGCCGCATCCGGCATCACCTCGGCGCCGGCGGCGACGTAGGTCTCGTCGGCGAAGTTCGCCGCGTCCCCCGCACCGGATTCGATCGCCACGCGAAAGCCCAGCTTCACCAGCTTGGCCACCACCTCGGGCACGGTGGCCACGCGCTTCTCGCCCGCCGCCCGTTCCCTCGGAACCCCGATCCACAACGCCATATGCCTGCTGCCTCCTCGACGGCTGATGTCCCGGATGTCCGCTTCCGGCGCGCCGCTGCGCCGGCTCCTCCGGACCCGGGATGTCGCGGCACAGCTTAACTGCTGCTCCAGCCGTCAGGAAGCCGCTCTAACATGACGCCATGCAGCGCTGGAAACCGAGCGTCACCGTGGCCGCCGTCATCGAGCGTGACGGCCGTTATCTGCTGGTCGAGGAGCGCACCGCCGACGGCCTGCGGCTGAACAACCCGGCCGGCCATCTCGACCCCGGCGAGGGCGTGCTCGAAGGCGTCGTGCGCGAGACGCTGGAGGAGACCGCGCGCGTCTTCGTGCCCGAGGCCGTGGTCGGCGTCTACCTGGGAAGAATGGTCCATCCGGCCACCGGCGAGGACATCACCTACCTGCGCTTCGCGGTCTGCGGCACGGTCGGTGACGAGCTGCCCGGACGGGCCTATGACGCGCCCGTCGAACGCACGCTGTGGATGAGCCCGGACGAGCTGCGCGCCTGCCCCGGACGCCACCGCAGCCCGATGCTGCTGCAGTGCATCACGGACCACGCTGCAGGCGTGCGCCATGCGCTGGCACTGCTGCACACCCACGACAGCGTGCACCTGCTGCACAAACAGGCACCGACCTGAGGCCATTCCGCCATGCGGGACGCGCTCCCGTCATGCTCGATGCGGCCCCGGGCGATCCGGGGTCGGCGGCGTCCGGGGGACAATCCGGACATGCGCAAACACCGTGTGGTCGTCGGGCTGTCCGGCGGCGTCGATTCAGCCGTCTCGGCCTGGCTGCTCAAGCAGCAGGGCCATGAGGTGATCGGCATCTTCATGAAGAACTGGGAAGACGACGACGACAGCGAGTTCTGCTCGTCGCGGCAGGACTTCCTGGATGCGGCCAGCGTGGCCGACGTCATCGGCATCGACCTGGAGCACGTGAACTTCGCGGCCGAGTACAAGGACCGCGTGTTCGCCGAGTTCCTGCGCGAGTACCAGGCCGGCCGCACGCCCAATCCGGACGTGCTGTGCAACGCCGAGATCAAGTTCAAGGCCTTTCTCGACCACGCGATGCGCCTGGGCGCCGAGAAGATCGCCACCGGCCACTACGCCCGGGTGCGGGCGGTGGCCGACGCGCGACGCGCGGGCGGCGAGCGCTTCGAGCTGCTCAAGGGGCTGGACCCGCTGAAGGACCAGAGCTACTTCCTGCACCGGCTGAACCAGGCGCAGCTGGGCAAGACGATGTTCCCGGTCGGCGAGCTGCCCAAGACCGAGGTGCGCCGCATCGCCACCGAGATCGGTCTGCCCAACGCGAAGAAGAAGGACTCGACCGGCATCTGCTTCATCGGCGAGCGCCCGTTCCGCGACTTCCTCAACCGCTACCTGAGCCACGCGCCGGGCGACATCGTCGACGAGCAGGGCCGCCGGCGGGGCGCCCATGTCGGACTGAGCTTCTACACGCTGGGCCAGCGCCAGGGCCTGGGCATCGGCGGCGTGAAGGACAGCGGCGCGCGCCCGGGCGGTGGCGAGCACGCGCCCTGGTTCGTCGCCGCCAAGGACCTGGTGCACAACCGGCTGATCGCGGTGCAGGGCCATGAGCACCCCTGGCTGCAGCAGCCGGCGCTGGCCTTCGACGACGTCAGCTGGGTGGCCGGCGAGCCGCCGCCCGACGGCCCGCTGGCGGCCAAGACGCGCTACCGCCAGGCCGATGCGCCGGCGCGGCTGCAGGCCCTCGGCCAGCCGGCCGGCCACGACGATCCGCGCGCCGCGCGCTGGCGCCTGGCCTTCGAGCAGCCGCAGTGGGCGGTGACACCGGGGCAGTCGGCCGTGCTCTACGACGGCGAGATCTGCCTGGGCGGCGGCGTGATCGCGCAGGCCGAGCCGCTGCCGGGCGTGGTGCCCGAGGCGCCGCTGCTGACGCCCGAGGCGCCGCGGCGGCGCGGCCGCAAGGCGCCGGCGGGCGGCGCGCCCGCCCGCCCGCCCCGCTCCGGCGGTCCGCAGCGGGCCTGACACGGCCGGCGGGCGTTCGTCTTCAGCCGGCCCGCAGCGCGTCGCGCGCGACCAGCCCGGCCGACGCCAGGCGCGCATCACAGCGCGCCATCCAGCGCTGCAGCAGGCGGCCGACGACGGCCGGCTGCTCCCAGGTCAGCATGTGGCCGCAATCGGGCAGCAGCTGCAGCTCGGCATCGGGGATCAGCGCCGCCAGCTCCTGGCTGCAGGCCGGCGGCGTGAGCCGGTCGTCGGCCGCACCGACGACCAGGGTCGGGCAGGCGACGGCGGCCAGCAGCGGCCGCAGGTCCTCGCGCAGGGCCACCGCGCGGTTCTGGCGCGCCAGCTGCGCCGCGCCGGCGCGGTCCATCATCGCGCGGTGGGCCTCGCGCCAGACCGCGCGCTGGCGCGGATGGAAGGCGAACAGTGCATTGGCACGCAGCAGGTCATCGCCCTGGCCGGCGGCCAGCAGATCGGCGGCCTGCAGCCGCAGCGCGCGCTGCGCCGGCGCGTCCGGCCGCGCCGAGGTGCCCAGCAGGGCCAGCCCCTGGATGCGCTGCGGCGCCTGACGCCAGACTTCGAGGGCCAGCATGCCGCCCATCGAGACGCCGACCAGGCGCAGCGGACCGGCGAGCTCGCGCAGCAGCCGCGCGGCCATCGCCGGCAGATCGGCCTCCTGGTGGTGGACCTGCGCCAGCCAGGCCGGCGCATCCGACGGCCGCGCCAGCCAGGGCCGCAGCGGCTCGAACAGCGCGGCATCACAGCCCAGGCCGGGCAGCAGGCACAGCCGGGCCGCCGCGGACGACGCGGCCGGGGCGGCACCCGACGGCACCGCACGGCATCCGGACAAACCATGCATGGGCGCGCAGTCTGCCAGAGGGCGACGCCGGGCAAGATCGGACCCCCGAGTCCGTCCGCCGTCCGCGATGCGAAATCCTGTCCTTGCCGCTGCGCCGTCCGGGCGTCGACCGACCCTGTCACGGGCCGGTGCGGGCGCACCGATCCTGCTGCTGGCGCTGCTGTCCACCATCGCCCTGCCGGCCGACGCGCAGAGCCGCGCGCCCGCGCAGGACGGCCCCGCCGCATCCGCATCCGCATCCGCATCCGCATCCGCATCCGCATCCGCATCCGCATCCGACGACGATCCGCTGGCCCAGCTGCGCTGGGAGCGCGACTTCAGCGCCAACTGCGTGAACCGCCGGGGCGTGCAGATCCTGGTGCGCAACGCCCATCCGACGCGCACGCTGCGCGTCTGGCTGGAGCGCTGGCACATGGGCCGGCCCACCGGCGACCGCTCGCGCAGCGAGCTGCGCCCGGGCGCCGAGGCCGAGCCGCTGGGCTGCAGCCGCACCGACAGCGGCGAACAGAGCTGGAAGCCGGTGCGCGCGCAGTTCGTCGACTGAAGCACGGCGAACGGCGCCGCCCGGCACGCCCGGCCTGTTGCACCGGAGGTCCGGCCCCGCCGCGGCCTCAAGCCAGCCGGCCACCGGACTCGGCCGCCACCCGCCGCTGCAGATCGGCCAGGGTGCGCCCCGGCTCGTCACGAAAGCGCGCGTCCTCCACCTGCAGCGCGTCGATGCGGTCGAGGCGGAAGCTGCGGAAGTCCTCGCGCAGCGCGCACCAGGCCGCCAGCGTCCAGACCTGACCCCAGTGCAGGCAGGCCAGCGGCCGCACGCGGCGGCGGCTGGCGCGGCCGGATTCGTCGCGGTAGTCGAAGGCCACCCAGCGCCGCTGGTCAGCGGCCTCGCGCAACGCCTGCAGCCGGTCCAGCGCCTGCGCGTCCTGGCCGGCATCGGGGCTGTAGACGAGCAGGCGCTCGGCGGCCGTGCGCACCTCGCCGGGCAGCACGGCCATGATGCGCGCCAGCGCGGCCTCGGCCTGCGCGGCCAGCGCCGGATCCAGCCGCGGGCCGGCCAGCCGCACGGCGGCGACCAGCGCCTGGGCCTCGCCGCGCGGGAACATCAGCGGCGGCAGCGCCTGGCCAGCGCCGAAGCGGTAGCCGACCCCGGCCTCGCCCTCGATGGCCACGCCGCGCGCCTGCAGCGCGGCCACGTCGCGGTAGACGGTGCGCAGCGAGACCTGCAGCCGCTCCGCCAGCCAGGCGGCCGTGCTCAGCCGCCGGCCGCGGATCAGCTGCACCAGCTGGAACAGACGGTCGGCACGGCGCATGGCTCAGCCCGGCGCCAGGCCGCGCCAGGGCCGCGCCGGGCTCAGGCCGCCATCGGCGTGCACAGCTCGACCAGCGTGCCGTCCGGCGCGCGCAGATAGGCGACGGTCTGGCCCCAGGGCTTGGTCACCGGCTGCGCCAGCAGCGTGCCGCCGACGGCCAGCGCACGGGCCAGCGCGGCGGCCACGTCCTCGGTGGCCAGGCCGATCTCCATGCCCAGCGGGCGCGGGCTGTCGGCTGCGACCACGTAGTCGCAGCCCACGCTGTCGCGTGCCGTGGCGTGGTCGCAGAAGGCCAGCGTGGTCGATCCGGTGCACAGGGTGCCGAAGCCACCATCGGGCGACAGCATGCCGCGCGCCAGGCCGAAGGCCCGCTCGAAGTAGTCGAGCGATGCCGCGACATCGGCCACGTAGACGATGGTCCAGGCCAGTTGCATGTTGGTTGTCCTTGCCAGGGTGACGGTGGGGGCGGCCGCAGGTTAACGCAGCGCGTGCAGGCCGATGCGGTTGCCTTCGCTGTCGCTCAGGTGGACGAAGCTGCCCATGCCCTCGGGCAGATCGACGCGCGGCTGCAGCAGCTGCGCCCCGGCGGCCAGCGCCCGGGCGGTGGCGCTGTCCAGGTCGGGACCGACGCTCAGATAGACCAGGCTGCCGCGGGCCGACGGCTGCAGCGCCGGCCCCAGGAACAGCGCGCCGCCGGTGCCCGGTCGGGCATAGGGCAGCACGGCCAGCGTGCACGGGCCCATCACCTGGCGCCGCAGCGGCGCCTGCAGCACGGCGGTGTAGAAGCGCTCGGCACGGTCGAGGTCGGCCACCGGGATCTCGAACCAGCTGAGGGCGGACGAGCCGGCGGGGGCGGTGGAGGTGGGGGTGGCGTCGGACAGGGCGGGGGTGACGGCGGTCATGGTCGGTGGCCCGCGTGCGGGCTGTCGGGGTGGATGGGAGCCGCCATGGTGCGGACCGGCTGCTGCCAACGGGGTGTCAGCAGCCTGTCACCTGCGCGGCGCGGACCGCGAGGACCGCGTGGCCAGCCGGCCGGCCGGACAGGCTCCGGCCGCGGCGGGCGCACCGCTGCCCGGCGCGCGGCGCGCGGGTGGCGCTCCCTCACGAACGGCGGCACGCGGCGGACACCGCACCGTCGCCGGACCCGGCGCCGGATCCCGGATCCGGCGCCTCAGTGCCTCAACGCCTCACTGCGG
The DNA here is from genome assembly GCF_038066575.1 of Pseudaquabacterium rugosum. Lineage (NCBI taxonomy): Bacteria > Pseudomonadati > Pseudomonadota > Betaproteobacteria > Burkholderiales > Sphaerotilaceae > Pseudaquabacterium > Pseudaquabacterium rugosum. Next base: position 104,730 of record NZ_JBBUTF010000008.1, on the reverse strand, counting down.
CACCTGCAGCCCGCGCCGCACCGCCGGCTCGGCCTCGAAGGCGGCCAGCACCCGCTGCACCTGCGGAAAGTCGTCCCAGCCGATGCTGCGTGCCGCATCGTAGAAACGCACCAGCGCGCGCACCCAGCTCCACAGCGCGATGTCGGCGATGGTCCAGCACGGGCCGGTGATCCAGCGCCGGCCATCGAGCTGGCGCTCCAGCACGGCCAGCGTGCGCCGCATGTCGGAGATCAGCTGCGCCAGATGCGCCGACTCGCTGCGCCGATGGCCGGCCAGGCGCAGCCAGTAGCCGAGCTGCGAGACCGCCGGCCTCAGGTTGCCGGTGCAGAAGGCCAGCCACTGCAGCGTCTGCCAGCGGGCCTGCTCGGGCCCGACACCGGCCTCGGCATCGAGCAGGCGCCCCGCCCGCTCGGCCAGGTACTGCAGGATGGCCGCGCTCTCGCACAGCAGCAGCGGCCGGCCCTGCGGGCCGTGGGGATCGAGGATCACCGGTATCTTGGGGTTGGGGCTGGCGGCCAGGAACTCGGCGCTGAGCTGCTGCAGGCCCTCGAAGCTGACGCGATGGGCCTCGTAGGGCTGCTCCAGCGCTTCCAGCAGGATCGAGACCTTGACGCCCGACGGCGTGGGCAGCGAGTACAGCTGCAGGCGCTCGGGATGGCGCGGCAGCCAGCGCCGGGCGATCGGGAAGGCGGACAGCGGGCCGTGACCGGCACCAGGGTCGATCAGCGAAGTCGGGCACATGAGGCTCCGCATGATAACCGTCACGCGACGCGTCCAGATCCCATCGCCCGGCACCACCGGGCACCGCCTGCCGAGGCGACCGGATGGCCTGCGCACGGCGACCGTCAGCCGTCAGCCGTCAGCCGACCCAGACCCAGACCCCGCTGCCGTGGCCGCTCAACGTCCGAGCAACGGCTCCAGCCGCAGGTCCAGCACCTCGACGCCGCGCAGCGTGCTGTAGCGCAGGCGCTGCGGCCAGTGGCCGAGGGCCGGATCGGTCCAGACCTGCACCCGCAGATCGTCCGGCCCTTCGGGCTCATGGCGCCAGGCGTGCCAGACGGACGTGCCGGGCACGGTCGAGGCGGCCGCCGCCTGCGGATCGGCCGCATCGGCCGCATCGACCGCCGTCAGCCGCCAGGTCGCCGACGCGCCGCGGGCATCGACCACGCGCAGCTCGACGCGCGGCGGCGGCAAGGGCGCGGCCTGCAGCACCGCGGCCAGCTGGGCGATCCACGAGAGACGGTCCTGCGTCCCCGGCCAGGCCGGCAGCGCGTGCCGCGGCCCGGAAAAGCTGATGGCCGCCAGCTCCGGCCGCCAGTGCACGGCGCGCCAGGCCCGGCCGGCCCGCCGCTCGAGCAAGCGCCGGGGCGCGACGCCGGTGGCATCGAGCAGGCCGCGGCTGTCGAGCTCCAGCCACGGCGTGCCGTCGGTGCCGCGCACCGCCAGCTGCATCCGGTAGCGGGGCCGGCCCGCCGGGGCATCGGCGGCCGGATCGGCGGCGCCCGGCGGCTGCAGGCCCTTGTCGGCGGGCGGCGGGTCCGTGACCGCCGGCTGCCAGCGCAGCTCGGCCCAGCCGCCACGCGAACCCGCCTGGGCCCGGTAGCGCAGCTGCAGCGGGGCGGGCACCTGGGTGGCGTAGAGCGGCGGCGGCACGGCCCGGGCCGCCGCGGCCGGCCCGTCGACCGGGGGATCGCCCGGGCCCTCGGCCTGACCGCGGGCGATACCGTCGAGGGCGTCGGTGGCGGTGGCGGTGGCGGTGGCCGAGAGGTCGGTCGAGGCGGGGGCGGCGGTGCCCTCAGCCGTGCGATCGGCGGCGGATGCGCGGACGGCCGCCGCCGGGCCCGAGGCTCCGGAGGACCCGACGGGATGGGCCGCTGCAGGTGCAGGTGCAGGTGCGGGTGCGGGTGCGGGCGCAGATGCGAACGCAGCCGAGCGCTGCGCCGCGGGCATGGCCTCGGTGCGCGGGACGGGCGCCGCCGCGGGCCCCGCCGTCATGGCGGTCATTGCGGCCGGGGAGACGGGGAAGACAGAGGAGCGCGGGGCCGCCAAGGCGGCCGACCGTGGTACCGGAGGGTCCATGCCCGGCGGCACGGCGGTCGCCGTCGGGGTGTGGGCCGACGCCGGCGCCACCCCCACCGCCTCGTCCGCCTCGCCGGCCGCCAGCGCGGAGCCCCCCGCACCGGCCAGCCCCGCCGCCCCCGCCCCCGCCCCCGCCCCGACGGCCGCAACCGGCTCCGGCCGCAGGCGGACCGCAGGCCGCAGCACCAGCGGTCGCAGGCCCCGGCCTTCGTCGACGGCCGCCAGATGCGCCACGGCCGCTGCCGCCGCGGCCGGCGCCGGCGGCCGCGGCGCCAGATCGATCGCCGGGCCGAAGCCGAGCAGCAGCAGATGCACGGCGGCGACCAGCACGGTCAGGCCGACCAGCGCGCCCGTGGGGCTGCGCCCGGCGGGCACGCCCCCCGCCGGAGAACAGCCCCCGCGCCGCCCGCCCGAGGCCCGGCCGGACCGGGGCACCGGGCGGTCACGGAGCAGGGCAGGAGACGGTGCGCGGGCGGACATCGGATCCGCATGCTGCCACCACCGGGCACACCACGGCCGCCCGCCCGGGCCGCCACGTGGTCGCCCGGGCCGCCGTGTGCCGCCATATGTGCCGCCATATGTGCCGCCATGTGCCGCCGTGTGCCTCCATACGTGCCGCCATGTGCCGCCACACCGCCGCCACATCGCCACCACATGATCCGCACCCGCCCCCCCTGGCCGGGCCACCGGGCCAGCAAGCCCGACAATGCCCGCCATGAAGCTCGCCACCTACCGCGACGGCTCGCGCGACGGCCAGCTGGTCGTCGTCTCGCGCGACCTCGGCCTGGCCCATTACGCGACCGGCATCGCCACGCGGCTGCAACAGGCGCTGGACGACTGGCCGTTCATCGCCCCGCAGCTCGATGACCTCTACCAGACGCTGAACCAGGGCAAGGCCCGCCACGCCTTCCCCTTCGAACCCCGCCAATGCATGGCACCGCTGCCGCGCGCCGGCACCCGGCTGCAGGCTGCGCGGCCGGGCGGCACCACGCCGCCGCCCGCCGCGGCCGACGGGCCGGCGCCTCCGCCGGAGACCGCGGCCGGCACCGCATCCGACACCGCGGCCCGCGACGCCGGGGCGGCCACCGGCTGCCCGCCCCAGGCGCTGATCCCGTGCCCGGCCCAGCCCCTGCTGGGGCCCTGCGACGACCTGCGCCCGGGCCATGCGGCCTGGGGCGTGCAGCTCGACGCCAGCCTGTGCGCGATCTGCGGCGATCTGGAGCCCGGGGCCGATCCCGCCCAGGGCCTGGACGCGCTGCGGCTGCTGATGCTGTGTGCCGACGCCGGGCTGCGCCGGCCGCCCGGCGGCCCGGCCCTGGCCCACGCGGCCTGGCTGGCGAGCGCCTGCTCACCGGTGGCGGTGACGCCCGACGAGCTCGGCGCGGCCTGGCGCGGTGGCCGGCTGCACGGCCTGCTGCGCTGGCAGCTGAACCAGCAGCGCAGCCGTCAGCGCCCGCTCGAGGCCTGGCCTGCGCGCCACCTCGGCCAGTGGATCGCCGACGCCGCGCTGACACGGCCGCTGGCCGCCGGCGCGCTGCTCGGTCTGGCCGTCGAGGCGCTGGGCTCGGCCGAGCCGCTGCAGCCCGGTGACCGGCTGCGGCTGGACCTGCTCGACCCACAGGGCGCCAGCCTGTGCGGCAGCCTGGACCTGCGCGTGCGTGTGGCCGGCATGGCCGACGACGACGCCGCGGCCGGCGACGGTGCCGGTGCCGGGATCGACGGGCTGACCGACGGCCTCGTCACGGACGCCGAACACGCCGAAGACACCGCCGACGCGAAGGACCGCGCCGCGGGCACGCCGCGCGACGCGGCCCTGTCGGCGGAGGCCGGAGCGCAGACGCAGACCGCCGTCCCGGCCGGTGGCGCCGATCCGGCCCCCCGTCCCGCACGCCCGGCAGCGCCCCGCCGCAGCCCCACCCCGCACCGCTGACCGCCCGCCCCCGCCGCCCCACCCCGATGCAGGACTTCCCCCGCGCCCTCAAGCACGTCACCGCCTGGCTGGTGCTGGCCACCGCCGTCTTTCTCGGCGTGCAGGCCTGGCAGGCCGAGCGCGCGCGACCGGCACCGCGACAGATGGACGGCGAGCTGGTGCTGCGGCGCGCCGCCGACGGCCACTACCACTGGCCGGCGACGGTCGCTGGCCAGAGCGTCGATTTCCTGATCGACACCGGCGCCACCGGCAGCGCCCTGCCGGCCGAGCTGGCCGAGCGCCTGGGCCTGCCGCGCGGGGACACGATCCAGACCCACACCGCCGCCGGCCCGGCACGCGGCTGGATCAGCCATGCCGAGCTGCGGCTGAGCCATGGCCCGGAGCTGCCCGAGCACCGCTTCATGGTGCTGCCCGGCCTGGGCACACCGCTGCTGGGCATGGACGTGCTGTCGCGGCTGCGGCTGGTGCAACAGGGCCAGGAGCTGCGGATCAGCCAGCCCGCGCGCGCGCCTTGAGCCCGCCCGCGCACACCGTGCACCACGCGAACCCCATGAGCGCTGCGCCGTCCACGCCCCACCGGAAGGCCCCGCGCCGCCGCATCGGCCTGGCCGGCCTGCTGCTGGCGGCCTCGGCGCTGGCCGCGGGGCCGGGCAGCACGTCCGATGGCGCGGCAGGTCCCGGCGCGGACGGTCCGGACTGCCCGCCACCACCGGCCACCGTGCCCTCCACGGCACGGCTGCAGGCGGCGCTGCGCGTGGCCCGCGACCATGGCCCGCTGTGGCGGATCGAACGACCGGCGCGTGCCGGCCAGCCGCCGCGCCAGGGCTGGCTCTACGGCACGGTCCCCCAGGGCACCCTGGCCAGCGCGGCCCCGGGACCGCAGCTGCGCGAGGTGATGCAGGCCGCACGCGGGCTGGTGCTGGAGCGCGCGGTCGGCCTCCCGGGCGAGGCCAGCGCGCTGCGCCCGACCGAGGCCGCGCTGCAGCAGGCCGAGCAGGCCGCGCGCCAGGCGCATCCCTGGCCGGCGGCGCTGGGCCGGCGGCTGGCGCAGGCGGCGGATGCGGCCTGTCTGGACGCCGCCGACCGCACGCGGCCCGCCCTGCTGCAGCTGGCCGCGCTGGCCGAGGCCCGGGCCCGCCGCGCGGGCTGGGATGCCGGCTGGTCCCAGGCGGAGGTGCTGCGCGGCCATGCGCAGGCCGCCGGTCTGCCGATCCAGGGCCTGGACACGCCGGAGGAACAGGTCGCCGCACTGTGGCCGGCCGACGCCGCCGACGGGCCGGCCCTGATCGCCGACCTGCTCGACCAGCTCGACGACCCGACCTGGCCCGCGGTCCAGCGCCGGCTGATGCAGGCCTGGTCCGACGGCCACCTCGACACGCTGGCCGACTGGCGCCAGTGGTGCGGCTGCGCCGACACGCCGACCACCGCCGCCCTCTGGCAGCGCCGGCTCGACGCCCGCCAGGCCCGCTGGGCCGCGCGCATCGACGCACGGCTGCAGGACGACGGCGGGCCGTGGCTGGTGGCCATCGACGCCCTGCACCTGGCCGGCCCCCACGGCCTGCCGGCCCAGCTGCGTCAGCGGGGCTGGCAGCTGCACCCGCTGACGCCTCGGCGGACGCCCTCGCCGACAACCCCCTGACATCCGGCCCCGCGCCCCGCCCCGGACCGATGCCCTGACGGACGTCCCGCCGGACGCCGGACCCGGCGGCGCGCGCCGGGTCCGCTGCGCTTACCATGGTCCGCACGACAGGAGACAACAGACCATGGCCGCCGACACCCCACCGCCGTTCGCCCGCCTGATGCCGGGCTTCGACTTCCTGCAGCAGCTGGTCAAGGGCGCCGGCGCGGCGATGCCCGGCTTCAACAGCTGGGTGGCCCCCACGCTGGACCCGGCCGAGCTCGACAAGCGCATCACCGAGCTGCGCACCGTCCAGTACTGGCTGGAGCAGAACGCGCGCCTGATCGGCGCCACCATCCAGGCGCTGGAGGTGCAGCGCATGACGCTGGGCACGCTGCAGGCGATGAACGTGTCGATGGGCGATCTGGCCGAGGCGCTGAAGGTGCGTGTGCCCGACCCGGCCGCCGCGGCCCACACCGCCCCCTCGGCCGCCCGCCCCGCACCGACCGCGCCGCCGGCATCGGCGCCGGAGCCCGCAGCGGGCCCGCGCCCCCCGTTCACCTGGCCCGGCTTCATGGGCCAGCCGCCATCGGCGGACAGCCCCCCGCCGGCCGCCACGGCCACGCCGACCGCCCCCGCCGCCGGCCCCTGGGGCGTGCCGCCATCGGCTGCTGCTGCTGCGGCGGCGGCGGCTGCCGGTACCCCCCCGCCACCGGCAGCCAGCCCGGCCGGTGCCACCCCACCGCCCGCCGCGGAGGGTGCCGCCCCGGCCCAGGCGGCCGCCAGCGACGAGCCGCCACGCCCCGGCGTGATCGACCCGATGCAGTGGTGGAACGCGCTGACCCGCCAGTTCACCGACATCGCCAGCCAGGCCGTGGCCGAGGCCCGCATGCCCGAGGACCTGCTGCAGCGCGGTCTGCAGGCCGCCGGTGAGGCCACCCAGGCCACGCAGGCCGCCTTCCAGGCGGCAGCCGCGGCGGCCGGTCAGGTCGCGGCCAGCGCGGCCCAGGCCGCCCAGGCCAGCCCGGCCGCGACCGCGCCGGGCGGCCCGGCTGGCAGCCCGGCGGGTGGCGGCCCGGCCACCGCAGCCAGCCCCCACGCGCCGGGCGCCACCGCGGCGCCGTCCGCCGCCGGCACCGCCCGCCAGGCGGCCGCCCCGCGCAAGGCCGCGGCCAAGTCCTCCCGCACCGCGCCGCGCCCGCCCGCCAAGACCCGCCCCCAGACCTGAGCCGCCGGCCCCAGCGGCTCCTCTCCGCCCACCGTCCCCGAGATCCAGATGTCCGACGCCCCGCTGTCCGCCGTCGTGCCCCGTTGCCTGCTGGGCCATGCCACCCACCCCGATCCCCGGCTGGGCCTGGCCCTGGCCGCGGCCCAGATCGAGGCCCAGCGGCACAGCCTGGCCGATGCCGGCGAACCCTGGCAGCCGACGCTGTGCATCGTCTACCTGACGGAAGCCTGCGCCCCGCAGGCCGAGGCCCTGCTGGACGAACTGCGGGCCCGCTGGCCAGGCACCGACTGGGTCGGCTGCGCGGCCTGGGGCGTGGCGGCCACCGGCGTCGAGTACCTGGAAGAGCCCGCGCTGGTGCTGCTGATGACCGATCTGCCGCGCGCGCTCTACGCGCTGTTCCACGGCCGGGCGCCGCTGGAGCCCGGCCGCTGGCACAGCGCCCTGGTGCATGCCGCCCCGGGCACGCCCGACCTCGACGAGCTGATCCAGGAACTGGCCGAGCGCACCCGCGGCAACTACCTGTTCGGCGGCCTGAGCTCGGCGCGCAACCGGGCGCTGCACATCGCCGACGGCGTGCACGAGGGCGGGCTGTCGGGCGTGGCCTTCGATGCGGCCGTCGGCCTGCTCTCGCGCGTGACCCAGGGCTGCCAGCCGATCGGCCGCGCCCGCACGATCACCCGCTGCCAGGACAACCTGGTGCAGGAACTCGACGGCGCGCCGGCCCTGCCGCAGCTGCTGGCCGAGCTCGGCGTCGATCTCGACGCGGCGCCCGAACGCGCCCTGCAGGCGCTGCGCCACACCCTGGCCGGACTGACCCGGGCCGACGGGCGGGCGCTCGACCATCCCGGCCAGTTCGGCCCCGACACCGAGGTGCGGCACCTGGTGGGCGTCGAGCCCACGCACGGCGGCGTGGCGCTGGCCGAGGTGGTCGAACCCGGCACGCAGCTGACCTTCTGCCGCCGCGACCGCAGCGCCGCCCAGCGCGACCTGGTGCGCGTGGCCACCGAGCTGCGCGAAGCCCTGGAGCCGGCCGATCTGCCGGAGCCGACCGCCACCACCGCGGCCGATCCGGGCGGGCCCGCCGGCGGGCTGCCGGGACAACTGCCGGGGGCGATCTTCATCTCCTGCTCGGGCCGCGGCGGGCCGCATTTCGGCGGCCCCTCGGCCGAGCTGCTGACGGTGCAGCGCGCGCTCGGCGAGCTGCCGCTGGCCGGCTTCTTCGCCGCCGGCGAGATCGCCTTCCATCACCTCTACGGCTACACCGGCGTGCTGTCGGTGTTCCACCCCGGCCTGGACGACGACGACGACGCGTCGGCCGGCGCCGCCGGCTGAGGACGGCGCCGGTGGCCCCGCCCCGCATCCCGCCCATCCACTGCCTGCAGGCCTTCGAGGCGCTGGCGCGGCTGCGCAGCGTCACGCTGGCGGCCGACGAGCTGGCCGTGACGCCGAGCGCCGTCAGCCACCGCATGCGCCAGCTGGAGACCCAGCTCGGCCTGCGCCTGTTCGCGCGCCACGACTTCCAGCTCTCGGCCGAAGGCGCCGGCTACCTGGCCCGGGTGCGCGAGGCGTTGGCGCTGCTGGCCGACGCCGCCGGCCCGGACGCCGCCTCCAGCGGCCGCGTGCGGCTGCGCGTGGCCGTGCCGCCGACCTTCTCGCGCCAGATCCTGCTGCCGCGGCTGGCGCTGTTCCGCCAGGCCTGGCCGGACATCGACCTCGTGCTGCAGGTCTCGATCCCGCTGCTGCACGTCTTCGGCGAGGAGGCCGACGTCGAGGTGCGCTTCGGCGCCGGCGGCCCGTATGCCGACCGCGAATCGGTGCGCCTGCTCGGCGACCGCGTCTGCCCGGTCTGCAGCCCCGGCTATCTGGCCGAGGCCGGGCCCTTCGACGGCTTCATGCGCGATGCCGAGGTGGCCCGCGCCCAGCTGATCCGCAGCCCGCTGGAGCCCTGGCGCACCTGGTTCGTCGCCCACGGCCTGAGCCTGCGCGAGCCGGCCGACGGCGCCCAGGTCAACGATGCCGGCCTGGTGCTGGACGCGGCCGTGGCCGGCTTCGGCGTCGCGCTGATGCGGCTGCGCCTGGGCGCGGCCTGGCTGGACGACGGCCGCCTGGTGCGGCTGTCCGAGCACTCGGTGGAGTCGCCCCACCACCACGACCTGGCCTGGAAGCCCGGCGCACTGGCGCGCTGGGAAGTCGCGGCCTTCGTCGACTGGCTGCGCCAGGCGGTCTGAGGCCGCCGCGGCCTGCCGGACCGCCCGGATCGCCCGTGCGTCGACGGCGGGGCCGTGTCCTGAGCGGACCCTGATGATCGCTCCGGATAAGGGTTAACCCTTGATCTTGCCACCGATCCGGGCCTCCGGCGCCCGGATTGAAAAGCCTTCACGCCGGCAGCGGGCAGCTTTCAAGCGGCAGCGGGGCCGCGCTTTCTACAGTCCGCCCCGAGCCGCGGCCAGTCCGGCCACCCCACCGTCACCCGACGGTGCCGGGCCACCGCCCCACGGTGGCCCGCGGACCGCCGCCGCGGACCCCCACCCACCCCGATCCCATCCATCAGACACGGCCCGCATGACGCGCGTCGTGAGGAGACTCGCGCCATGACTTGGCAACAGGTGTACGACCCGATGGGCAGCATGATGCTGTCCACGCTGCTGGCGGCCATTCCCGTCGTCGTGATGCTGGTGGCCCTCGGCTTCCTGCACATCAAGGCCCACATCGCCGCGGGCCTGGGCCTGATCGCGGCCATCGGCGTGGCGGTCTTCGTCTACGGCATGCCGGCGCAGCTGGCGGGCAACGCCGCGCTGTACGGCGGCCTGGTCGGCCTGATGCCGATCGGCTGGATCGTGCTCAACATCATCTTCCTGCACCAGCTGACCGAGCACAACGGCTCATTCAAGGTGCTGCAGGACTCGATCGCCGGCATCACCCAGGACCGCCGGCTGCAGCTGCTGCTGATCTCGTTCAGCTTCGGCGCCTTCTTCGAGGGCGCGGCCGGCTTCGGCACGCCGGTGGCGGTGACGGCGGCCATCCTGATCGGCCTGGGCTTCAGCCCGCTGGCCGCCTCGGGCCTGAGCCTGATCGCCAACACCGCGCCGGTGGCCTACGGTGCGCTCGGCACGCCGGTCATCACGCTGGCCAAGGTGCACGGCTACGACCTGATGGAGGTCAGCGCGATGATCGGCCGCCAGCTGCCGTTCTTCAGCCTGCTGGTGCCGTTCTGGCTGATCTGGGCCTTCGCCGGCCGCAAGGCGATGATGGAGATCTGGCCGGCCATCCTGGTCACCGGCCTGAGCTTCGCCGGCGCGCAGTTCTACGTCTCGAACTACATCGGCCCCGAGCTGGTCGACGTGATCGCCGCCATCTGCTCGATGGTCGCGCTGGTCGGCTTCCTGCGCGTCTGGCGCCCGAAGCGCATCTGGACCTCGACCAGCCTGCGCGGCCACGAAACCGACGGTGGCCAGGCCAGCGAGCCGGTGCCGCCGAAGAAGCACCCGCTGGGCGCCGTGATCCGCGCCTGGACGCCGTGGGCCATCCTGACGGTCTTCGTCTTCATCTGGGGCCTGCCGGAGGTCAAGAAGTTCTGGAACGGCGTCTGGGCCCCGGCCTTCCCGATCGTCGGTCTGGACGGCATGGTCGAGAAGATGCCCCCGGTGGTGGCCACGCCGACCAAGGAGCACGCGGTCTACACCCTGAGCCTGCTGTCGGCCACCGGCACCGGCATCTTCCTGGCGGCCATCGTCGGCGGCCTGGTGATGCGCTACAACCCGGTGCAGCTGGCGGTGCAGTTCTTCCGCACGCTGTGGCTGGTGCGCTACTCGCTGCTGACGATCGTGCTGATGCTGGCCCTGGGCACGCTGACGCGCTATGCCGGCACCGACACCACGCTGGGCCTGGCCTTCGCCAACACCGGCGTGCTCTACCCGTTCTTCGGCACGCTGATGGGCTGGATGGGCGTCGCGCTGACCGGCTCGGACACGGCCTCCAACGTGCTGTTCGGCGGCATGCAGAAGGTGGCGGCCGAGCAGCTGGGCCTGTCGCCCAACCTGATGGGTGCGGCCAACTCCTCAGGTGGCGTGATGGGCAAGATGATCGACGCGCAGTCCATCGTCGTGGCCTCGACCGCCACGCGCTGGTTCAACCATGAAGGCGACATCCTGCGCTACGTGTTCTTCCACTCGATCGCGCTGGCCTGCCTGGTCGGCCTGTTCGTGACGATGCAGGCCTATGTCTGGCCGTTCACGTTGATGGTCATCCACTGACCTTGCGGCAGGCCGGTGGCCGGCCCCGGGCCGCGGACCCCGGGCTTGCGGACCGTCCGGCGGCCGCGGCGCCGGTGCCACGGCCGGCTGCACCGCGATTGCATGCATCGCGGGCAGGACTGTCCTGACCCCGCGCAGGGCCGACGGGCGGCCGCGCAGGCGCCAGGGTCGCTACAGTAGGCGTCTCGCGCACACCGCCCGCCGCCCTCGATCGTAGAACCGCAGGCGCCGGCCGTCGCGCCGCCCGCTGCGGGACGGCGCCCGGCACGGCCCTCTGCCCCCGGAGACCCGTGATGAACGCCCCCCTGGCGGCCACCGAAGCCGCCCCGGACGCCGCCACCCGCACCGCCCGCCGCGCCGAGGTGCTGGCCCTGCTGCGTCCGCTGCTGCCGGCCCACGCCCTGCTGTGGCAGGACGAGGACACCACCCCCTACGAGTGCGACGGCCTGAGCGCCTACCGCCAGCGCCCGCTGCTGGTGGCACTGCCCGAGACCGAGGAACAGGTGGCCGCCGTGCTGCGCGCCTGCCACGGCCTGCAGGTGCCGGTGGTCGCGCGCGGCGCGGGCACCGGGCTGTCGGGTGGCGCGATGCCGCACGCCCTCGGCGTCACGCTCAGCCTGGCCAAGTTCAACCGCATCGTCGGCATCGACCTCGCCGGCCACAGCGCCACCGTGCAGTGCGGCGTGCGCAACCTGGCCATCAGCGAGGCGGCGGCCGCCCACGGTCTGTATTACGCACCCGACCCCAGCAGCCAGATCGCCTGCACCATCGGCGGCAACATCGCCGAGAACTCCGGCGGCGTGCACTGCCTGAAGTACGGCCTGACGCTGCACAACGTGCTGCAGGTGCGCGGCTACACGGCCGACGGCCAGGCCATCACCTTCGGCGGCGAGGCGCTCGACGCCCCGGGCCTGGACCTGCTGCCGCTGGTCGTCGGCAGCGAGGGCATGCTGGCCGTCGTCACCGAGGTGGTGGTGCGGCTGACGCCCAGGCCGCAGCTGGCGCGCTGCATCATGGCCAGCTTCGACGACGTACGGAAGGCCGGCGACGCGGTGGCCGCGGTGATCGCCGCCGGCATCATCCCGGCCGGGCTCGAGATGATGGACAAGCCGATGACCGCCGCGGTCGAGGACTTCGTCCACGCCGGCTACGACCTCGACGCCGAGGCCATCCTGCTGTGCGAGAGCGACGGCACGGCCGCGGAGGTGGCCGAGGAGATCGGCCGCATGCTGGCCGTGCTGCAGGGCTGCGGCGCGACCCGGCTGGAGGTCAGCGAGAACGAGGCCCAGCGCCTGCGCTTCTGGTCCGGCCGCAAGAACGCCTTCCCCGCCTCGGGCCGCATCAGCCCCGACTACATGTGCATGGACTCGACCATCCCGCGCAAGCGCCTGGCCGACATCCTGCTGGCCATCGCCGAGATGGAGAAGAAGTACCAGCTGCGCTGCTGCAACGTCTTCCATGCCGGCGACGGCAACCTGCATCCGCTGATCCTGTTCGATGCCGCCGATCCGGACCAGATGCGCCGCTGCGAGCTGTTCGGCGCCGACATCCTGGAGACCTCGGTGGCCATGGGCGGCACCGTCACCGGCGAGCACGGCGTGGGCATCGAGAAGCTCTCCAGCATGTGCGTGCAGTTCAGCCCGGAGGAGCGCGAGGCGATGTTCGCCGTCAAGCGCGCCTTCGACCCCGCCGGCGTGCTCAATCCGGGCAAGGTGATCCCCACGCTGCACCGTTGCGCAGAATACGGCCGCATGCACGTGCGCAAGGGCCTGCTGCCCTTCCCCGCGCTCGAACGCTTCTGAACCCGCCCCTGACGCCTCCGACGCCCGTGCGCCCCCGGCCTGCTGACGCGACCGCAGCGACCTCCGACCGACCCAGCCCCGCCCCCCGATGAGCACCACCGCCACGCCCCCCGCGATCGCCGAGGATCCGGCCCTCGCCGACCTGGTCGCCCAGGTGCGCGCCGCCCAGGCCGACCGCCAGCCGCTGCAGATCTGCGGCGGCGGCAGCAAGGCCTTCTACGGCGAGACCCCGCGCCCGGACCTGCGACCGCTGGACGTGCGCGGCCTGCGCGGCATCAGCCGCCATGAGCCGACCGAGCTGGTGGTCACCGTGCGCGCCGGCACCTCGCTGGCCGAGCTGGAGGCCACCCTCGCCGCCCATGGCCAGTGGCTGCCCTTCGAGCCGCCGCACTACGGCGTCGATCCGCGCCAGGGCACGGTCGGCGGCATGGTCGCCGCGGGCCTGGCGGGCCCGGCCCGGGCGACGGCCGGCGGCGTGCGCGACTACGTGCTGGGCGCCTCGGTGCTCAACGGCCGCGGCCAGCTGCTGAGCTTCGGCGGCCAGGTGATGAAGAACGTGGCCGGCTACGACATCGCCCGCCTGCTGCCGGGCAGCCTCGGCGTGCTGGGCGTGATCTGCGAGGTCTCGCTGAAGGTGCTGCCGATGCCGCCGGCCAGCTGCACGCTGCGCTTCGAGCTCGACGAGCTGGCGTCGCTCAAGCGCCTGCAGCGCTGGGGCACGCAGCCGCTGCCGGTGTCGGCCAGCGCCTGGTGGAACGGCATGCTGGTCGTGCGCCTGGCCGGTGCGGTGGCCGCGGTCGAGGCCGCGCGCGCGCAGTTCGGCGGCGAGGAGGTCGATGCCCCGCTGGCACGCGACTTCTGGCAGGGCCTGCGCGACCAGCGCGACGAGTTCTTCATCAACGCCCAGCAGGCGATCGCCGTCGGGGCCACGCTGTGGCGGCTGTCGGTGCCGCAGAGCGCGCCCGCGGCCGAGCTGCCGGGCGAGCACCTGATCGAATGGGGCGGCGCGCAGCGCTGGTGCGTGACCACCGCCCCGGCCACCAAGGTGCGCGAGATCGCGCAGCGCCTGCGCGGCCATGCCACCGCCTTCCGCGGCCAGCGCGAGCCCGGCGTCTTCGCCCCGCTGCCCGGCCCGCAGGCCGAGATCCAGCGCCGCCTGAAGGCCGAATTCGATCCCGACGGCCTGTTCAACCCCGGCCGCCTCTACCCCGACCTGTGAGCGGACGCGGCCGGCCGTCTCCGCGCCGCCGCCGCCGCCCCGCTCCTGCCAGCCCTGAGCCATGCAGACCCGACTCGCACCCGAATTCCAGGGCACGCCCGATGGCGAGAGCGCCGAAGCCATCCTGCGCAAGTGCGTGCACTGCGGCTTCTGTACCGCCACCTGCCCGACCTACCAGCTGCTGGGCGACGAACTCGACGGCCCGCGCGGCCGCATCTACCTGATCAAGCAGGTGATGGAGGGCGCCACGCCCACCCGCGCCACCCAGTCGCACCTGGACCGCTGCCTGACCTGCCGCAACTGCGAGAGCACCTGCCCGTCCGGCGTGCCCTACGGCCAGCTGGTCGAGATCGGCCGCCGCGTGGTCGATGCCAAGGTGCCGCGGCCCACCGGCGAGAAGCTGCAGCGCTGGGCGCTGAAGGAAGGGCTGACCAGCCCGCTGTTCAAGACCGCGCTGGCGCTCGGCCAGGCGGCACGGCCGCTGGTGCCCGCCGCCCTCGCCGACAAGCTGCCGGCCGGCGAGACGCCACCACGCGCCCACCAGTGGCCGCAGCGCCCGCACACGCGCAAGATGCTGCTGCTGACCGGCTGCGTGCAGCCGGCGATGGCGCCCAACATCAACAGCGCCACCGCCCGCGTGCTCGACGCCTGCGGCATCCAGCTGCTGGTCGAGGAGACCGCCGGCTGCTGCGGCGCCATCCGCGACCACCTGGGCGACCACGACGGCGGCCTGGCCGACATGCGCCGCAACATCGACGCCTGGTGGCCGCACATCGCCACCGGCAAGGTCGAGGGCATCATCGTCAACGCCAGCGGCTGCAGCCTGATGACGCGCGAGTACGGCCACGCGCTGCGCCACGATCCGGCCTATGCCGAGAAGGCCGCGCGCATCAGCGCGCTGACGCATGACCTGAGCGAGCTGCTGCCCGAACTGCTGCCCACGCTCAAGCGCCGCCTGCAGCCGGTGCTGCAGGTACGTGCCGAGGCCGCCGCCGCCCGCGTGGTGCCCGATGGCGTGGCCGACCGCAAGCCGCCCAAGGCCCCGCCGGCCGGCGCGCGTGCCGCGGCCAGCCCGCAGCTGCTGCCCGGCGGCGGCCTGCGGCCGGTGCACGTGGCCTTCCATCCGCCGTGCACGCTGCAGCACGGGCTGAAGCTGCGCGGCGGCGTCGAGGCGGCGCTGCGCGAGATCGGCTTCGAGGTCTCGCTGGCCGCCTGCGACAGCCATCTGTGCTGCGGCTCGGCGGGCACCTACAGCGTGCTGCAGCCCGAGCTGTCCAAGCAGCTGCGCGGCCGCAAGCTGGAGCAGCTGGGGGCCACCGGCGCGCCGGCCATCGTCTCGGCCAACATCGGCTGCATCAGCCATCTGCAGGCCGGCACCGCCACGCCGGTGCGCCACTGGGTCGAGGTGGTGGACGACCTGCTGGCCGAGAGCGCGTCCTCGCTGCGCTGAAGGGACGCCGCAGCGGGCACGGGCCGGCGCGCGCCGCGGCGCCACCGGCGGCCCCGGACGGCCGCCGCCCGGCCCCTCAAGTCCGGCGGTGGGCAGCCGAAGACTGACGCACTGCCGTAGCCGCCGCGTCCGATGCCCGCTGTTCCCCTGCGCCCCGATGAAGACGTCACCCTGAGCGCGAGGGCCCCCATCGCCCCCGTCGCCACGTCCCCCCACGTGGCCGACGCCACCCGCCAGCGCCTGCTGCGGCTGTTCGACGCGATGCCGGTGATGATGCTGGTGCTCGACCTGCGCGGCCGCATCCGCCAGGCCAACGGGCGCCTGCAGGCGCTGCTGCAGCGGCCGCGCGCGGCCCTGGTCGGCCGCCGTGCGCTGCGCCTGCTGCCGCGGGCCCAGCGGCGGGGCGTGCTGGAGGCGGTGCTGCGCACGGCCCACCAGGCCGACGCCTGCGCCCGCCAGCCGCTGCGCGTGCAGGACGCCATCGGCGGCTGGCACCACCTGCGCTTTGCCACCGTCCTCGAACGCGACGAACTGCAGCAGCCCCTGCACTGGCTGTGCACGCTGGAGGACGAGACCCCGCAGCGCAGCGCCGAGGACACGCTGCGCCTGGCCACCACCCACAGCGGCATCGGGCTGTGGGACTGGACGATCGACGCCGACGTCTTCCACGCCGACGACCAGGTCTGCACCCTGTGGGGCCGGCCGCCGGCCGCCCGGCCGGCCGCTGCCCCGGCCGACGCGGGCAGCGCCGTCGCCGGTCGCGCACCGGACACCGGCCACGGGGATCTGCGGCCCCTGACGCTCAACCTGTGGCGCGAGGGCGTGCACGTGGACGACCGCGCCCCGCTGGCGCTGGCCCTGCGCCAGGCCCAGCGCGAGCAGCAACCGGTGCACACCGAGTTCCGCGTGCGCTGGCCCGACGGCCAGCTGCGCCACCTGCAGCTGGTGGGCCGCCCCGATGCCGGCCGTGACGGCACGGCGCATCTGCGCGGCACGGTCTGGGACGTGACCGAATCGCGCCGCCTGGCCAGCGAGCTGGCCGAGCAGCACGAACGGCTGCGCGTGACGCTGCAGTCCATCGGCGATGCGGTGCTGACCACCGACGCACTCGGCCTGCTGAGCTGGATGAATCCAGCCGCCGAACGCCTGATCGCCTGGCCGCTGGCCGAGGCCCTGGGCCGCCCGCTGCAGCAGGTGCTCAGCCTGCACGACGAACGCACCCACGCCCCGCTGCACAACCCGGTGGAGGCCTGCCTGCGCGGCCGCCCCGGCCGCCGTCGCCCACCGGCGGTGCTGATCGCACGCGACGGCCGGGAACACGGCATCGAGGAGACCACCGCCCCGATCCGCGGCCACACCGGCCAGGTGCTGGGCGCCGTGCTGGTGCTGCGCGACGTGACCGAACAGCGGCGGCTGAGCGCCGAGATGCGCCACCGCGCCACCCACGATCCGCTGACCGATCTCGTCAACCGCAGCGAGTTCGAGCAGCGCCTGGCGCGCAGCCTGGACGATGCGCTGGAGCGCGGCCATCGCCATGCCTTGCTCTACCTGGACCTCGACCAGTTCAAGCTGGTCAACGACAGCTGCGGCCATGCCGCCGGCGACGAGCTGCTGCGCCAGGTCGCGCGCCTGCTGGCCGACGGCGTGCGCAGCCGCGACACGCTGGCCCGCCTGGGCGGCGACGAGTTCGGCCTGATCCTCGAACACTGCACCGCCGAGCAGGCGCAGCAGATCGCGCAGAACCTGTGCGACCGCGTCGAGCGCTACCGCTACACGCACCAGGGCCAGCGCTTCGCGGTCGGCGCCAGCATCGGCCTGGTGCCGATCGACAGCCGCTGGCCGACGCCCTCGGCCGTGCTGCAGGCAGCCGATGCCGCCTGTTATGCCGCGAAGGAGGCGGGGCGCAACCGGGTCCAGCTGTGGCAGGACGCCGACGCCACGCTGCATGCCCGCCACGGCCAGACCCAGTGGGCCGCGCGGCTGGCGCGGGCCCTCGACGAAGACCGCTTCGTGCTGTACGCCCAGCGCATCCGCAGCCTGCATCCCGCACGCCCGGGCCAGCCGCCGCAGGACTGCTGCGCCGAGCTGCTGCTGCGCCTGGTGGCCGAGGACGGCAGCCTGGTGGCGCCCGGCGCCTTCCTGCCGGCGGCCGAGCGCTTCCACCTCGCCTCGCGCATCGACCGCTGGGTGATGGCGCGCGGCCTGCAGGCGCTGGCCGGCCTGGGCCCGCTGCGCCGGCCCGACTGCCTGAACATCAACCTGTCGGGCCAGTCGATCGGCGACCGCAGCTTCCACGCCTGGGCCGTCGACCAGCTGGCCACCGCCGGCCCCGACATCTGCGCCCGCCTGTGCCTGGAGATCACCGAGACCGCCGCCGTCACCCACGTGGCCGATGCCGAGACCTTCATCCGCCAGGTGCGCTCGGCCGGCGTGCGGGTGGCCCTCGACGATTTCGGCGCCGGGGCCTCGTCCTTCGGCTACCTGAAGACGATGACGGTCGACTGCCTGAAGATCGACGGCCAGTACATCCGCCAGCTCACCGACAGCCCGCTCGACGAGGCCGCCGTGCGCTGCTTCACCGAGGTGGCCCGGGTGATGGGCCTGCGCACGGTGGCCGAGTTCGTCGAGCGCTCGGAGGTGCTGGAGCGCCTGCAGGCCCTCGGCGTCGATGCCGCCCAGGGCTGGCTGCTGCACCGGCCCGAGCCGCTGCGCGACCTGCTCGACCGCTTCGAGTCCGAGCGCCGCGCGGCCTGCCAGCTCAGCGGCTGAGGCCGCGTCCCGTGGCCGTCAGGGGCGCGCCGGGCAAGGCGGGGCCGGGCAGGGCAGGGCAGGGCGGGGCCGGGCCGGGCCGGGCGGCGCGGCTCAGTCCGCGCGCAGCAGATCGGCCAGCGTGCGCGCGACCACCTTGGTCGCGCCGCGCAGGTCAGACAGCCGCAGGTGCTCGTCGGCCCGCTTGGCGCCGCTCTCCAGCACCGTGCGCGGGCCGGCGCCGTAGATCGCCGCCGGCACGCCGGCCGCGCCGTACAGGCGCACGTCGGTGTAGAGCGGCGTGCCGCTGACGGGGATCGGCTCACCGAACACCGCCTCGCCATGGCGCTGCAGCGCGGCCACCAGCGCCGCGTTGCCCGGCTGCGGCTGCAGGCTGTGGGCCAGCAGCAGGCGCCGCACGTCGACCGTGATGCCCGGGCAGGCCGCGGCGGCCTCGGCGATCAGCGCGCGCACATCGGCCTCGACCTGCGCCACGTCCTCCTCCGGGATCATGCGGCGGTCGAGCTTGAAGGCGACCTTGCCCGGCACCACGTTGGTGTTGGTGCCGCCCTCGATGCGGCCGACGTTCAGGTACGGATGGTCGATGCCCGGCACCCGTGAACGCAGCTCGGCGCGGTAACGCGCGTTCTGCGCATACAGCACGTTCAGGATCGCGACCGCGGCCTGCAGCGCATCGACGCCGGTGTCCGGGTAGGCGGCGTGCGCCATGCGGCCGTGCACCGTCACCTCCATCTGCAGGCAGCCGTTGTGCGCGGTCACCACCTGCCAGCTGAAGCCGGCGGCCAGCAGCAGATCGGGCCGCGTCAGCCCCTGGCGCAGCAGCCAGCCCGGGCCCAGCTCGCCGCCGAACTCCTCGTCATAGGTGAAATGCAGCTCGACGCCACCGCGCAGCGCCCGGCCGCGCGCGGCCGCCACCGCCTCCAGCGCACGCAGCGCGTAGGTGTAGGTCGCGAAATCGCTCTTGCTGACGGCCGCGGCACGGCCGTAGAGGCAGCCGTCGACCACCGCGCCGCCATACGGGTCCTGGGTCCAGCCCTCGCCCGGCGGCACCACGTCGCCGTGGGCATTGAGGGCGATCACCGGGCCACCGGCCGCATACGGACGGCGCACGACGAGGTTGGTGATCGACACCATGCCCTGGGCCTGCACCTGATCGGCGGGCACCGGATGGGCCTCGGCCGCCAGCCCCATGTCGGCCAGCAGGCGCGCGGTGCGCACCGCATGGGGCGCGTTGTCACCGGGCGGCGTGTCGGTGGGCACCTGCACCAGGGCCTGCAGGAAGCGCACCTCGTCATCGAAGTGGGCGTCGATCCAGGCGTCGAGCGCGGTGTGGAGGTCGTCGGGCAGGGCGGAAGCGTCAGCGGAGGTCATCGGAGGGGCCCGTCGATCCGGAAGACCGCGGGCATCAGGCAGACAGGACAAGGAAGGAAAGGCGCGGGACAGGACGTGCGGTCAGCGGTCAGCGGCCGGCAGGCACCGGCAGGAGGTCGTGGGCCAGCCCGTCGAGCAGCCACGCGAAGGCCTGCAGGCACAGCTCGACATCGGCGTCGCTGACCGTCTCCAGCGGGTTGTGGCTGATGCCGGCGTTGCCGCCGCGCACGAACAGCATGGCCTGCGGCAGCCGCTCGTGCAGCTTCATCGCGTCGTGGCCGGCGCCGCTGGGCAGGCGGAAGACGGGCAGCCCGAGCGCCTGCACCGCCTGCGCCCAACGCCCGCACAGCGCGGCATCGGACGGCGCGGCGGCGGCCAGCAGCGTGCGCTCCAGCGTCAGCTGCACGCGCCGGCGCGCGGCGATGGCCTGGGCACCGGCCAGCACGTCGGTCACCATCGCGTCGCGCTGGGCATCGGTGGGCGCGCGCAGGTCGAGGCTGAAGTCGCAGCGGCCGGGCACCACGTTCAGCGAGCCGCCGGGCACCGTCAGCAGACCGACGGTGGCCACCGAATCGGCATCGGCACCGGCCCGCCGCTCGGCCGCCAGCAGCAGCTCGGCGGCGGCGGCGGCGGCGTCACGGCGGCGGTCCATCGGCGTCGTGCCGGCATGGCTGGCGACACCCACATAACGGCCCAGGTAGCGCGCGCTGCCGTTGATCGACGAGACCACGCCCAGCGGCAGGTCCAGGTCGTCGAGCACCGGGCCCTGCTCGATGTGGACCTCGACGAAGCCGAGGTAGCGGGCCGGGTCGCGCGCCAGCGCGGCGATCGCCTCCCGCGTGCCGGGCAGGCCGGCGGCGTGCATCGCCTCGCGCATCGTCACGCCCTGGGCGTCGCGCTGCTCCAGCCAGGCCGGATCGAAGGCGCCGACCAGCGCGCCCGAGCCGAGGAAGGTGGCCTGGTAGCGCTGGCCCTCCTCTTCCGCGAAGCCGACGACCTCCAGGTCGAAGGGCAGGCGCAGGCCGGCACGGTGCAGCGCGCCGACGAGCGCCATCGGCACCAGGATGCCGAGCCGGCCGTCGTACTTGCCGGCATTGCGCACGGTGTCGTAGTGGCTGCCGGTCAGCAGCCGGCGCGGCGCGGCCACGGCCGGGTCCGCCCGGTAGACGCCGACCACGTTGCCGACCGCATCGAGCCCGACCTCGTCGAAGCCGTCCTCGCGCATCCAGCGCAGCAGGTCCTGCGCGGCGGCGCGGTGGGCGTCGCTCAGGTAGGTGGCGGTGAGCTCGCCGCGCTCGGCCCACGGCGGCTCGCTGTGGGCGGCCAGCGCCTCGGCACGGTCCCAGACGCCGCGGCCGGCCAGCGGCGGCTGGTCGAAGCGCTCGGCCAGGCGGATGCCGGCGATGCGGTGGATCTGGCGCAGGCACTCGGCGAACTCGGCCTCGGGCGTGGCCTGCAGCCGGCGCGCGAAGGTCTCGATGATGCGCGTGCGGTGCAGACCGTCACCGCGCGGCCCGCGCACGGCCAGGATGAAGGGAAAGCCGAAGGTCGCGTTGTAGTCGGCGTTCAGCCGCTGCAGGGTCGCGAACTCCTCGGGTGTGCAGTCGCTCAGGCCGGCACGGCCCTGCTCGTGCGTGCTCTCGGCCGTCAGCGTGCGGGCGACCATGGCCTTGCCGGCCAGCTCGGGATGGGCGCGGATCAGCGTGCGCTGGACGTCCTCGCCGGCCTCGCGCACGACCTCGACCAGCGCGCGGTGCAGCGCGGCCAGGCTGGCGAACGGGCGCCGCGCGGCGGCCCGCTCGGCGATCCACGGCGAGTGCTCGTAGATGCCGTCGAGCAGGCGGACGAAACCCTCGACATCGGCGGCATGCAACCGGGCCAGCGTCAGCGCGTCGGGCCGGGGCGCGCGCTGCTGCGCGGCGAGTGCGGCCACGGTGGGGCCGGAGGGGGCGCGGGCCTCGGGCCCGGCGGCAGCGGAAGGGGTCATCACGGTCGTCATCAGGGTGCGCGTGCCTCAGGCCCAGACGAAGGCGGTGGCCGGATCGAAGGGATGGCGCGTCTGCCAGTGGCGGGCGATGTCGATGCGCCGCGTGATCCAGACCCGGTCGTGGCCCTGGACGTGATCCAGGAAACGCTGCAGCGCGCGCATGCGCCCGGGCCGGCCCAGCAGCCGGCAGTGCATGCCGATGCTCATCATGCTCGGGCGCTCCTCACCCTCGGCGTAATGCACGTCGAAGGCGTCCTTCAGGTACTGGAAGAACGGGTCGCCGTGGCTGTAGCCCTGCGGCAGCGCGAAGCGCATGTCGTTGCAGTCCAGCGTGTAGGGCACCACCAGGTGCGGCGCCAGGCTGCCATCGGTGCGCCGCACCTGCAGCCAGAACGGCAGGTCGTCGCCGTAGTAGTCGCTGTCGTAGGTGAAGGCGGTGTGCCGCTGGCCCCAGTCGGCCACCAGGCGGCGGGTGTTCGGGCTGTCGCGGCCGGTGTACCAGCCGGCGCCGTGCAGCTGCTGGCCGTGGTCGCCGGTCAGGCGGGCGATGGCCTCCATCGCCAGGCGCAGGTGCTCGCGCTCGGTGTCCTCGTCGGCGTTCTGGTAGTGGATCCAGCGCCAGCCGTGGCTGGCGATCTCGTGGCCGAGCGCGACGAAGGCGGCCGTCACCTCGGGGCAGCGTTCGAGCGCCATGCCGACGCCGAAGACCGTCAGCGGCAGGCCGCGGCGCTCGAACTCGCGCAGGATGCGCCAGACGCCGACGCGGCTGCCGTACTCGTAGATGCCCTCCATGCTGAGGTGCCGGGCCGGGTAGCTGGCCGGGCTGGCCATCTCGGACAGGAACTGCTCGCTGCCGGCGTCGCCATGCAGCACGGAGTTCTCGCCGCCCTCCTCGTAGTTCAGCACGAACTGCACGGCCACCCGGGCACCGCCCGGCCAGTCGGCCGGCGGCGGGCAGCGGCCATGGCCGCGCAGGTCACGGGGATAGGCGGGCGAGGATGGGGCGTTCGGGACGGGCAGATCAGGCATCATCTTGGTGCATCACGGGCCTGGACCGGCCCGGTCAGGGCCGTCCCGACCGGGTCGGCCCGCTGTCCTGCACGAGTATGCAGCCGCGCACGCGGCTTGCAACCCGGCAGTCGGCCGGGTCCCAGCAAGACCCGTGCTGCCCCGCCCGGACCGGCATGCCGGCCCCGATGGGCGATCATCCCGCCATGCCAACGCGGAGTCCGCACCGATGGGCCACCTGAGCACCCATGTCCTCGACACCATGCACGGCCGCCCGGCCGCGGGCCTGCGGGTCACGCTGTGGCGGCTGGCCGATGACGGCACGCCGCAGCCCGTGCGCGACCTGCAGCTGAACGCCGACGGCCGCGCGCCCGGCGGCCCGCTGCTGGATGCCACGACGATGGCGCGCGGCCGCTGGCAGTTGCGCTTCCACGTCGCCGACTACTTCCGTGGCTGCGGCGTCGAGTTGCCCGAGCCGCCCTTTCTCGACGTGGTGACGCTGGACTTCGGCATCGCCGACGCGGCCGGCCACTACCACGTGCCGCTGCTGTGCACGCCCTGGTCGCATTCGACCTACCGCGGATCCTGAGCCGCATCGCCCCGAAGCCCGCACGCCACGATGGACACCGCCTACCTGCTCGACTGGGCCAATCTGCTGCTGCGCTGGGCCCACGTGATCACCGCGATCGCGTGGATCGGCGCGTCCTTCCACTTCGTCATGCTGGACAACAGCCTGACGCCGCCCGAGGACGCCCAACTCAAGGACCGCGGGGTCGACGGCGAGCTGTGGTCGGTGCACGGCGGCGGCTTCTATCACGCGACCAAGTACCGTGTGGCGCCGCGCTGGATCGGCCTGCCGGCCGAGGACGGGCGGCCGGCGCCGGGGCGCATGCGCGCGCTGCACTGGTCGTTCTGGGAGAGCTATTCGACCTGGCTGACCGGCTTCGGCCTGTTCACCACGCTCTACCTGTTCAACGCCGGCACCTATCTGGTCGACCGCCGGCTGCAGGACTGGAGCGCGGGCACGGCGGTGGCGGCGGCGCTCGGCTTCCTGGCCGTGTTCTGGCTGGCCTATGACCTGATCTGCCGCGGCCTCGGCCAGCGCCGCCACGGTGACCGCTGGGTGGGCCTGGGCGTGGCCGCGCTGGTGGTCGGCGCGTCCTGGCTGGCCTGCCGGTGGTTTCCGGGCCGCGCGGCCTTCCTGCTGGTCGGCGCGATGCTGGCCACGGCCATGAGCGCCAACGTGTTCTTCTGGATCATCCCCGGCCAGCGCACGGTGGTGGGCCAGTTGCGCGCCGGGCAGGCGCCCGATCCGGTGCACGGCCAGCGCGGCAAGCAGCGCAGCCTGCACAACACGTATTTCACGCTGCCGGTGCTGGTGGCGATGCTGTCCAACCACTACGGCTGGCTGCATGAGGGCCGCCACGCCTGGGCCGTGCTGGTGGTGCTGATGGCCGCCGGCGCGCTGATCCGCCACAGCTTCGCGATGCGCCATGCGGCGCAGGTGCAGGGCCGGCCGGCGCCGTGGTGGGCGGCGGCCTGCGGCGTGGTGCTGCTGATCGGGCTGGTGGTGGCGCTGCGCCCGGCGCCGCGGCCGGCGGCCGACGCCGCGACGGCCGCACCGGCCGCCTTCGCCGCCGTGCAGGCGGTGGTGCAGCAGCGCTGCGTGCTCTGCCA
Organism: Pseudaquabacterium rugosum; assembly: GCF_038066575.1. NCBI lineage: Bacteria > Pseudomonadati > Pseudomonadota > Betaproteobacteria > Burkholderiales > Sphaerotilaceae > Pseudaquabacterium > Pseudaquabacterium rugosum. The sequence continues at coordinate 80,339 of NZ_JBBUTF010000008.1, read as the reverse complement.
CAACGCCCAGCTGGCGAACAAGGGCGTGGCCCTGCACACGCCGGAGCTGATCCAGCGCCAGGCCGCGGCCATCCAGCAGCAGGCGGTGCAGGCGCGCACCATGCCGCTGAACAACGCCACCGGCATCACCGAGGACGAACGCGCGCTGCTCGGCCGCTGGTTCGCGGCCGGCGCACCGGGGCCGTGAGGCTGGCGTCGGTCGCAGCCGGAGCGCGGAGCGCGGAACGCGAAGAGCGGAGCGCTGGGGGCTGAGCGCCGGGCGCCCAGCGCCGCGGCAGGCCCGACGCGCGCCTGCGCCCGGGGCTCAGCGCGGGCGGACGCCGCCGCGACGCGGCGCGCGCGCGTGCCGCCAGCCCAGCACGCACAGCACCAGGCCGCCGGCGACGCTGGCCAGCAGCGCACGCCCGGCGCTGGCCGGCGCAGGGGCCGCCAGACGGGCCGTCGGGGCATCCGGTGGCTCTGCTGACGCATCCGGTGCATCCGACGCATCGGGCACGCTCACCGTCGCGGTCAGGGTGGCCGCCGGATCGGCCGGCGCGCGGGTGCCCGCCTGCGCCGCCTCCGACCAGCTGGCGCCGGCCAGCGCGGTCACCGGGGCGGTCACCTGCCCAGTCACCTGCCCGATCACTTGTGCGGTCACCCACATCCGCCCGGCCGTGTCCGGCACCGCCCCGGCCGCCGACGGCAGGCCCGCCAGCAGACAGGCCAGCACGGACGCCGACACCCGCGCGGCACGGCGCGGCGCGGACGGGGGCGGTGACGACAGGGCAGCGGTCATGGCAGGCGGTCGCAGGAGCGTTCGCAGGGGCGTGGCAAAGGGCGGACAAAGCGCACCCCCTGACGCTAACGCGCGCCCCCACGCCACACCAGGGCCTGCGCCCGGCCGCCCCCCGCAGGCCGGGGGCGCCACGGTGCGGCATCTGCACGCTCCCGGCGATCGGCGGATCACGGCACGCCCCGTGCATGGCAAGCTGGCCCTGTCCGCAGCGGTGCGGCGGCCGGCCGGTGCCCGCCGGCTTGAAAAGCCCGCCCGCGGCCTCACGTCCTCGCCAAGGAGAGTTCGCCATGCAGATGCTCTACAACTCGGACAGCTTCGTCGTCGTCGCCATCGAGCTGCCGGCCGAGGATGCCGCCGCCCCGGCCCTGCACCGCGGCGGCTACGAGATCGTCGACAAGTCCGCGCGCAAGGAGATCTTCATCGAGGGCGCGCTGGCCGAGCAGTTCCGCGCCGGGGTCGATGCGCTGGCCGACAGCGATCCGACGCCCGAGGCGCTGGACGCCTACATCGCCGGCTACAGCGGGCTCGCCCAGCAGCCGATGCGGGTCCACTGAAGGCGCCGGCCGGGACCGATCCCGGTCCGCCGGCCGCCCCGGGCCGCCTCAGAGTGCCAGCAGGCCGCGCGACAGCAGCACGCCGGCCGCCGTCACCCACAGCATGCCGTGCGCGGCCCGCAGCAGGCGCTGGCGCAGGCGGTCGACCTCACCGGCCGGCGGCAGGCGCGCCTCGCTGCGCCAGCGCGCCAGCCAGCGCCGCAGCGGCGTGCCGGCCCGCCAGCACACCACCACCATCGCGAGGGCGGCCAGCAGCTTGAAGCCCAGCAGCGGCTGGCCCAGCAGCCACGCCGCGCCCTTGGCGCCCAGCAGCGCCTTGAGCACGCCGGTCAGCAGCGTCGCCGCGCCGGCACCGGTGGCCAGGCGCTGCGTCAGCTGCAGGCGCTGCAGGGCCGATCCATTGAGCCAGTCCGGCCGCAGCAGCGCGGTGCAGCTGGTCATGAACACCGCCCAGCCCAGCACCGCGCTCAGGTGCAGCCAGGTCAGCAGGGCGTCGGTCCAGGGCAGCCAGTCAGCAGGAATCATGGGGACGGTGGCGGCCGGGCCGCTCAGAGGGCAGGGGGCGCACGCCAGTAGGCGGCGTCCCCGTAATGGTGCTTCAGAAAATCGATCCACAGCCGCACCCGCAAGGGCAGATGCTTGCGCTGGGGCACGACGGCGAAGATCCCGTTGGGCGGCGCGGCGTGATCCTGCAGCACGGCCTGCAGACGGCCCGCGGCCAGATCGTGCTCGACCTCCCAGGTGCTGCGCCAGGCCAGGCCCAGGCCGGCCAGACACCAGGTGTGCAGCACCTGGCCGTCGCTGCAGTCCAGCCGGCCCTGCGGCCGCACATGCTGCACCTGGCCGTCGACGACGAAGGCCCAGCCGCGGGTCTGGCTGGCATCCGATGACAGCGTCAGGCAGGCATGGCGGGCCAGCTCCGACGGGTGGCGCGGCTCGCCGGCGCGCGCCAGATAGGCCGGCGTGGCCACGCACAGCCGGCGGTTGTCGGCCAGGCGCACGCTGACCAGGCTGGAATCGGGCATGTCGCCGACGCGCACCGCCACGTCATAGCCCTCGTTGACGATGTCGACCACGCGGTCCGACAGGTTCAGCGACAGGCTGACCTCGGGATGGCGGGCGGTGAAGGCCGGCACCAGCGGCGCCACGTGGCGGCGGCCGAAGCCCGCCGGCGCGGTGATGCGCAGATGGCCGCTGGCCTTGACCCCGCCGGCCGTCACGCTGGCCTCGGCATTGGCGATGTCGCCCAGGATGCGCTGGCAGTCCTCCAGGAAGGCCGCGCCCTCGTGCGTCAGCGACAGCCGGCGCGTGGTGCGCAGCAGCAGCTTCACGCCCAGGCGCTCCTCCAGCGCGTCGATGCGCCGCCCGATGACGGCCGGCGCGATGCCCTCGGCCACGGCAGCGGCCGTCAGGCTGCCCTTGGCCGCCACGGCGACGAAGGACTCGATCTGTTTCAGGCGATCCATGGCCGGCAGATTACGTACGTTTCGGTCACCAATCAATCGACTTTCTCGCAATCAATGGCCGCATCGGTTCGCAATACGATGCGAAGCACCATGGCCCACCTGCCCTCGCGCTCCAGCACCCCGCCCGCCCCGGCCCGCGGCCCGGCCGCGCCGGCGGCCGTGCTGTTCGATGCCTACGGCACGCTGTTCGACGTCCACAGCGTGGCGCTGGCGGCCGAGCAGCGCTGGCCGGGCCAGGGCCAGGCGCTGTCGACCGCCTGGCGGGAGCGGCAGATCAGCTACACCCGTCTGGTGTCGATGAGCGGCCGCTACCAGCCCTTCTGGGACCTGACCCGCGCCGCGCTGCGCCAGGGCTGCGCCCAGCTCGGCCTGGCGCTGGACGACGCGGCCGAGGCCGCGCTGATGAACGAGTACCGCCACCTGTCGCCCTTCCCCGAGGCCCTCGGCGTGCTGCAGGCGCTGCGCGCGCGCGGCGTGCCCACCGGCATCCTGAGCAACGGCGACCCGGCCATGCTGGAGGTCTCGGTGCGCTCGGCCGGCTTCCAGGATCTGCTGGGCTGCGTGCTGTCGGCCCATGCGGTGCAGCGCTACAAGACCGATCCGGCCGTCTACCAGCTGGGCTGCGATCACCTGCGCCTGCCGGCGCGCCGCATCCTGTTCGTCTCGGCCAACGGCTGGGACGCGATCGGCGCCACCTGGTTCGGCTACACCACGCTGTGGGTCGACCGCCAGGGCCTGCCGCTGGACCCGCTGGACACCCGCCCGACGCGCAGCGGCCACAGCCTGCGCGACGTGCTCGACGCCTTTCCCGCCCCGGCGGGCGACGCCCCCGCGCGCCGCACCGCCGCCTGATCCCCTCGCCTTGCCTTTCCCGCATCCCACCCGCGACATCCGGAGGACCACACCATGAGCCGCACCCGCACCCCCATCCACCGCCTGCAGGTGGACGCCGAACTGGCCCGCTTCATCGACACCGAGGTGCTGCCCGGCACCGGCGTCAGTGCCGAGGCCTTCTGGGCCGGCTTCGACGCCATCGCCCACGATCTGGCGCCGAAGAACAAGGCCCTGCTGGCCGAACGCGACCGCCTGCAGACCGAGATCGACGGCTGGCACGGCGCGAATCCCGGTCCGATCGCCGACATGCAGGCCTACCGCGCCTTCCTGGAGAAGATCGGCTACCTGAAGCCGGTGCCGGCCCAGGTGCAGACGACCACCGCCAACGTCGACGCCGAGCTGGCCGTGCAGGCCGGCCCGCAGCTGGTGGTGCCCATCCTCAACGCCCGCTACGCGCTGAACGCCGCCAACGCCCGCTGGGGCAGCCTGTACGACGCGCTGTACGGCACCGACGCCATCGCCGAGACCGGCGGCGCCGAGAAGGGCCGGGCCTACAACCCGGTGCGCGGCGCGCTGGTGATCGCCCGCGCACGCGCGGTGCTGGACCAGGCCGCCCCGCTGGCCGAAGGCACCCGCCATGCCGACGCCACCGCCTACACCGTGCAGCACGGCGCGCTGCAGGTGCGCCTGGCCAACGGCCACGTCGTCGGTCTGGCCGATGCGTCGCAGTTCGTCGGCTTCCAGGGCGATGCCGCGGCGCCGACCTCGGTGCTGCTGCAGCACCACGGCCTGCACCTGGACCTGCGCATCGACCGCTCGACGGCCATCGGCCGCAGCGACCCGGCCGGCGTCGCCGACCTGGTGCTCGAATCCGCGCTGTCGACCATCCTCGACCTCGAGGACTCGGTGGCCGCCGTGGACGCCGAGGACAAGCTGGTCGGCTACCGCAACTGGCTGGGCATCCTGCGCGGCACGCTGACCGAGTCCTTCACCAAGGGCGGCACGGTGATGACGCGCGGCCTGAACGCCGACCGCGTCTACCACGCCCCCAACGGCCAGGGCGAGGTGCGCCTGCACGGCCGCAGCCTGATGTTCGTGCGCAACGTCGGTCACCTGATGACCAACCCGGCCATCCTGCTGGGCGACGGCTCGGAGATCCCCGAGGGCATCCTGGATGCGGTGGTCACCACCACCATCGCGCTGCACGACCTGAAGGGTCTGGGCACGCCGGGCATCCGCAACAGCCGCACGGGCTCGGTCTACATCGTCAAGCCCAAGATGCACGGCCCCGATGAGGTGGCCTTCGCCAGCGAGCTGTTCGGCCGCGTCGAGCAGCTGCTGGGTCTGGCCGACTCGACCGTCAAGCTGGGCATCATGGACGAGGAGCGCCGCACCAGCGTCAACCTCAAGGCCTGCATCGCCGCCGCCGCCAGCCGCGTGGCCTTCATCAACACCGGCTTCCTGGACCGCACCGGCGACGAGATGCACACCGCCATGCGGGCCGGCCCGATGATGCGCAAGGGCGACATCAAGACCAGCGCCTGGATCGCCGCCTACGAGCGCCGCAACGTGCTGATCGGACTGGCCTGCGGCCTGCGCGGCCGCGCCCAGATCGGCAAGGGCATGTGGGCCATGCCCGACCTGATGGCCGAGATGCTCAAGCAGAAGATCGGCCACCCCAAGGCCGGCGCCAACACCGCCTGGACCCCCTCGCCCACCGCCGCCACGCTGCACGCGCTGCACTACCACGAGGTGCTGGTGTCGGACATCCAGAAGCAGATCGAGGCCAGCGGTGACGCCGAGAACCCCGCCATCACCGACAAGCTGCTGACCGACCTGCTGACCATCCCCGTGGTGGCCGAAGCCACGTGGAGCGACGCCGAGAAGCAGCAGGAGATCGACAACAACATCCAGGGCATCCTGGGCTACGTGGTGCGCTGGGTCGATCAGGGCGTGGGCTGCTCCAAGGTGCCCGACATCAACGACATCGGCCTGATGGAAGACCGCGCCACGCTGCGCATCTCCAGCCAGCACGTGGCCAACTGGCTGCACCACGGCGTGGTGACCGAAGAGCAGGTGCGCGCGTCCTTCGCCCGCATGGCCGCCAAGGTGGACGCTCAGAACGCCGGTGACGCCGCCTACAGGAGCCTGGTGGCCAACCCGCAAGGTGCGGCGTATCAGGCCGCGCTCGACCTGGTGTTCCAGGGCAAGGCCCAGCCCAGCGGCTACACCGAGCCGCTGCTGCATGCGTGGCGGCTGAAGGTCAAGGCGGGCTGAGGCTGAGGGGATGAGCGACCGGGCCGGCCGACCTCGGTGTCGGGTCCGGTCCGGCGCGTCCGCCCTGTCCGACGGGCCCGGCGACGACCCGCCGCACAAGATCTCCTGACAGCCCGGCAAAGAGTCCCTTACAGGACGATTCGACGGACGGCGCTATGCTGTCCGTCTGACCCCGATTCCGTGATGGTCATCCTGCGGCAGGCCGGCATCAGGGCGCCGCCGCAGACACCGTCCGTCCCGCGTGCACCGGCCCACCCGGCCCGCACGTCCGATTGCCGAGGGGTCGCGCTGAAAGCGACACCTTGCACCCGGATTCCGACCTCGACCCCACCGCGGAAGCCCCGCCCCTGACCACGTACGCCGACCCTGCCGTGACGCGGCACGGGCCATCGGCGATGGCCGACGACGGAGCGACCGAGGAAGCCGCCACGGCCATGCCCTGGATCGTCGTCGTCGGCGCCTCGGCCGGCGGGCTGGAGGCGCTGCAGCGCTACTTCGAGGCGATCACGCCGCCGACGCAGGCGGCCTTCGTCATCATCCAGCACCTGGCACCCGACCACCGCTCGATGATGCCCGAGCTGCTGTCGCGCCACTGCTGCCTGCCGGTGCACCAGGCGGAGGCCGGTGAAGGCCTGCTGGCCGACCGGGTCTACCTGATGCCGCCGGGCGTGCTGATGACGCTGGAGCGCGAGCAACTGGCCTTCGCACCGCGGCCACGCCACGGCGTCTCGCTGCCGATCGACCAGTTCCTGTCGACGCTGGATGCCGCGCTGGCGCCGCGTACCCTGGCCGTCATCCTGTCGGGCTCGGGCTCCGACGGCAGCCAGGGCGCACGCGTGCTGCGCGACAGCGGCGGCTACGTGATGGCGCAGCAGCCCGACACCGCGCGCTTCGACAGCATGCCGCGCAACGCGATCGCCGCCACCCGCATCGATGCGGTGCTGCCGCCGACCGAACTGGCCGACCGCACGCTGCGCATCACCCGCGGCGAATGCGGCCGCCTGGGCGATGGCGGGCTGATCGACGCGCCATCGACGCGGCCGGCGCTGCAGCGCCTGTTCGACACCCTGCGGGGCCACTGCGGCATCGATTTCTCGCACTACAAGCTGCCGACGATGATGCGGCGCATCGAGCGGCGCATGGCGGCGCTGGCGCTGGCCTCGATGTCGGACTATGCCGACCGGGTGCAGGGCTCGATCGAGGAGTGCGAGGCCCTGCGCCAGGAGCTGCTGATCCCGGTCACCAGCTTCTTCCGCGATGCGACGGCCTGGGAGGCGCTGTCCGATGCGCTGCGCCAGCTGCTGCGCCAGCGGGCCGACAACGCGCCGCTGCGCATCTGGAGCGCCGGCTGCGCGACCGGCGAGGAGGCCTACACGCTGGCCATGCTCGCGCTGGAGGCCTGCCAGGCCGAGCAGCGCTGGCCCGGCATCAAGGTCTTCGCCAGCGACGTGGACACCCGCTCGCTGGCCCAGGCCGGCAGCGGCAGCTATCCGGCCGGCGCGGGCGACGGGCTCAGCGCGCCGCGTCTGGCCCAGCATTTCGTGCGTCAGGACGAGCGCATCACGGTGCGGCCCGAGCTGCGGCAGATGGTGCTGTTCGCGCGCCACAACCTGATGGAGGACGCGCCGTTCACGCGCATGGACCTGGTGGTCTGCCGCAACACGCTGATCTACTTCCAGGCCGATGCCCAGGAACACGTGATGCGCCGCCTGCAGTACGCGCTGAACCCGGGCGGGCTGCTGATGCTGGGTTCGAGCGAATCGCTGGGCGCGCTGCAGCCGGACTTCCAGGTCGTCGACGGCCTGCACAAGCTCTACCGCCTGATGCGGCCGGTGCTGATCACCCAGACGCTGCGCGAGTTCGGCCCGCGCCAGGCACCGGCCGGCCCGCGCGGCCTGCCGCCGCGCCTGCGTGGCAGCGGTGAGCGCACCGCACGCGTGGGCAGCGGCGCCACGGCGGTCGATCTCGCCCAGCAGGCGCTGATGCAGGCCTATGTGCCGGTCTCGCTGCTGATCACCGCGCAGCGCCAGCTGCTGCATGCCTGGGGCCCGGCCGAGCGCTTCCTGCGCGTGTCCGGCGGCCAGCCGAACCTGGACGCGATCCGCCTGCTGCCGCCGCGCCTGGGCGCGGTGGTGGGCAATGCGGTGCAGCGCGCGCTGCGCGAACGCCAGCCCTGCACCGCGCCACCGCTGTGGATGGAGCTCGACGGCCGCGAGCTGCGCGTGCGCGTCGTCGCGCGGCCGCTGCCCGCCAGCGAGGAAGGCCAGGGCTGCGTGCTGGCCAGCATCGAGACGCTGCCCGACGACGACGGCCCGCGCGCCCACGAGCGGCCACTCGACAGCGCCGAACTCGACCGTCTGGCCGGGCTGGAGCGCGAGCTGTCGGACACCCGGCTGACGCTGCAGGGCAGCATCGAGGAGCTGGAGGCGGCCAACGAGGAGCTGCAGGCCGCCAACGAGGAGCTGATGTCCTCGAACGAGGAGCTGCAGTCGACCAACGAGGAACTGCAGTCGGTCAACGAGGAGCTCTACACCGTCAATGCCGAATACAACGCCAAGCTCGACCTGGTCAACGCGCTGAACGCCGACCTGGAAGGCATGTCGCAGGCCACCGGCATCGCCACGCTGTTCGTCGATCCGGCGCTCGCCCTGGTGCGCTTCACGCCCGAGGCGCAGCCGCTGTTCCGCCTGCGGCGCGAGGACGTCGGCCGCCACATCGGCGACTTCAACTGCCAGATCGACTACCCCGAGCTGGTCGGCGACCTGACCCGTGCCCTGGCCGGCGAGTCGCTGATCGAGCGCGAGCTCATGGGCCCACAGGGCCAGCGCCACCTGGCCCGCGTGGTCGGCTACGCCGAGGGCGGCGCACGGCGACGGGCGGTGCTCAGCCTGGTCGACGTCTCCCGGCTGCACGACGCGCGCCGGCTGCAGCGGCTGATCGACTCGCTGCCGCAGCACATCGCGGTGCTCGACCGCCTGGGCACGATCACCCAGGTCAACCGCGCCTGGCGCGCGTTCGCGCAGGCCAATGCCGCCTGCGACGCTGAAGGCCGGCCGCTGGAGGCCCACACCGAGATCGGCGTCAACTACCTCGGCGTGGTCGCCCGCTCGACGACCCCGGACGCCGGGCAGGTGCTGCTGCAGCTGCAGCAGCTGCTGGCCGGCCAGCGCGACCGCGTCGAGCTGATCTATCCCTGTGATGCCCCGGACGAGCCCCGCTGGTTCGCGCTGCAGGCCCTGCCGCTGGACGGCGCGGCCCACGGCGAGGGAAGCGGTGCGGTGGTCTCGCACCTGGACATCACCCGCTGGTACCGTCCGTCGCCGGCATCCGCCGCGGCCCTGGATGCAGACTCCGGACCTGATCGACCATGAACACCCTGCCCGGTCCGTCGTCGTACCTGCCCGCCACGCGGCCCGTCGCGCCACTGGCCGACAGCCGGGTCACGATCGAGGACGGGCCCGGCCCCGGCCCTCACCGCCACGACGCCTTGCAGGATCTGCTGCAGACGGCGCTCGACCACCTGCGCGCCGGCGAGACGGTCGCGGCCCAGACCCTGCTCGGCACCGATGCCCGCCTGAGCGCGCCGCTGGAGCAGGTCTTCCGCCTCTACCAGCTCGAACTCGAGACCCGCAACCAGCAGCTGGAGGAGACCCAGCTGCGGATGTCGCGCACGCTGGACTGGTTCAGCACGCTGTTCCGCCTGCTGCCGCAGCCGGCGCTGCTGATCGACGAACATGGCGTGATCGTCGACGCCAATGCCCGGGCGACCGAGGATTACGCGCTGGCCGGCGCGCTGCGCAGCATGCCGCTGCCCTTGCGCCGGCTGCTGGTGCAGCCCGAGGCCGAACGCGAACTGGCGCTGGCCCTGCTGCGCTGCCGTGACGAGGGCGTCAGCGTCGCCCTCGACGACATGGCCGTGCTGACCTTCGACCGCCGCCGCCGCTGGGCCGATCTGCGGCTGTGCCGCCTGCCGCTGCGCGAGGGGCTGGTCGCACCGGGGGCGACCCTCGCGCGGCGCGACGGCCCGCCGGCCGGGCTGTTCCTGTGCCTGTTCAATGACCGCACGGCGCGGGTCGAGGCCCAGCAGGCCCACCAGGCCGCGCTGCGGGCCCAGCAGGAGCAGGCCCTGGCCGAGGCCGCCAGCCGCGCCAAGTCCAAGCTGCTGTCGCGCCTGAGCCATGAGCTGCGCACGCCGCTGAACGCCGTCATCGGCTTCACCCATCTGCTGCAGCTGCAGGGCGACGTGTGCAGCAGCGAGGGCCAGCGCCGGCTGAGCCTGATGCGCCAGGCGAGCGAACACCTGCTGGGCCTGGTCAACGAGGTGCTGGAGCTGCAGCGGCTCGAATGCGGCGCGCTGCAGCTGCAGGAGGAAGCCGTGCCACTGCGGCAGACGGTGCGCGACGTGATGCAGCTGCAGGAGGCCGCGGCCACGGCGCTGGGTCTGCGTCTGCGGGTGGCCGGGCCGACCCCGCAGGACGGGACCGAAGACGGCGCCGCCGCGCCGGACGAGGTGCTGGCCCGCGGCGACGGCCGCCGCATCTGGGAGGTGCTGACCAACCTCGTCAGCAACGCGATCAAGTACAACCGGCGCGACAGCTGGGTCGAGGCCCGCTGCGGCCGCGACACCGCGGCCGGCCGGGTCTGGATCGAGATCGCCGACGGCGGCATCGGGCTCGACGAAGCGCAGCTCGAACACCTGTTCGAGCCCTTCAACCGGCTCGGTGCCGAACGCACGGCGGTGGGCGGCACCGGCCTGGGCCTGAGCATCGCGCGCGGCCTGGCCGAAGCCATGGGCGGCCGGCTGGATGCGCGCTCCGAGCCGGGCGTCGGCAGCTGTTTCCGCCTCACGCTGCCGGCGGCCTGACCGGACGCCGGGCGGCGGGCTCCTGACGCCGGAACCGCGGGGCCGGGATCCGCTCGGGATCAGCTCGGGATCGGCGTGCCGGCCATGCGGTCGTACTTGACGAAGTACTGGCGCGCGAAGGCGATCAGCTGGCCTTCGGTCGGATGATCGATGGTCTCCCAACCGACGATGTGGGCGGCCAGCGGCGCGCGGTGCTTCTCGACGTAGTGGCGGAAGTCGGCCATCGCGTTGCGCGAACCGGTGACCAGCACTTCGGGAATGCCGGCCAGTGCATCGCAGACGTCGGCATAGAACTCGTGCTCGGTGCGCACCGTGTTGCCATGCTGCTTGGTGTGGTGGCTGTGGCTCTTGACCTTCTGGGCAAGCACATGTTCGGCATCGAACTGCAGCACCTGGGCCTGATGGTGGTCGACGGTGACGACGGCGTGGAACAGGGTCATGGGATCTCCGGTTGGGGGTGGGAGGTCAGGCGCCGCGGCGGCGTCGTGACCGGGTGGGTGAGGCGGCCGCGCCGGCTCAGAGCGTGGCCGGTCGTGGCCGGCCGCGTTCGAGTCCGCTCGCGCAGTCGATGCAGTGCGTGGCGGTCGGCTGCAGGCGCAGGCGGGGCCAGGCGATCGGCTCGCCACAGGCCTCGCACTGGCCGGCGCGACCGGTCTCCAGCCGCCGCAGCGCGGCATCGACATCGGCCAGCGCGACCACCTCGCGGTCGGTCAGCGCCAGGTCGAGCTCGCGCTCGGCATCGCGCTGGGTGGCGTCGTCGCCGTCCTGCAGCAGCACCTCGCGGGCATGCTCGGCACGGCTGCCACCGCCCAGATGGGCCTGCTGCGCGTGCTGCAGCTCCAGGCGACGCTGCTGCAGGGTCTCGTGCAGCCAACGCCGTTGTTCAGGGTCCAGGGGGGCGGGGCTCGAGGGGGTCATCGCGTTCTCCTTGGGCCCATCGTGGCACTGTGGCGGCCGGGCCTGTTTGAGCCGTGTCAAGCGTGCGGGGGCACACACCCGGGGGCATGCGGCCAGCGGCGTGCGCGCCGGGGGCCGGCCGGGGGCTGCCTACAATGAAATGCTTCGAGTCGCCCCACCCGGCGGCCCCGCAGGATGGCCGACCGCACCGCCGCCGATGACCTCCGCCTCGCCCGCCGCGCCTCTCCTCCCCCCTGCACCGGCCGCTGGCCACGGCCCGCACGCCGGGCCGGGCGATCCGCCACCGACGGCCCTGCCGCCCTCCTGCGAGGTGCTGGTGGTCGGCGCCGGCCCGGCCGGCAGCGCCTGCGCCCAGGCCCTGGCCCGCCGCGGGCACGATGTGCTGCTGATCGACGAGCAGGCCTTCCCGCGGGACAAGGTCTGCGGCGACGGCCTCATCCCCGATGCCCATGCCGCCCTGCACCATCTGGGCGTGCACGAGGAGGTGATGGCCCGGGCCCGCCGGCTGCAGGCCGTCACCTGCATCGCACCGCGTGGCGGGCAGGTCGATGTACCGGGCCAGCTGGCCGTGCTGCCCCGGCGGGTGCTCGACGACATCCTGTGCCGGGCCGCCGTGCGGGCCGGTGCCCGCTTCGCGGCGCCCTGGCGCTGGGATGGGCCGCTGCTGGACGAGGCGGGCCGCGTGTGCGGCGCGCGGTTGAGCCAGGGGGGGCGCAGCATCGAGCTGCCGGCGCGCTGGACCGTGCTGGCCACCGGCGCCCGTCCGCGCGCGATGCTGGCCGCCGGCCTGTGCGAGCGCCAGACACCGAGCGCGATGGCCGTGCGCACCCATGTCCGCCATCCGGAGCTCGCCGGCCGGCTGCGGACACTGCAGGTGGTCTGGCACCCGCGGCTGCGCGGCGGCTACGGCTGGGTGTTCCCGGGGCCGGACGATCTGTTCAACGTCGGCGTCGGCCTGTCGGGCAGCCATTCGATCGACGCGCAGGGCCGCGCCCGCATGGCCGACGTCAACCTGCGCGACGTGATGCAGATCTTCGGCGAGGTGCATGCCGACGCCGGCCGCCTGCTGCGCGAGGGCGAGGTCGTCGCGCCGCTCAAGGGCGCCCCGCTGCGCTGCTCGCTCGATGGCGCGCGCTGGGGTCGCCCCGGCCTGCTGGCCACCGGCGAGGCCGTCGGCAGCACCTATGCCTTCACCGGCGAGGGCATCGGCAAGGCGATGGAGACCGGCCTGCTGGCGGCCGCGGCCCTGCACGGGGCCCTGGCCGCACCGCACGATCGGGCATCGGCATCGGCCGCGGCGGACGCCGGGCTGCTGCAGGACTATGCGCAGCGCCTGCAGGCGCTGCAGCCACGCTTCGCGCTCTACCGCAAGGCCGACCGCATCAGCGCCCGGCCCTGGCTGGCCGACCTGCTGATCTGGCGCGCCCGCCGCAGCCCCGGCATCCGCCGCCGCATGGCCGAGGTGCTGGACGAAACCCGCAGCCCCGACCAGCTGATCACGCTGCGCGGGCTGTTCAAGCTGATGCTGCCGCTGCGCTGACGCGGTCCTCCCGGAGTTGTCCCTGATGTCCGATCCTCGCCGCCCCGCGGCCCGTCTGCGCGCGGCCGTGGCCGCGCTGTCCGCACTGGCGGTCGCCGGCGCCATCGCGGCGCTGCATCCGCTGTCGCCGACCGTGGCGCTGGTGGCCACCGCCGTGCTGGCCCTGGCCGCGGGCGCCGCACCGCGCGCCTGGCTGTGGCTGTGGCCGGCCCTGCTGCCGCTGGCCGGCCTGGCCCCCTGGACCGGCTGGCTGACGCTGGAGGAATCCGATCTGCTGCTGGCCGCCCTGGCCGCCGGCGCCTGGGCCCGCCATGCGCTGTGGCCACAGGCCGGCGCGGGGGGCGTGGCGGCCGGTCACGGCGGACGCGGCGCCACCGCGGCACCGCTCGTCCCGCTGCTGCTGGTCGGTCTGCCCTGGCTGGCCGTGCAGGCGCTGGCGGCCTGGCGCGGCGGGCAGGACGCCGGCGGCTGGCCCCAGCCCTGGACCTGGTACGACGGCTACCGGGGCGCGGCCAACGTGCTGCGCCTGCTCAAGCCGGCGCTGCTGCTGCTGTGGCTGGTGCCGCTGTGGCGGCGCGAGCAGGCCGCACAGCCGCGCGCCGCCGCCCTGGCGCTGGGCGGCGGCCTGGCGTGCGGCTTTGCCGTCGTCAGTGCCAGCTGCCTGCTGGAGCGGCTGGCCTATCCCGGCCTGCTGGACTTCTCCAGCGACTACCGCACCACCGGCCCGTTCTGGGAGATGCACGTCGGCGGCGCCGCGCTCGACGCCTGGCTGGCCGTCACCGCGCCGTTCGCGCTGCAGCGCCTGCGCCATGCGCGCGGCCTGCCGGCGCTGGCCCTGTGGGGCGGCGTGATGGCGCTGGGGATCTATGCCGGGCTGACGACGTTCTCGCGCATCGTGCTGCTGACGCTGCCGCTGGGCCTGCTGCTGTGCGCCTGGCTGGACGCGACACCGGACGAGCGCGCCCAGGCCCCCGCATCCGGCGCGCGCCCCGGCCACCCGCCCATCGCCAGCCCCGGCCCGGCGGTGGAACCGCCCGCCCGGGCCGCGGACCCGCGCCCGTGGCTGTCACCGTGGGCCGCCGGCACGCTGCTGGCGCTGCTGCTGGTGCTGGCCGGCGGGGCCCTGTTCCCGCTCGCCGGCTGGCGCGGCCTGCTGCTGCTGCTGGCGCTGCTGACCCTGCTGCTGCCGGTGGCCGCACCACCGCAGCCCTCCGCCACCGGCCTGGCGCGGCCGCTGACGGCCGGCCTGCTGACCGGCGCGCCGGTGCTGGCCGCCATCGGCCTGCTGCTGCCCAAGGGGCCCTATCTGGCGGCCGCCGGTGCAGGCCTGCTGTGCCTGGCCGGACTGGCGGCGGCGGCCCGTCCGCCCACCCGACCGCCCGCCCGCGCCGGCCGGCGGTCACCCGCCCTCGCCTGGAGCGGCTGGTGGCTGCTGCTGGCCACGCTGCCCTGGGTCGCACTGCACTGGGGTGGGCCGGACGCTGGCCTGCGCGGCGCGCTGGTGGCGCTGCTGCCGGCCGGTCTCGGCGCCTGGGCGCTGAGCCGGGCGGCGGCGGCGGCGGCAACGGCAACGCGCGGCACGTCAGGACCGGCGGCAGGCCCCTCCCGTGCGATGCCCGAGGGCGCGCCCGGCGTCCGCACCGCCCCCCGCGGCAGCCGGCCCCTGCACACACGCCGGGCCCCGTGGCCCGGCGGCCTGCGCTGGCAGACCGGCGCCGCCACCGCGCTGACCGGGCTGGCGCTGCTGGTCGGCAGCTTCGGCGGTGGCACGTACTTCAGCGACCGCATCGGCCAGACCGGCGGCGACGAGGACCTGCGCGGTCGCCACTGGGGCGACATCGTGCAGCGCCTGCGCACCGAGGGCCGGCTGCTGAGCGGCGTGGGCAGCGGCCGCTTCGTCGACCGCTGGGCGCTGGAGGCCGCGCCCGGCACCCGGCCCGGCGACATCCGCCTGCTGCACGACCCGAGCGACGGCCGCGCCACGATGCGGCTGGTCGCCGGCCAGCACGTGATGGGCCACGGCGAGCTGCTGCGCCTGTCGCAGCGCCTGCGCACGCGGCCCGCACCCGGCCCGCTGCAGCTGGGTCTGACGCTGCGCACCGCGGGCACGACACCGCTGATCGTCGAGCTGTGCGACCGCCACCTGATCTACGACGGGGGCTGCAACAGCATCAGCGTGCCGCTGCGGCCGACCGACGTTCCCGGCGCCTGGCAGACGCTCACCGTCGACTGGCGCCCGGGCGAGCCCGCGGAAGGACGCTCGCCCTGGCCCGGCCAGCGCGTGCTGTCGCTGGCCACCGAGGCCGCCGGCGTGGCGGTCGACCTGCGCGAGATCACGCTGAGCGACGCCAGCGGCCGCCCCCTGCTGCGCAACGGCGACTTCGGCGCGGAAGGCGCCGCCTGGTTCTTCAGCAGCGACAAGCACCACATGCCCTGGCATGCCAAGAACCTGGCCGTGCACCTGCTGTACGAGCAGGGCCTGATCGGTCTGGGCGCCTGGCTGGCGGGCCTGCTGGGCGCACTGTGGATGGCCGCCCGCGCGCTGCGCCGCCCGACCGGTGCGCCCGCCTGGCCGCTGGCCGCGCCCCTGCTGGCCGCGCTGGTGGCGGTGCAGGCCGTCGGCGCCATCGACAGCCTGCTGGACATGCCGCGCATCGCGCTGCTGCTGGGCCTGCTGACGGCCGTCGCGCTGCAGGCGCCGCGCCCGGCCGCCGCCCGCTGAGCGATCCGCCCCACCGACCACCGACCGGTGACCCGGTCTGGAGACCTGGCGATGCCCCCCACCCGCAGCCCGGACCCGCGGCCACAGCCACCACAGCCGCCCCTGCCGCCCGCCCGACGGCCAGACCCCGGTCCGGCGCACGATCCCGGCCGGCGCCAGGCGCTGCTCGCGCTGGTGGGCCTTGGCGTGGGTGTGGGCATGGGCGTGGGCCCAGCAGGCTGGGCCACGTCCGCGCGGGCCGCGCCGTCCAGCCTCGGCGTCGACCTCGACGCCCCGCCCCCCGGCGGCTGGAGCGCGGTGCTGCAGGTCGGTCCGGGCCGCCGCCTCACGCGGCTGGGCCAGGCCCTGCAGGCCGCGCCCGACGGTGCGCTGAT
The DNA here is from genome assembly GCF_038066575.1 of Pseudaquabacterium rugosum. Classification (NCBI taxonomy): domain Bacteria; kingdom Pseudomonadati; phylum Pseudomonadota; class Betaproteobacteria; order Burkholderiales; family Sphaerotilaceae; genus Pseudaquabacterium; species Pseudaquabacterium rugosum. Next base: position 64,012 of record NZ_JBBUTF010000008.1, on the reverse strand, counting down.
CGAGCTCGATCCCGGCGACCATCCGGCCGAGCCGCTGCTCATCGAGGGCCGGCGCGCGCTGACCGTGCGTGCCCGCGGACCGGGCACCCGGCTGCCCGCCCACGGCCAGGCCGCCGAGGGCAAGGCGCTGTGGGTGGTGCGCGGCAGCACGCTGCGCCTGCGCGGCCTGGCCTTCAGTGGCGTGCGCGTGGCCGACCGCAACGGCGCCGGCATCCGCTTCGAGGGCGGCACGCTGGCGCTGCAGGACTGCCGCTTCGAGGACTGCGAGAACGGCCTGCTCAGCGGCAATGACGGCGTCTCCGAGCTGTGGCTGCAGGACTGCCATTTCGACCGCAACGGCGCTGGCGACGGCCGCACCCATCACCTCTATGTCGGCGCGATCGCGCGGCTGACGGTCCTCGGCTGCCACTTCGGTGGCGTGCGCGTCGGCCATCTGCTGAAGTCGCGCGCCCACGTCAGCGACGTGATCGGCAACCGCCTGAGCGACGACGGCGGCAGCGCGAGCTACGAGCTGGAGTTCCCGAACGGCGGCCAGGTGCGGGCCCTCGGCAACCTGATCCGCCAGGGCCCGGCCACGCGCAATCCGGTGCTGGTGTCCTACGGCGCCGAAGGCCTGCAGGGCCCCGCCCACCGGCTGGACCTGGTGCACAACACCCTGGTCAACGAACGGTCGGGCGATGACGCCGTCTGGCTGCGGGTCAGCGATGGCCGTGCGCCGGCACCGCCGACGGTGGCGGTGCAGGTGCTCAACAACCTGCAGGTCGGCACGGGCCGCTGGCAACTGCCCGAGACGGCGGCGCTGGCCGGCAACACCCAGGTCCCGGCGGCGGCGCTGCAGGCGCCCGCACAGGGCGACTGGCGGCCGCGGGCGCTGTCGCTGCGCGGCGCCCCGCCGCTGGCGGCGTTGACGGCGCTGACAGCGTTGACGCCGACCCTGCGGTCGGGTGCGGCACGGGCCCCGGCGTGGCAGCCACCGGACGTGGCCGGCGCCTTCAGCGCCGCGCGCGCAGGGCCCTGACCAGCGCGCGGCGCAGCCGCGGCGGATCGATCGGCTTGGTGACGAAGTCGTTCATGCCGACGGCCAGCGCGCGCTCGCGCTCGGAGACCAGGGCCGCGGCGGTCAGCGCGATCACCGGCAGACGGCGCGGATCGTGGGTGTGGCGCAGGCGCTCGGTGACCTCGTGCCCGCTGAGGCCGGGCATCTGCACGTCCATCAGCACCAGGTCCAGGGGCCGGCCGGCCGCGTCCGCCTGCTCGACGGCCGTCAGCGCCTGCGTGCCGTCGTCGACCGCCGTCACCACCAGCCCCCACTGTTCGAGCATGGCCACCGCGATCATCTGGTTGACCGGGTTGTCCTCGGCCAGCAGCACGCGGGCGCCGCGCAGCACCAGATCGTCCTGGGCATCGGGCACGGTGTCGGGCGGGGGCTCGGGCGCCGGCGGCAGCGGCAGCTCGGCCCAGAAGTTGCTGCCCCGGCCCGGCGCGCTGATCACGCCGATGCGGCCGCCCATCAGCTGGGCCAGCTCGCGGCTGATCGACAGGCCCAGACCGGTGCCGCCATAGCGCCGGCTGGTCGAGTCGTCGCCCTGGGTGAAGGGCTTGAACAGGCGCTGCTGGGTCGGCTCGTCGATGCCGGGGCCGGTGTCGTGGACCTCGAAGCGCACGCCCTCGTCGGCGCGCCACTGGGCGACCAGACGGATGCTGCCGGCCGCGGTGAACTTCAGCGCGTTGTGCAGGAAGTTGGCCAGGATCTGGCGCACCCGCAGCGGATCGCCCGCCAGTCGCGCGGGCAGGCCGCGGTCGACCTCGACCGAGAAGGCCAGGCCGTGGGCGGCGGCCAGCGCGGCATAGCCCTGCTGCAGCGCATGCAGCAGCTCGCGCAGGTCGAAGGCCACCGACTCGATCTCCAGCCGGCCGGCCTCGATCTTCGACAGGTCGAGGATGTCGGAGATGATCATCGACAGCGCCTCGGCGCTCTCGGCGATCTGGTCCAGGTACTCGCGCTGACGGGCCGCCGGCACGCCGGGCTGACGGGCCAGGCGCGCCAGCCCCAGCAGGCCGTTGAGCGGGGTGCGGATCTCGTGGCTGGTGTTGGCCAGGAAGGCGCTCTTGGCCCGGCTGGCGGCCTCTGCCTCGTCGCGGGCGCGGGCCAGGGCCTGCTCGTCGCGGCGCTGGCGGGTGACGTCCTCGGCGATCCAGATCGTGCCGTGCTCGGCCGGGTGCAGGGCGTCGATGGCCTTGGCCCGCAGCCGCACGAGGAACAGCCCGCCGTCGTGGCGCGTGCCCAGGCGTTCGAGCTCGACCGCCTCGCCGCGGCGCAGGGCGGCGCCCAGCTCCTCGGCCAGGGCGGCATCTTCCTGGGCGCCGGACCAGATGGCCGCGGTCGGCCGGCCGGCCAGCTCGCCCGCCGGCCAGCCGTAGATCTGCTCGAACTGCGGATTGACCAGCTCGAAGCGGCCATCGCGGGCGAAGGCGATGCCCACCGAGGCGTTGTCCAGGATGGCCTCGCGCTCCAGGCGCAGCCGGTCCACATCGCTGACGTCGCGGGCATTGAGCACCAGCCGCTCGCGACCGTCGCGCTCGAAGCGCGAGGCCGAGACCAGCAGCGCCACGCCCTGGCCATGGCGGGTCTGCAGATGGACGGTGACATCGCGCACCGTGCCGCCGCGCTGCTGCAGCAGCGCCAGCAGGCGCTCGTACTCGGCCGGTTCGCGCCACAGGCCGAGATCGGCGGCGCTGCGGCCGGCGACCTCCTCGACGCTCCAGCCGGTCAGGCGGCAGAAGGCCTCGTTGACCACCAGCAGCTGGCCGCTGGCCAGATCGATCAGCGCGATGACGTCGGGGCTGGTGGCCAGCACCTGGGCGAACAGCACCTCGGTGCGCTGCTGCGCGCGCGCGGCGGCCACCGAGGCCGTCTCGTCGAGCAGGATGGACAGCACGGCCGGCAGCTGGGCGTCCTCGACCCGCGCGGCCGAGGCGCGCACCTGCAGCTCGGTGCCCTGGTGGGTCAGCAGGCGGAAGGGCTGCGGCGGCAGCGCGGCCCCCAGCGGCTGCTGCTCCAGATGGTCGAGCCGGGTGCGGGCCTGCACCCGGCCGCCCTCGTCCATGTGCTCGGCCAGCAGATCGTGGCCCAGCATGCGGGCGACCGACGCATAACCCAGCAACTGCGCCGCCGCCGGATTGGCGTCGATGATCTGGCCGCGCCGGTGCAGCAGCAAGGGCGTGGGCAGACGCACGAACAGGTCGTGGTAGCGGCGTTCGGTGGCCTGCAGCGCGGCGCGCGCCCGGTGCTCGGTGCTGACGTCACGCGCCACGCCCCAGTAGCCGATGAAGCGCCCCTGGGCATCGCGCCGGGGCTGACCGCTGACGAGCAGCGTGAAGCCACGCCCGTCGGGCCGCGCCAGGCGGGCGGTGACCTCGCGCACCGCCTCGCGGCCTTCCATGTCGGCGCGCAGCGCATCCAGCGCATCGGGCTCGAACTGCAGGGCGGTCCAGGCCCAGGGCAGGCGTCCTTCGGCCTCGGTCAGATGGGCCAGCGAACCCGCGCCGCTGCGGTAGACCACGCGCCGCAGCCGCAGCTTGGCATCGGTCTCCCAGTAGGCGACGGAGGCGATGTCCAGCAGCGCGTGGAAGCGCCGCTCGCGGCTGGAGACGGTCTGCACCTGGTGGTCCATCAAGCGGGCCAGCGCACGGCCGATCGACACCCCGAACAACAGCGACAGCAGCCAGGCCGCCAGCCGCAGCCCCCAGGCCTGCAGCGTGGCCGGGGTGGGCGGCTGCTGCGGCAGCACCTGCAGCCAGTCGCTGACGGCCAGTGCGCCGACGGCCGCCAGCGAGGCCAGCGTGACGGTCCAGGCCGTGCCGCCGCTGCCCACGGCCCAGACGACGACGATCTGCAGGCAGTAGAAGACGAGGCCCGGCGTGTCCAGCGACCAGGGGCTGTAGAGCGCCCCGGCGGCGATCGAGACCACGCTGCCGAGCGCCACCGGCAGCAGGGCCTGCTCGGCCTGTGCCGGCTCCAGCCGGGCACAGGCGGCCGCCAGCAGGGCGATCGCGCCATAGGCCAGCAGCAGGGGCCAGCGCGCGGCCAGCGAGTCCAGCTCGCCGAGCGCCAGCCAGGTCAGCAGGCCCAGCCCCGAGATCACCGCGACCGCGCGGCAGTAGGCCTGCAGCACGCGGTGACGCAGGGCGTCGAACGCGGCGCTGGAACTCGGAGGGGCGAACAAGGGGGTGTCCACGGAGGCGACTCGGTGCAGCCGGTCCGCGACGTCACGGCCGGAGCAGCCGCCGACGGAGGATCGGTCGCGGTCAGTATCACCTTGGCACCCCCCGCACGGCAGGCAGGTCCCCCGTGGATCGGCGACCCTGCCGCACGACCCCGGCGTGACCGATGGCACAGGCTCCATCGATGAGCGATCGCGCTGGCGCAGCCTGGAAACCGCGGTTCAGGCCCGGCGCGGCCCCGAAACGGGCCGGCATCCGGCCGTAGGTCCGGACGCGATCTTTACGCCTTGTTGCGGACGCCGGGGCGCGCCCGGGCGCACGGACTCAGGCCGCGCGGCCGGCCCGGCGCAGCAGATCGCGCGTGGCGATGGCGGCCGCGCGTGCGGCGCTGGCCCAGTCCTCGCCGGCACTGGCATAGAGCACCGCGCGCGAGGAGTTGACCATGATGGCGCCGGTGGTGCCCGACAGGTCGCCGGCGGCCGCGCCGCGCCAGCCGGCGCGCACCGTGGCCTCGGCATCACCGCCCTGGGCGCCGACGCCCGGGATCAGCAGCGGCAGCGTCGGCGCCAGCTCGCGCACGCGGGCGATCTCGGCCGGGAAGGTCGCGCCCACGACCAGGCCGAGCTGGCCGTTGCGGTTCCAGTCACCGGCGGCCATGCGGGCCACCTGCTCGTAGAGCAGGCTGCCGTCGGCCAGGCGCTGGGCCTGCAGGTCCGAGCCACCGGGGTTGCTGGTGCGGCACAGCAGGATCAGGCCCTTGCCGTCGTACTTCAGGTAGGGCTCGATCGAGTCGAAGCCCATGTAGGGCGACAGCGTGACCGCGTCGGCCTGGTAGCGCTCGAAGGCCTCGCGGGCGTACTGGGCCGCGGTCGAGCCGATGTCGCCGCGCTTGGCATCGAGGATCACCGGCACGCCCGGTGCCACGCGCCGGATGTGGGCCATCACGCGTTCGAGCTGGTCCTCGGCGCGGTGGGCGGCGAAGTAGGCGATCTGCGGCTTGTAGCTGCCGACCAGGTCCTTGGTGGCGTCGACGATGCCGCAGCAGAAGTCGGCGATGCGCGTGGCATCGCCCTTCCAGGCGGCGGGGAACTTCGAGGGCTCGGGGTCCAGCCCCACGCAGAGCATCGAGTCGGCGCGCACGCTGGCGGCCTGGAGCATGTCGGTGAAGCGCATCGCGTCGGCCTCGGCGGTCAGGGTCTGGATCGGACGGGGCTCAGATGCGGCGCGCCAGCGCCTCGGCGGCACCGGTGTAGCTGGCCGGGGTCATGGCCAGCAGGCGGGCCTTGTCGGCCTCCGGCAGCGCCAGACCGGCGACGAAGCCGCGCATCAGTTCGGCCGTCATCGGCTGGCCGCGGGTGAAGGCCTTGAGCTGCTCGTAGGGCTCGGGCAGGCCGTGGCGGCGCATCACCGTCTGGATCGCCTCGCCCAGCACCTCCCAGGCGCTGTCCAGGTCGGCGGCCAGCGCGGCGGGGTTGATCTCCAGCTTGTCCAGGCCGCGGGCCAGCGCGTCCAGGCCCAGCACCGCGTAGCCGAGGGCCACGCCCATGTTGCGCAGCACGGTGGAGTCGGTCAGGTCGCGCTGCCAGCGGCTGATCGGCAGCTTCTGGCTGAGGTGGGTCAGCAGCGCGCTGGCCAGGCCGAAGTTGCCCTCGGCATTCTCGAAGTCGATCGGGTTGACCTTGTGCGGCATGGTCGACGAGCCGACCTCGCCGTCCTTCAGGCGCTGCTTGAAGTAGCCCAGGCTGATGTAGCCCCAGACGTCGCGGCTGAAGTCGATCAGGATGGTGTCGGCGCGGGTCACGGCGTCGAACAGCTCGGCCATGTAGTCGTGCGGCTCGATCTGGATCGTGTACGGGTTGAAGCTCAGGCCCAGGCGCTCCTCGACCACGGTGCGGGCGAAGCCTTCCCAGTCGTGCGCGGGCCAGGCGGCCAGGTGGGCGTTGTAGTTGCCGACCGCGCCGTTCATCTTGCCCAGCAGCTTCACGTCGGCGATGCGCGCACGGGCGGCCGCCAGACGGGCCACGACGTTGGCGATCTCCTTGCCGACGGTGGTCGGGCTGGCGGTCTGGCCGTGGGTGCGGCTGAGCATGGGCTGGCCGGCCTGGGCATGGGCCATCGCACGCAGCTTGTCGATGACCTTGTCGAGCGCGGGCAGCAGCACCTGCTCGCGGGCGGCCTTGAGCATCAGCGCGTGGCTGGTGTTGTTGATGTCCTCGCTGGTGCAGGCGAAGTGGACGAACTCACCGGCGGCGATCAGCTCGGGATGGCCGTCGAAGACGCCCTTGACGCCCAGCTTGGCATTGCCCTTGAGCCAGTACTCGACCGCCTTGACGTCGTGGTTGGTCGTGCGCTCGATGTCCTTGATGGCCTGGGCATCGGCCTCGCCGAAGCGGGTGACGACGCCGCGCAGATAGCCGCGCGAGGCCTCGGACAGCGGGGCGAACTCGGCGAAGCCGGCATCCGACAGCGCGATGAACCACTCGACCTCGACCTGCACGCGGCGGTGCATCAGGCCGAACTCCGACATCAGCGGGCGCAGCGTGGCGACCTTGCCGGCATAGCGGCCGTCCAGCGGAGAAAGAGCGGTCAGGGGGGTCGGGGTGCTGAAGGGCATGGCGATGGCAGCCGGCAGGCACCCGACGAAGGATCAGGCGCGCCGGTCCGGGCGTTCGGTGGAGGGGGAAGCGCGGGATTTTAGGCTGCGGCCTCGGCCACCGGTCGCACACCGCGTGCACGACCGCGCGGACGGGGCCCCGGCGCGGGCAGCGCCTGCGGCAGGTGCCAGCGCGCCGGGTCGCCCTGGACCAGCACGCTGACCCCGGCGATGCGCCGGCGCCACCAGCGCAGCTGGGCCAGCGGCCACCACAGGCCGGCGCTGCAGGCCACGGCCGCCAGCTCCTGCCAGGCCATGCGCGCGAGCCGGGGGGTGCGGGTCTGGCTGTGCATCTGCAACCGGTCGGTGCGGACCTTCGACAGCGTCAGGTCCTGCAGGCCGGCGGCCAAGGGCCAGCCCAGCGGCAGCAACAGCAGAGCGGCGGTCAGGACCAGCGTCGGCCCCCCGATGCGCAGCCCGCGGGCGACCCAGTCCGCGCCGGCCAGGCCCAGGCCGTCGAGCCCGCCGGCCAGCAAGGGCGGCAGGGCCCCGGCCCACGGCCACAGCAGCGCGGCCCCCAGCAGCAGCGCCGACAGCAGCAGGAAGGGCCCGCGCGCCAGGTCCAGGCACAGCGCATAGACCTCGGCGGCCTCGAGGCCGCAGTGCAGGCGCTCACCGGCGTACGACAGGTGACAGGCCAGCCAGCGCTGGCGACGCCACAACAGCCAGGGCCACAGCAGCAAGGCCACCGGCAGCGCCCCCAGCAGCAGCGCCGACAGCAGCGGTGGCAGCTGGGCCGGTGCGTGCAGCGCGACCTGCGAGGTCAGCCAGGGCAGGGTCAGGCCGACGGCGCCCAGCCAGGGCAAGGGCCCCAGCATCCACCAGGCCCGGCGCAGCGGGCCATCGAAGCTCAGCGGCCGGCCGCGCCAGCACAGATGGCCCCAGCTCAGGCGCCAGAACCGCCACTGCAGCCCGGGCAGGCTCGACAGCAGCAGCAGCAGGCCCCCCAGCAGCCCGGGCCCGCCCCACAGCGCCCAGGACTGCCAGGTCAGCAGCCCCTGCAACTGCAGCGCGACGACCAGCGGCAGCAGCTGGCGCGGGGCCAGCGTGCAGTCCAGCGCATGGCCGCCGATGCGGGTGTGGGCCAGCCGCCACCGGCGGCAGCTCTGCCAGGCCCAGGGCAGGTACAGGCCGAGGCTGAGCAAGGTCAGCAGCGCCCCACGCCACCACAGCAGCGCGTAATCCAGCGGCCGGCCCTCGAAGGCCACGGTCAGCCGGGTGGCCAGCGCGACGGACGGCACGGACATCGGCCGTTGCGCACGGGACTCGCGACTCACACCCACACCTCTTTCCCGCGTCACCGGGACGGACGCGCACGGCCCGCAGTCTAGCTGTCCGCGCCGGATGGAGATTAGGGGGCGGCGCGGGGCGGGCCGGGCCTCACGCGTTCACCCAGTCCCCGTCCGGCGGCAACACCACCGGCGTGCCGACCGGTGCCAGCGTGCAGGCGGCCTGCAACGCGGCGACCGCGGCCTGCGCCGCCGCCGCGTCCGCCGCATGGACGCGGCACAGCGGCTCGCCGCGCGCCAGCCCGGCGCCCAGTGGCCGCCAGGCCGAGAGCCCCACCCGGCCGTCGATCGCCTGCCCGGCCCGCGCCCGGCCCCCACCGAGCGCCACCACGACCAGACCGACCGCCCGGGTGTCGATGGCCGCCAGCACGCCGTCGTGCGGCGCCGGCACGTCACGCACCACCGGCGCGGCCGCCAGCTGCGGATCGCGCAGCACGTCGGCCGGCCCGCCGAGCGAGCGCACCATGCGGGCGAAGCGCTCGGCCGCGGCGCCGCTGTCCAGCGCCCGCGCGAGACGGGCCTGCGCATCGGCCTCGTCGGCCGCCAGCCCGCCGATGCACAGCAGGCGGGCCGACAGCGCCAGCGTCAGCGCGCGCAGGCGCGGCTCGGCGGCGCGGCCGCACAGCAGGTCCAGGCATTCGGCCACCTCCAGCGCGTTGCCGGCGGTCCAGCCCAGCGGCTGCGACATGTCGCTGACCCGGGCCTCGCAGCGCAGGCCGGCGCCGGCGGCCACCTGCACCAGCGTGCGGGCCAGTGCCCGGGCATCCTCGGCACGGGCCATGAAGGCGCCGTTGCCGGTCTTGACGTCCATCACCAGGCCCTGCAGGCCGGCCGCCAGCTTCTTGCTGAGGATGCTGGCGGTGATCAGCGGCAGCGATTCGACGGTGGCGGTGACGTCGCGGATCGCGTAGAGCCGGCGGTCGGCCGGCGCCAGATCGGCCCCGGCGCCGATGATCGCGCAGCCGGCCTCGCGCAGCGCCGCCTGCCAGCGCGCGGGCGCGGCATCGACCGCGTAGCCGGGCAGCGCCTCCAGCTTGTCCAGCGTGCCGCCGGTGTGGCCCAGGCCGCGGCCGCTGATCATCGGCACGCAGCCGCCGCAGGCGGCCACCAGCGGCGCCAGCACCAGGCTGACCTTGTCGCCGATGCCGCCGGTCGAGTGCTTGTCCAGCACCGGGCCGCGGTCGCCGACGGCGCGCGCCAGCGCCGCGTCCGACCAGTCCAGCACCCGGCCCGAGCGGGTCATCGCGCGCGTCAGCGCGACGGTCTCGGCCGGCGCCATGCCGCGCAGCACGGTGGCCATGGCCAGCGCACCGACCTGGGCATCGCCCCAGTGGCCGGCGGTGCCGGGCGCGGCGACCAGGCCGTCGACGAAGGCCTGGATCTGGCCGTCATCCAGCGCCTGGCCGTCGCGCTTGCGGCGGATGATCTCGGCGGGCAGCAGGGCTGGCGCCGCGGTCGCGGTCGCGGTCGCGGTCGCGGTCGCGGTCGCGGTCGCGGTCGCGGTTGCAGTTGTCGTTGCGGTCGCGGCGGCTGCGGCCGTGGTCAGCGGGTCCGTACGGGCCGTGGCGGTGTCGGCCGGGCGGCCGGCGGGAAGGTCGTCATCCATGGTCGGAAGCGCGGCGGCGCTGGAGTCGTTCGGAGAGACGGACGTCAGGCCGGCGGACGGACCGGTGCAGGTGCCCACGGCGGCACGCGGTGCTGCGGTGCTGCGGTGCTGCGGTGCTGCGGTGCTGCGGTGCGGATCAGTATCCGGCCGTGGGCGCCACCGCGGCGGCATCACCGCCGAGCACCGCCTCGATCGCGTCGAGCAGGCCGCTGGCGCCGAAGCGCAGGCGCCGCGGCCCCAGCGCGTCCGCGCCGAGCACGGCCTGCACGCGCTGCGCATAGACGGCCACGTCGGCCAGCGTGCGCACCCCGCCCGAGGCCTTGAAGCCGACCGCCGCGCCGCGCGGATGGGCGGCGATGGCGGCCAGCATCACGTCGGCGGCCTGCGGCGTGGCGCCCACCGCCACCTTGCCGGTCGAGGTCTTGAGCCAGTCGACGCCGGCGTCCAGGCCGATGCGGCAGGCCGCATCCAGCACCTCGCCCGCGCCCAGCTCACCGCTTTCCAGGATCAGCTTCAGGCCGCGGCCGGGGCAGGCCGCGCGCACCGCCCGCACGAGGGCCGCCGCCTCGTCGGCCCGGCCCTCGCGCAGCGCGCGCCAGGGCAGCACGAGGTCGACCTCGTCGCCGCCGGCCGCGACGATGGTGCGCACCTCGTCGAGCACGCGGGCGATGTCGGTACTGCCCGCGGGGAAGTTGGCCACCGCGGCCACGGCCACGCCGGGGCGCACGCGGGCACGCACCTGCCCGACGAAACGCGGCCACACGCACAACGCGGCCGGCGGCAGCGGCGCGGCCGCGGCGCGGGCGATCAGGGCGTCGATGCGCGCGGCATCGTCATCGTCGCCCAGGCTGGTCAGGTCCAGGCAGGACAGGGCCAGCCGGGCCAGGGTGACGGGATCGGTCAGGTCGGGGCAGGCGGAGGCGTTCATCGGTGGGTCAGGACGGAAACGGGGCCGCGGGACATTCGGCGGGATCGGCAGGTCGCAGGCCCGGCGACCGGGGCCGCGGAGATCCGGGCCGGGTGGCCGAGCGGGCCGGCGGCCGATGCGGCCGGCCAGCCCGTCCGGCCGTGCTCAGCGCCGCTGGACGGCATCACCGGGCTCGAAATCGGCCACGCGCAGCGGGCTGCGCTCGGCGAGGTAGCCGCGCAGCACCTCGGCATCGTTGAAGCCGGTGTTGACGAAGCCCGGATGCTGGTCGAGGCGCGGATAACCGTCACCGCCGGCGGCCATGAAGTTGTTGATCGCCAGCCGGTAGCGGCGCTGCGGATCGACGGGCTGGCCACCGATGCTCAGCGACTCGATCACGCCGCCGGCGATGCGCAGGCGCAGACCGGCGGTCTGCGGGAAGGCGCCGCTGCCGGGGGTCATCTTCGCCGCGGCGGCCAGCCAGGTCTGCAGCTCGGCGCCGCTCAAGTCGACCGTGCAGACGGTGTTGGCGAAGGGCTGCACCTTCAGGATGTCGCGGTAGCTGATGACGCCGGCCGGCAGGCTGTCGCGCACGCCGCCCGAGTTCATCACCGCCAGATCGGCGCCGGTGCGCGCCATCATCGCCGAGGCGATGAAGCCACCGAGCGTGGTCGGCTGCGCGCGCACCCGCGTGCGGTCGCCATCGAGCACGCCGTCGCTCTGGCCGACGGCCACGCCGAGCTGGCGCTGGCCGGCCTGCTGGAAGGGCTCCAGCAGCGCACGCAGGGCCGGGTCCTCGGCGATCAGCGCCGTGGCGTTCACCTTCTTGCCATCGGCCGCCTTGACCTTGAGGTTGACCGGCAGCAGCTGGTAGCGCTGCAGCTCGACCTTGCCGCCGTCGATGACGAAATCGGCCCGGCCGACGTACTTGCCCCATTCATGGGCCTGCACGATCCAGGCGCCATTCTGACGGTCGGGCGCGCAGGGCTCGCCGGGCTTGTAGGCCTCGTTGCGGCGGTTCTCGGCCAGCATGCACACCGGGTTCTGGCTGTGACCGCCGACGATCAGGTCCAGCCCCGGCACCGCGCGCGCCAGTTCGACATCGCCCGGGGCGTTGACGCCGGCCTTGCCGTCCACGTAATGGCCCATGTGGGTGGCCGCGATCACCATGTCGACCTGGCCGCGCAGCTCGCCGACCAGGGACCGCGCCTCGTCGGCCGGGCGGCTGAAGCGCAGGCCGGCGACGTTGGCGGGCATCACCAGGCGCGGCGTGTCGTCGGTGGTCAGACCGATGACGGCGATGCGCCGGCCGCCGCGCTCGAAGATGCGGTAGGGCTCGAACACGCGCTGGCCACTGGCCGCATCGCGGATGTTGGCCGACAGCAGCGGGAAGCCGGCCCACTGGCGCTGGCGCTGCAGCACCGCAGGCGGCTTGTCGAACTCGTGGTTGCCGACGGCCATCGCGTCATAGCCGATGGCGGCCATGCCCTTGAAGTCGGGCTCGGCCTGCTGCAGATCGCTCTCGGGCACGCCGGTGTTGACGTCACCGCCGTCGAGCAGCAGCAGCTGGCCACCGGCGGCCGCCACCTCGGCGCGCACCTGGTCGATCAGCGTCTTGCGCGCGGCCAGACCGTACTCGCCATCGGCATTCGCCCAGAAGCGGCCGTGGTGGTCGTTGGTGTGCAGCACCGTCAGCTTCAGCGGTGCGGGCGGCGTGCGCAGGCCGGCACAGCCGGCGAGCAGCAGTGCGCCGACGGCGGCCAGCGGCAGCGCCACGGAAGGAAACGGCCTGCGGCCGGCTTGCGGAACGGACATCGACGCACTCCTCGTTCGGACAGTCAGGAAACGGATGGACGGCAAGGGGCGGGGGGCGGCTGCGGCCGGGAGCCGGACGCGGCGAGCGGACGAACGGGCTCAGGGCTCGGGGGCCGGATCGCGGACGGGTTGCGCCAGCGGTGGCTGCGGTGGCCGCGACCCGCATCCGGCCTCGGGACCGCCTGCGCCCTGTGCCTGTGCCTGCGCCTCGACCACCAGCCGCGGCAGCAACGCACGCAGCAGGCGCAGCGCGTCGGCCGCGCCGGCCTGCGCCTGGGCCAGCGTGTGGGCATGGCTGAGGGCCTGATCGTCGAGCCCGGCGCCCAGGTTGGTGATCATCGACAGGCCCAGCACGCGCAGGCCGGCCTGGCGCGCCAGGATGGTCTCGGGCACGGTGCTCATGCCCACCGCGTCGGCGCCCAGGCGCTGCAGCATGCGGATCTCGGCCGGGGTCTCGAACTGCGGGCCCAGCATCCAGGCATAGACGCCCTCGCGCAGCGGCAGGCCGGCCTCGGCGGCAGCGGCCCGGGCCAGCGCGCGCAGGGCCGGGTCATAGGCGTCGACCAGGCTGACGAAGCGATCGAGCCCGGGCGGATCATCGGCCGGCACCACGTGCAGCGGCGTGCGCTGCACCAGGTTCAGATGGTCGGCCAGCAGCATCAGCCGGCCCGGCGGCAGCGCCGGATCCAGGCTGCCGGCGGCATTCGTCAGCACCAGCGTGCGGCAGCCGGCGGCCGCCAGCGTGCGGATGGCGCCCTTCATCGCGGCCGCGTCGCCGTGCTCGTAGGCATGGGCGCGGCCGCGCAGCAGGGCCAGCGGCACGGCCGTGCCGTCAGCCGCCGTCAACCGGCCCAGGCGCAGCAGCGCGGCATGGCCATGCACGCCGGGGCGCGGAAAGGCCGGCAGCTCGGCATAGGCGATGTCCTGAGGATCCTCCAGCAGCGGCGCCAGCGCATCCCAGCCCGAGCCGGCGACCACGGCCACGGCCGGAAACGGTGTGGCCGCGCCCGGGCCGACACCGGCCGCCCGCAGCCGCGCCAGGCTGGCGTCGATGCGCCGCGGCAGCGGCACGGCCTCGCCGCAGGCATCACCCGCACCGCCGCCCGCATCTTCACCGCCGCCATCGGCGCCCACCGCCCGCGGTGACGCCACGACCGACGGGCGGTCAGGGCCCAGCGCCGCGCCGGGTCGGCCGGCACCCGGCTGCGCGCCGTCGTCCGTCATGGCCGCACCGCCAGGTGATCGGGCCCGAAGCTGGCCGGCAGCAGCTCGCCGAGGGTGTGGCGCACGCGCAGACGCTGCTCGTCGGCCAGCCAGATCGGCACCGTGTCGGCAGCGAACTCGCGCAGGCGCTGGCGGCAGCCGCCACAGGGGCTGACCGGCTGCGGCGCGACGCCGACCACCGCCGCGGCGACGATGCGCCGCCCGCCGGCCACCACCAGTGCGCCGATGGCCGTGGCCTCGGCGCACTGGCTCTGCGGATAGGCCGCGTTCTCGACGTTGCAGCCGGCGTGGATGCGGCCGTGCTCGTCCAGCAGCGCGGCGCCGACCTGGAAGCCCGAATAAGGGGCCCAGGCACGGCGCCGCACATCGCGCGCGGCCTGCAGCAGGCGCTCGACGAGCGCCGCATCGTCCCCCGGGCGCAGCAGCGGCGAATCGGCCACCGTCTGCCACGGCGTGGCGTCCATGGGATCGGGCCGCATCGTCAACGCTCCTTCACGTAGGGCACACCGAGGGCCGCCGGCGCACGGGCGCGGCCGATGAAGCCGGCCAGCAGCACCACCGTCAGCACATAAGGCAGGGCCTGGATGGCCTGCACCGGCACCGCGCCACCGCCGAGGGCCGCCGGCAGCGCCACGCCCTGCAGCCGGATCGCCAGCGCATCGAGAAAGCCGAACAGCAGGCAGGCCCACAGCGCCCCCACCGGATGCCACTTGCCGAAGATCATCGCCGCCAGCGCCATGTAGCCGCGGCCGGCCGTCATGTGCGGCACGAAGTTGGCGTTCTGCGCCAGCACCAGATAACTGCCGGCCAACGCGCACAGCCCGCCGTTGAGCGCCAGCGCCGAGTAGCGCAGGCCGCGCACGCTCAGGCCGGCGGCATCCACCATCGCCGGGTTGTCGCCGGTGGCCCGCAGGCGCAGGCCGTAGCGGGTGCGGAACAGCAGCCACCAGACCGCCGGCACCAGCGCGAAGGCCAGATAGACCAGCGCGTTGTGGCCCAGCAGCGCATCGCCCACCAGCGGCCCGAGGCCCGGCACGCCGGCCAGCGCCGTGCGCAGCCCGCCGCCCAGCGGCGCCAGCCGCACCGCATCGCTGAGCGGCGGGGTCTGGCCGCCCTGATGGAAGCCGGCGATGCCCAGCACCACCGTCAGCCCGGCGGCGATCATGGTGATGGCCATGCCCATCACGACCTGGTCCCCGGTGTGGCTGACGCAGCCGTAGCCATGCACCATCGACAGCACGATGCCCACGGCCAGCGCCGCCAGCAGCGCCAGCGCCATCGAGCCGCCGAGCGCACCCACCGCCCCGGCGGTGAACGCGCACAGCAGCATCTTGCCTTCGAGCCCGAGGTCGATCACGCCCGCGCGCTCGCTGAGCGTGGCCGCCAGCGCGCACAGCACCAGCGGCACCGACACGCGCAGCGTCGAGCCCAGCAGCCCGCCCCAGAACACCGGATCCAGCCACAGGGTGTCAGCCATGGCCGGCCTCCCCGGCGACGCCCGCGGCCGCGCCGCGCCGCCGCCACCAGCCGTGCAACCGCGCCAGCGTGGGCGCCAGCACCATCGCCATCGCGCCCGAGAACAGCACGATGAAGCCCTGCAGCGTGGTCACCATGTCGCGGCTGAAGGCCGGGATCTCGAAGCTCAGCTCGGCGCCGCCCTGGTACAGCGCGCCGAACAGCAGCGCCGCCAGCACGATGCCCACCGGATGGTTGCGCCCGATCAGGCTGACGGCGATGCCGGTGAAGCCGGCACCGACGACGAAGTCCAGCAGCAGCCGGTGCTGCACGCCGGCCAGCTCGTTGATGCCGACGCAGCCGGCCAGCGCACCGGCGATCATCATCGCGCGCATCAGCTGCCAGCGCGGTGCGATGCCGGCGTAATGCGCGGCCTGCGGGGCATGGCCGACCGCCCGCAGCGCATAGCCGGCGCGCGTGCGCCACAGGAACAGCCAGACACCGACGGCCGCCGCCACGGCCAGCAGCACGCTGAGATTGAGGGGCGTGCTCGGCCACTCGATGCCCAGCCGCGCCAGCAGCTCGTGCACGCCCGGCATGTGGGCCGACTCGGCGAAGCCGCGCGACTCCACCGACATCGAACCCGGCTCGCGCAGCACGTTGACCAGCAGCCAGGCCAGCAGCGCCGAGGCGATGAAGTTGAACATGATGGTGGTGATCACGATGTGGCTGCCGCGCCAGGCCTGCAGCGCGGCCGGCACCGCGGCCCAGGCCATGCCGCCGAAGGCACCGGCCACCACCATCAGCGGCAGCATCAGGCCGGCCGGCAGCACGCGGTCGCAGGCCAGGGCCGCCAGCGCCGCGCACAGCCCGCCGACCATGGCCTGGCCCTCGCCGCCGATGTTGAACAGCCCGCCGTGGAAGGCCACCGCCACCGCCAGCCCGGTGAAGACGAAGGTGGTCGCGTAGTACAGCGTGTAGCTCAGGCCGGCGGCCGAGCCGAAGGCGCCCTGCACCAGCAGCGTGATGACCTGTCGGGGATCGAGGCCGATGGCGGCCACCACCACGCCACTGACGGCCAGCGCCAGCGCGAGATTGAGCAGCGGCAGCACGCCCAGCTCCAGCCAGCGCGGCAGTTCGACGGGACGGCTCATCGGATGCGGGCCCCGACAGCGGCAGCGGCGGCGCGCCGCAGGCGCGCCGGAAGGAAATGCAGCAGGCTCATGTCGGGCTCGGGTGTGGGCTCGGGGACGGACCCTCGTGGGCGCTGGCGCCGGCCATCAGGCGGCCCAGCGCGGTCTCGGTGCAGTCGGTGATCGGCAGCTCGCCGGCGATGCGGCCGCGGTCCATCACGATCACGCGGTCGGCCAGGGCCAGGATCTCGTCGAGCTCGGAGGACACCAGCAGCACCGCGCCGCCGGCCGCCCGCATCGCGCGCAAGCGGCCGTGGATGAACTCGATGGCGCCGATGTCCACGCCGCGCGTGGGCTGGCCCACCAGCAGCAGCTGCGGCGGCTGCTCCGGCGCCATCGCCTCGCGGGCCAGCACCAGCTTCTGCTGGTTGCCGCCGGAGAACTTCGCGCTGCGCAGCTGCGGGTCGCGCGGGCGCACGTCCCAGTCCTCCATCATGCGGCGCGTGTCCTCGCGCATCACGGTGCGGCGCAGCCAGCCCAGCGGGCCGCTGTAGCGCGCGCGCCGCTCATGGCCGAGCACGGCCGACTCCCAGGCCGCGAAGGGCAGCACCAGGCCCAGGCGGTGGCGGTCTTCCGGCACATGGGCCAGGCGCAGCGCGCGGGCGGTCTGCGGATCCAGCCAGCGGCCACCGGCCGTGAAGCGCCGGCCGCCGAGATCCAGCGTGCCGGCCTGCGGCGCGCACAGCCCGGCCAGCACCTCCAGCAGCTCGCTCTGGCCGTTGCCGGAGACGCCGGCGATGCCGACGATCTCGCCCGGATGCAGCGCCAGCGACACGCCGTCGAGCCGCGGCACGCCCTGCGCATCACGCCAGCCCAGACCTTCGGCGCGCAGCAGCGGCGCGCCCGCGGACGCGGCGGCGACCGGCGGCGCATCCTGGCGGCCGAGCTGCACCTGGCGGCCGACCATGGCCTGGGCCAGGCCGTCGAGGCTGGTCTGGCCGATCGGGCAGTCCAGCACCACCGCGCCCTGGCGCATCACGGTGACCTGGTCGCACAGCGCCATGATCTCCTTGAGCTTGTGCGTGATCAGCAGCAGCGTGGTGCCGGCCGCACGCAGGCGGCGCAAGGTGGCGAACAGCTGCTCGGTCTCCTGCGGCGTCAGCACCGCGGTCGGCTCGTCCAGGATCAGGATGCGCGCCCCGCGGTAGAGCGCCTTGAGGATCTCCAGCCGCTGGCATTCGCCCACCGGCAGCGCCTCGACCGGCTGGTCCAGCCGCACCTGCAGCCCGGTGTCGGCCATCAGCCGCTCCAGGTCGGCGCGCACGCGCTCGCGGGCCGGGCCCAGCCGCCAGTCCGGCTCGGCGCCCAGCATCACGTTGTCGAGGGCACTCAGGTTGTCGACCAGCATGAAGTGCTGGTGCACCATGCCGATGCCGTGGCCCATCGCCGCACGCGCGCCGTCGATGCGCACGGCACGGCCCTCGATGCGGATCTCGCCCTCGTCGGCCTGGTAGAAGCCGTAGAGGATGGACATCAGCGTGGACTTGCCCGCGCCGTTCTCGCCGACGATGCCGTGCACCGTCGCCCGCGCGACCCGCAGGTCCACCGCACGGTTGGCCTGCACCGCGCCGAAGCGCTTGCAGATGCCCTTCATCTCGACAGCCAGGGTCATGACAGCGTCGGCACGCCCCGTGCCGGTGATGATGGAAACGATGGAAGCGCGCCGGGCCAGGCGACAGGACAGCCGTGCCCGACCCGGATCAGCACCGAAGGGAAGCCCCCCGGAGGGGGACCGGCCGCAGGCCAGGGGGCGCCCCGCCGAACGAAGCGTCCGGCCCGATCCGGGTCCCCCGGTCGGGCCGGATCAGCCCCTCGGGGGCCGGCGCCAGACGCCGGGGGCCCTCAATACTTGCAGGCGTTGTCGGCCATGTAGTCGGCCACCTTGATCTTGCCCGCGATGATGTCGGCCTTGGCCGCGTCGACCTTCTTCTTCAGGTCGGCGCCGATCAGCTTGGCGTTGTGGGTGTCCATCGCGTAGTCGACGCCGCCTTCCTTCAGGCCCAGCACGGTGATGCCCGGCGTGGTCTTCTGGCTCAGGTTGAGCACCGCCACGTCCACCCGCTTGACCATGCTGGTCAGCATGGTGCCCGGATGCAGGTGGTTCTGGTTGCTGTCGACGCCGATCGCGTACTTGCCGGCGTCCTTGGCCGCCTGGTAGACGCCGATGCCGGTGCCGCCGGCCGCCGCGAAGATCACGTCCACGCCCTTGGCGAACTGGGCCTTGGCCAGCTCACCGCCGCGCGTCGGGTCGCCCCAGGCCGCCGGCGTGGTGCCGGTCATGTTGCCCGTCACCTCGACCTTGGGGTTGGCGTACCTGGCGCCCTGCTCGTAGCCGCACTGGAACTTGCGGATCAGCGGGATGTCCATGCCGCCGATGAAGCCGACCTTGCCGGTCTTGCTGGACAGCGCGGCGATCATGCCGACCAGGAAGCTGCCCTCCTGCTCCTTGAACACCACGCTTTCGACGTTGGGCGCCTTGACCACCATGTCGATGATGCCGAACTGCAGCTTGGGGAATTCCTTGGCCGTCTTCTCGATCGCGCTGGCCTGCGAGAAGCCCACGCCGATGATCGGGCTGACGCCCTTCTGCGCCATGCGGCGCATCGCCTGCTCGCGCTGGCTCTCGTTGGCGATCTCGAAGTCGACGTAGCCCTTGCCGGTGTCCTTCTTGTACTTCTCCATGCCGTTGTACGCGGCCTCGTTGAAGGACTTGTCGAACTTGCCGCCCATGTCGTAGACGACGCCGGGCTCGGCACGGGCGGCCGGTGCGGCCATCAGCGAACAGACCGACAGGGCCACCAGCAGCGGCGACAGGGCGTGACGGGCAGAAGACATCATGGCGGCATGGGGCGCAAGTGGATCGTCCGGTCAGGATAGCAAGAGTCGGACCCTGCGCCCAGCCGGGTTGCGCCCGCACCTGCGCCGGCGCAACATCGGCCGATGAGCGACATCCCAGCCCCCGCACAGGCCGCGGCGCCGCCACGCCAGGCGGCGGCCCACGTCACGGCCGATGACGATGACGCCGCCTGGGCCCGCCGCTGTCCCAAGGTGCTGCTGCACGAGCACCTGGACGGCGGCCTGCGCACCACCACGCTGATGGATCTGCTGCGTGCGCGCAACCTGCCCGCACCGGCCGCCGACGTGGCCGGCCTCGACGCCTGGTTCGACGCCCGCGCCCACGCCGGCTCGCTGGAGGAGTACCTGCGCGGCTTCGCGCTGACGGTGGCCGCGATGGCCTCGCCCGCCGCGCTGGAGCGCGTGGCCGTCGAGGCGGCCGAGGACGCCCGCGCCGACGGCGTGGTGCTGGCCGAGTTCCGCATCGCACCGCTGCTGTTCGAGCCCTGGGGCGTGGACGGCGACGCGGCCGTCGAGGCCCTGCTGGCCGGCCTGGCGCGCAGCCCGCTGCCCAGCGGCCTGATCGTCTGCGCGATGCGCCAGGAGGCACCGGCACGCATCGCCGCGGCGGCCGATCTGGCACTGCGCTGGCAGGGCCGCGGCGTGGTCGGCTTCGATCTGGCCGGCCCGGAAGCCGGCTGGCCGGCCGCGCCCCATGCCGCGCTGCTGCGCCGCGTGCGCGACGCCGGTCTCGGCCTGACGCTGCACGCCGGCGAGGCCGATGCCGGCACGCGGGTGCTGGAGGCCGCCGCGCTCGGCGCGCGGCGCATCGGCCACGGCGTGCGGCTGGCCGAGCTGCTGGACGCCCCGGCGCATGCCGACGCGCTGGCGCGGCTGCGCGCCGACGGCGTGCACCTGGAGATCTGCCCGACCAGCAATCTGCACACCGGCGCGGCACGCGATCTGGCCACGCACCCGATCCATGCACTGTGGCGCGCCGGCCTCAGCCTGTCCTTCCACACCGACAACCGGCTGATCTCGCGCACCCGCCACAGCGACGAGGCGCTGGCGCTGCGGCGCCACGGCTTCAGCCGCGCCGATCTGCAGGCCATGGGCGTGGCGGCGGCCCGGGCGGCCTTCCTGCCGGCGGCGTGGCGCGACCGGGCCGCCGCCGCCTGTGCGGCCGGCCCCCCGCATCCGGTCACCGACCCGGCGCCGCAGCCCCCCGCCGCGGGCGGGACGCATGGCTAGAATCCGCCGCACAGGGCCCGGCCGATGTCCGGGCCGCGCCGGGCATGCATGCTGCTTGCCCCTGGAGCCGGGCGCCACGCCCGTGCCCGCGGCGGTCGCCACCGCACCGCTCCACCCCGTCCCGCCGTTCCCCCCGACCACGCATGAAACTCATCGGTTCCCTGACCAGCCCCTACGTCCGCAAGGTGCGGATCGTGATGGCTGAAAAGAAGCTGGAGTACCAGTTCGTGCTGGAGGACGTCTGGGGCCAGGACGCGATCCTGCAGTCCAACCCGCTCGGCCGCATTCCCTGCCTGGTGATGGAAGGCGGCGAGGCGGTGTTCGATTCGCGCGTGATCACCGAGTACGTGGAGACGCTGTCGCCGGTGGGCAAGCTGATCCCGGCCTCGGGCCGTGAGCGCGTCGAGGTGCGCACCTGGGAAGCGCTGGCCGATGGCGTCTGCGACGCGCTGGTGGCCGCCCGCATGGAGGCCGTCTGGGCGCCGCGCGAAGGCGCCCGCAGCCCGGCCTGGATCGACCGCCAGATGTCGCGCGTCGACAGCGCGCTGGCCGCGATGAGCCACGGCCTGGGCGACAAACCCTGGTGCTGCGGCAACCACCTGTCGCTGGCCGACATCGCCGTCGGCTGCGCGCTCGGCTATCTGGACTTCCGCTTCGCCAGCCTGGACTGGCGCGGCACCCATCCGAACCTGGCCCGGCTGGCCGCCAAGCTGGCCACCCGCCCGAGCTTCGTCGACACCCTGCCGCCGGCCGACGCCTGATCGTCCGGGGCCGGCCGCCGCCCGGCGGCCGCGGCCTGGGCGCAGGCTCAGGCCAGCGCCAGTTCCCCGGCGCGCCGCGACCACTGCAGCTTGCGGCAGACGCCGCGCAGGCGGTCGATCATCGCCGGCACGCTCTGGCCCAGCTCCGACGCAAGCACGCCCAGCGACTGTCCGCCGGCCAGGCGCTGCAGCACGTGGATCTCGAGCGAGGTCAGCGCCAGCGGGTTGCACAGGTCCTCGACCTGGTGGCGCGGCACCTCGAGCTTGCCGAGGCCGAAGTGCGACAGCACGTGTTGCGCCATCCAGGGCGTGATGCGCCCGCCGCCCGCCTGCAGCTCGGCCATGGCGTCACCCAAGGGCGGCGCATCCGGCTGATCGGGCACCCAGACGCTGTCGGCCCCGGCCAGCAGCGCGTCCAGCAGCAGCGGCTGGTCACCGCCGGGGGCCACCACCAGCACCTGCACCCAGCAGCCCAGACGGCGCACCTGGGTCAGGGCATCGGTGAGCAGCGCATCGGCCAGGCCCATGCCGCAGACCATCACGTCCGGCCGCTCGCGCTCGACCGCCTCGCGCAGCGCACCGATCATCGTGTGCTCGGCCAGCACCCGCCAGCGCGGATCGTCGCCCAACATCCGGGCCCAGTTGCCCAACAACGCCGGGTCTTCGCCGGCCAGCACCACACGCCTCATCTGCCCGCCAAGGAATGATAAAAATCCACAAGCTCGGCAATCATGCATCAGCCGATGAGCGACCAACAGCCCCTGCCCGGGGGGCCGGCAGGGTCTTGCGTCCAGCGGCTCCGGCACGGGGATCCTGACCCTCGCCGGGCCCGGTCCGTCACCCGATGATGACGGGACGGTGCGGCCCCGCACATCCCCCCGCTCACGGCCTCGCCACCCCTGCGAACCGGCGGCCCGCCACCGCCGCGGACCGGCCGGGAAGGCTCTGGCTATACTCCGCGCCCAACAGCGCCGATTTGATCCCGATTGCGGGCGCTTTCAACAAATGCCGCTAAACCAGGACTCCAGCACAACCGGTGTCCGTCATGGCGGCCACCGGTTTTTTGCTTCATGGGCTCCCTCGGCCACGTCACCCCGCAGACCCTGCATGTCGACACCCCGCTGACGCTGCGCAGCGGCGCGACCCTGTCGTCCTACGATCTGGTCTACGAGACCTACGGCACGCTCAATGCCGAGCGCAGCAACGCGGTGCTGGTCTGCCACGCGCTCAACGCCAGCCACCATGTGGCCGGCACCCACGAGGGCAAGCCCCGCAGCGAAGGCTGGTGGGACAACCTGGTCGGCCCGGGCAAGCCGCTGGACACCGACCGCTTCTTCGTCATCGGCGTCAACAACCTGGGCAGCTGCTTCGGTTCGACCGGGCCGATGCACCTCAACCCGGCCACCGGGCGGCCCTGGGGCGCGGACTTCCCCGTCGTCACGGTCGAGGACTGGGTCGACGCCCAGGCGCAGGTGCTGGACGCGCTCGGCATCGAGCAGCTGGCCGCCGTCATCGGCGGCAGCCTGGGCGGCATGCAGGCGCTGAGCTGGTCGCTGCGCCACCCGCAGCGCCTGCGCGAGTGCATCGCGATCGCCACCGCGCCCAACCTGTCGGCGCAGAACATCGCCTTCAACGAGGTCGCGCGGCGCGCCATCGTCACCGATCCGGACTTCCACGGCGGCCACTTCTACGCCCACGGCGTGCTGCCGCGGCGCGGCCTGCGCGTGGCGCGCATGATCGGCCACATCACCTACCTCAGCGACGACGCGATGGAGGCCAAGTTCGGCCGCGAGCTGCGCGCCGCCGAGCTCGGCTACACGACGCAGGACATCGAGTTCCAGATCGAGAGCTACCTGCGCTACCAGGGCGACAAGTTCAGCGAGTACTTCGACGCCAACACCTATCTGCTGATCACACGCGCGCTCGACTACTTCGACCCCGCGCGCGAGCACGGCGGCGACCTGTCGGCCGCCTTCGCCGCCGCGCGCGGCAAGCGATTCACGATCGCCAGCTTCACCACCGACTGGCGTTTCTCGCCGGCGCGCAGCCGCGAGATCGTCAAGGCGCTGGTCGACAACCGCATCCCCTGCAGCTACGCCGAGATCGACGCGCCGCACGGCCACGACGCCTTCCTGCTGGAGGACTCGCGCTACCACGGCCTGCTGCGCGCGACCTTCGAGCGCATCGCCGGCGAGCTCGGCCTGGGCCGCGGCCGCACCACGGACACGGCCGGCGCGCTGGCGCAGGATCCGCGGCGGCCGGCCGGTGCGGTCGGGGCGGCCGGCCCGCGCCTGACGGCGCCAGCGGCCCCGGCCGCCCCGTCCAGCGCCACGCCGCCGGACGATCTGGCGGCCATCGCCGCGCTGGTGCCCGCCGGCTCGCGCGTGCTGGACCTGGGCTGTGGCCACGGCGAGCTGATGGCCTGGCTGCGCGACCACAAGGGCTGCACCGGCTACGGCATCGAGATCGACGACGCCAAACTGCTGGCCTGCGCGGCCCGCGGCGTGCCGGTGATCCAGCTGAACCTGGAAGAGGGCCTGGCGCTGTTCGCCGACCACAGCTTCGACGTCGTGCTGCAGCTGCAGACGCTGCAACACCTGCGCAACACCGAGCGCATGCTGCAGGAGACGGCGCGCGTGGGCCGCAGCGGCGTCGTCAGCTTCCCCAACTTCGCCCACTGGCCGAACCGCCTGGCCGTGCTGCGCGGGCGCATGCCGGTCACGCGCGCCCTGCCCTACCAGTGGTACGACACGCCCAACATCCGCGTCGGCACCTTCACCGACTTCGAGGTGCTGGCGCGGCGCAACGGCCTGGCCATCGTCGATGCCTTCGGCCTGCACGAGGGCCGCAGCGTGCGCCAGTGGCCGAACCTGCTGGCCAGCGTGGCGGTGTTCCACATCACCCAGGGCGGCAACGGCGCCTGAAGTCGCCGGGCAGGTCAGCGCGCGGGCGTGGGCACGGGCGTCGGCGCGGCCGGCGGCACCGATGGGGCCGCCGCCTGCCGCTGCGCATGGCGCCGCGGCAGCTCGCCGATCCAGTCCGCCGGGATCGCGAAGTTCAGGTTCTGCGCATCGGCGGCCACCAGCACCATCGTCGTCAGGCCGATCAGGCGGCCGCGCTCGTCGAACAGGCCGCCGCCCGAGTTGCCGCCGGAGATCGCCGCCGAGGTCTGCACCAGCACCAGCTGGCCGGCCGTGTTGCGGCGCAGCGACGAGACGAGCCCGGCGCTCATCGTCAGGTCCAGGCCCTTGGGATGGCCGATCGCGTAGGCGGTCTGGCCGACGACGACGCCGGTGGTGGGCACCCGCTCGACCGCCGGGGCATCGGCGATGCCGGGGGCGTCGAGCAGACACAGGTCGCGCGGCGGATCCCAGGCCTCGAGCCGGGCGGCGATGCCGGGCTCCGGGCCGTCGCGCCGCAGCTGCACCCGGCGCGCGTGGGCCAGCACATGGCAGTTGGTGACGACCCGGCCGCGGGCGATGACCACGCCGCTGCCCTGGCCCAGCGGCAGGCCCTGCGCATCGAGCGACTGCACGCGCCAGACCGAGGGCGCGACCCGGGCGTAGACCTGGGCCGGGCTCAGCGCCGGGCCGGCGTCGCCCGCGGGCTGCGGCTCACGCGCCGCCTCACGCACCGGATCCCGCCCCTGTGCCGGCACCTGCACGGCCCCCCGCGTCTGCGCCCCGGCCGGACGCGGCACGGCCGTCAGCGCCAGGGCGAGGGCACCGCAGGCGGCGAGCAGCCCGGGCGCCACGCGACGGGGAGGACGGCGCAGCCCGCTCATCGGACGATCAACCCGCGCAGCGGCGCATCGGTGGCCCGCGGATCGAGCACCGGCTCGCCATCGAGCTGACCCCCGCCCACCGACGGCCCACCGCCGACGCCGCGGGCCTGCGCCAGCGGCACGCAGCGCTGGTTGTCCACGCTGCGCTGCAGCAGGTCATCGGGCGGGCGGGCCTGCTCCGGCCGGGTGATGTCCAGCAGCTGCACCCGGCAGCCGGCACCGACGCTGGCGGCCTGCACCAGATAGCGGTGGCCGGCCTGCGGCGTGTAGGTGAAGACCGCGGCACACCCGCTGCGGTCGGCGCGCTGCAGGCGGAACTCCAGCGTGGTGGGCACGCCAGCGACCACGCGCGGCGGCGACGCGTCGGCGCGCGGGCCCGGCGCCGATGGCGCGGCGGCCGGCGGCACGGCCGCCGCACCGGCCAGGCCGGGCTGCTGCGGCCCGACACCGGCCTGCAGCCATTCCATCGGCGCGCAGCGCTCGGCATCGACGGCACGCAGCAGCAGCAGGCGGTCGCCCGGGGCGACGTCGGCCCGCCACAGCAGTTGCGCGGAGGGCTGGCCGGCGGCCGGCCCGGCATGGCGCACCATCGCCGCGGCGGGCGACGGCGCCACCGGCGCGGTGCCGGCACAGCCGGCCGTCCCGACGACCGCCGCCAGGGCCAGCATCCGCCAGGAGGCGCCGCGGCACACGCCAGCCGACCGCCGACGCGGACGCCGACGCGGAAGGCGCACAGACCCAGGCACGCTCAGGCTCATGACGTGGCAGTGTAGGCGCAGGCCCGGCGAGCAGGCACACTGCGTCCGCGGTGGCGCGCCGCCGCGCCGTGGTCGATGGCCGCGGGCCACCGGCGCCGCCCGGGCGGATCACCGCCTCGGCCCGACCGCCCCCCCGTCCTCCACCACAGGCCCGACCGATGAACGCCCGCGACCCGCTGCCCCCGCTGTCCGACGACGCCGCCCAGGCCCTGGCCGCCTACAGCCGCCAGCGCTGGGACGAGGCCATCGTGCCGGCGCTGACCGACTACATCGCCATCCCCGCCAAGAGCCCGCTGTTCGACGCCGACTGGCAGGCGCACGGCCTGCTCGACCGCGTGGTGACGGACGCCGCCGCCTGGATCGAGGCCCGTCGCGTGCCGGGTCTGCGGCTGGAGGTGATCCGCCAGCCCGGCCGCACGCCGCTGCTGTGCTTCGAGATCGACGCCACCCGCGCCGGCAGCACCCAGACCGTGCTGATGTACGGCCACCTGGACAAGCAGCCCGAGTTCTCCGGCTGGCGCGCCGATCTCGGCCCCTGGACACCGAAAATCGACGGCGGCCTGCTCTACGGCCGCGGCGGCGCCGACGACGGCTATGCCGCCTATGCGGCGATCACCGCGGTCGAGGCGCTCAAGGCCCAGGGCCTGCCGCACCCGCGCATCGTCGGCCTGATCGAGACCGGCGAGGAAAGCGGCTCGGGCGATCTGCCGGTCCACCTCGACGCGCTGCGCGCGCGCCTCGGAGATGTCGGCCTCGTCGTCTGCCTGGACTCGGGCGCAGGCAACTACGACCAGCTGTGGCTGACGACCAGCCTGCGCGGCATGGTCTCGGGCCAGCTGAAGGTCGAGATCCTGAGCGAGGGCGTGCACTCGGGCGATGCCTCGGGCGTCGTGCCGTCGAGCTTCCGCATCCTGCGCCAGGTGCTCGACCGGCTGGAGGACAGCGCCACCGGCGAGCTGCTGCCGCGCGGCTTCCATGTCGAGATCCCGGTCGAGCGCGTCGAACAGGCGCGCCAGGCCGCGGCCATCCTGGGCGAGGCCGCCTGGCGCAACTTCCCCTGGGCCTGCGGGGCCGACGGCACGCCCACGCTGCCGACGACGACCGACCCGACCGAGGCCCTGCTGCGCCGCACCTGGCGGCCCACGCTGTCGGTCACCGGCGTCGACGGCCTGCCGCCGCTGGGCAGTGCCGGCAACGTGCTGCGGCCCCACACCGCGTTCAAGCTCAGCCTGCGCCTGCCGCCGACGGCCGATGCCCACCTCGCCTCGCAGCAGCTCAAGACGCTGCTGGAGGACAACGCGCCCTACAACGCGTGCGTCACCTTCGCGCCCGACGGCCGCGCCGGCGCGCTCGGCGCCGATGGCTGGAACGCACCGACGCTGGCGCCCTGGCTGGAGCGCGCGCTGGAGGACGCCTCGCAGGCCCAGTACGGCGCACCGCTGGCCTACATCGGCCAGGGCGGCACCATCCCGCTGATGGGGCTGCTGCAGCGGGGCTTCCCGCAGGCGCAGATGATGGTCTGCGGCGTGCTCGGCCCGAAGAGCAATGCCCACGGCCCGAACGAGTTCCTGCACATCGACTACGCCCGGCGGCTGACCGCCGCGGTGGCGCAGGTGATCGCCGCCTGCCCCTGAGACGGGCGGTCAGGCGAGGCCTCCGGTGGCCCGTCAGGTGGCCCGTCAGGTGGACCGCGGCCGCCGCGTCAGGCGGCGGGTCGCTCAGCGCAGCGAAAAGCCGGTGGAGGTCAGCGGCCCGCTCATCGGCTCGATCAGCGCGACCAGCGGCTTGAGCTCGACATAGCGCAGCGCCACCCGCGCCGCATAGGCGAAGAAACGCGGCAGATCGGCGGCATAGGCCGGCTTGCCGTCACGGTGCTTGAGGCGGCAGAAGATGCCCAGCACCTTCAGGTGGCGCTGCAGGCCCATCCACTCCAGCGCGCGCCAGCAGTGGCCGAAGTCGGTCGCGTACGGGCCTTCCGGATCGCCCAGCACGCCGGCCGCGCGGGCCTGCTGCCACCAGCGCACGGCCCAGTCGATCTCCTGCGCCTCGTCCCAGCTGATGAAGGCATCGCGCAGTTGAGAGGCGATGTCGTAGGTGACCGGGCCGAGCACGGCGTCCTGGAAGTCGAGGATGGCCGGGCCGGGGCCGGCGGCCTCGGGCCGGACCATCAGGTTGCGCGGCATCCAGTCGCGGTGCACGACCACGCGCGGCTGGTCGAGCGCGCTGGCCACCAGGCGGTCGCACAGCGTGTCCCAGGTCTTGCGCTGGGCCTCGGTCCAGGTGATGCCGAACTCGCGCTGCACGCACCATTCGGGGAACAGGCCCAGCTCGCGGCGCAGCAGCGCCTCGTCATAGGCTGGCAGGCCGGTGGCGTCCATGCGCTGCTGCCACTGCACCAGCGCGCCGATCGCGCCGCGCATCAGCGTGTCGGCGCGCTCGGGCGCGGCCGCCTTCAGCTCCGCCAGGTAGAGCTGGCGACCGAGATCATCGAGCAGCAGGAAGCCCTGGTCCACGTCGGCGGCCAGCACCTGCGGTCCGCACAGACCGGCCCGGCCGATGCGCGCGGCGATGTCGACGAAGGGGCGCACGTCCTCCAGCGGCGGCGGCGCGTCCATCACGATGCGGCTGCCGCCATCGAGCGCCGTGATGCGGAAATAACGGCGGAAGCTGGCGTCGGCCGAGGCGGCGACCAGCGTCTCGCGGCGCAGGCCGTGGACGTCGAGCAAGGGCGCGAGCCAGGCGTCGAAGGCGGCCTCGCGCGCCGGATCGGCCCAGAGGATCGGCGACGGGGAGGCGGACGGGGCGGAGGATGCGGTCATGGTGGCCGGGGTTGCGGGACGGCGAAGGGCCGGACAGGGCGGACGAGGCCGCGCCGGGGCGTGGACACGGACAGGGGCGGGAACGGCGTGCCCGGCCAGGGCCGCACACCGCTCGGGCACCACGGCCGCGCCGGCCTGACGCACGCCGGCCACGGCCCGGGAACGCCCCGGGCGCAGGGCCGGCCCGCGACAGGCCTCATGGATAATCCCCGGATTCTAGGGAGCGCACCGCGCCGGGCTGAGCATGGCGCCGCGCGGCGGCCGCCACGCCTGTCCACCGTCCGCCTCCGAGCCCGTGTCGTCCTCCGCCGCCCAGACCGCCCCCGAGCGCCCGCCGTCCGACACCCGCAGCACCGTGGCCGAGGCCCGCGGGCGGCGCCTGCATCCGGCGCGGGCCACGCCGGTCCGACAGGCGGTCGCGACCCTGGCCACCCTGCTCGGTCTGGCGACCGTCGCGGCACCGGCCGGCGCGGCGACGGCCACGACCACCACGACCGATCCCGCAACGCCTGCGTCCGGCGGCGCGTCCGCGGACGCGGCCCCCGCGCCCACCGTCGCCGGTCCGGGCCTGCGCCTGTGCAGCGATCCGGCACTGGCCCCGGCCGGCACCGGTGACGACCGCCAGCGGCCGCTGTTCCTCAGTGCCGGCCAGCTGACGCTGCGCCCCGACATCGCCGCCCAGGCCGCCGGCGGCGTCGACCTGCGCCAGGGCGCGACCCGCATCCGCGCCGAGCAGCTCGACTACGACGCGGTGCGCGACACGGTGCAGGTGCAGGGTCCGGTCGAGCTGGAATCGCCGGCCGCCCGGGTGCGTGGCCAGTCGCTGCAGATGCAGGTCAGCCGGCTGCAGGGCCATGTGCTGGCCCCCGAGTTCGAGCTGACGGCCCTCGGCGCCGGCGGCAGCGCCCGCCGGCTGGACCTGCAGGGCCGCGAGCAGCTGCAGGTCGAGGGCGCGCGCTATTCCAGCTGCCCGCGCGGCAGCGGCCTGCAGCCGGACTGGCTGCTGCGGGCCGATTCGGTCAGCTTCGATCTGGCGGCGCAGGAGGGCGTGGCCCGCGGCGCGGTGCTCGAATTCCTCGGCGTGCCCATCCTCGGCGCGCCGGTGCTGAGCTTTCCGCTCGGCGACGAGCGCAAGTCCGGCTGGCTGCCGCCGACGCTGGTGCCGGTCAACTCGCGCAACGGCCTGACCATCGGCGCACCCTACTACTGGAACATCGCGCCCGACCACGACGCGACGCTGACACCGGTGTTCTACAGCCGGCTCGGCCTGGGCCTGCAGGGCGAAGCCCGCTGGCTGCGCCCGCGCGACGAGGGCCAGTTCGACGGCGCCTGGCTGCCGCACGACCGCGTGGCCGGCACCGACCGCCACCACGAGCGCCTGCGCCTGGACGGCACGCGCGACGGCGGCTGGCGCTACACGCTGGACTGGCTGCGCGCCTCCGACGACGACTACTGGAAGGACTTCTCCGGCGCGCTCGACAGCCGCACGCCGCGCCTGCTCAACCAGTCCGGCCGCGTCGAATGGCAGTTGCCGGCCGCCTGGGGTGAGGGCCAGGCCTGGGCCGCCGTCCAGCGCTGGCAGGTGCTGCAGACCGCGCTCGCGGCCGACCGCATCGACGTGCCCTACGAGCGCGCCCCGCAGCTGGGCATGGCCCTGGCGCCGGCACTGCCGATGGGCCTGCGCCTGCAGGCCGGCGGCGAACTCGACCGCTTCCAGCGCGCCGACGGGCTGGCCCCCGACAGCAGCCATCCGCAGGGCTGGCGGGCCCGCGCCTCGCTGGCGCTGGAGCGCCGCTTCGGTCACTCCGGCGCCTGGCTGACGCCCCGCCTGCAGACCCAGCTCACCCGCTACGAGCTCGATGCCGACGGCAGCCCCGCACTGCGCCACGCCCAACGCATCATTCCGACGGCCAGCATCGAGGGCGGCCTGGCCTTCGACCACCAGGGCCGCTACTTCGGCCTGGATCAGCAGGTCTCGCTGGAGCCGCGGCTGCTCTACGTCCACACCCCGCGCGTCGACCAGAGCGGCCTGCCGCTGTTCGACACCGCCGAGCGCGACTTCAACCTCGTCTCGCTGTTCGCCACCAACCCGTATCTGGGCGGCGACCGCGTGGCCGACGCGCAGATGCTGACGCTGGGCACCACGCTGCGCTGGGTCGACGTGGCCAGCGGCGCCGAGACCCTGCGCCTGGGCGCCGCCCAGCGCCTGCGCTTCGCCGACCAGCGCACGACCCTCAGCGGCGAGCCGCTGACCCAGCGCTTCTCCGACGTGCTGCTCGAAGGGGCGACCTCGCTGTTCAAGCCCTGGCACCAGGAGCTGACGCTGCAGTACAGCCCGGACCAGAACAGCATCGTGCGCAGCGTGGCCCAGGTGCGCTACCAGCCCGGCCCCTACCGCACGCTGAGCATGGGCTACTCGATGACGCGCGCCGCCTCCGAGCAGCTGCAGGCCGGCTGGCAGTGGCCGGTGTGGCGTGGCAGCGCCCGCCCGCTGGGAGCGGCCGACGGCTGCGGCGGCACCGTCTACGCGGTCGGCCGCATCAACTACAGCCTGCGCGAGGCGCGCGCCACCGACGCACTGCTGGGGGTCGAGTACGACGCCGGCTGCTGGATCGGCCGCGTCGCGCTGCGCCGCCAGTCCACCGGCAGCGACCAGGCCACCACCGCACTGATGTGGCAGCTGGAGTTCACCGGCCTGTCGCGCATCGGCTCCAGCCCGTTGCAGACCTTGAAGGACAATGTGCCGGGCTACCAGCTGCTGCGCGAGGCCGACGAGTCCTACCGCTGAACGCCGCGGCGGCGCTGCCTTGGCCGTACGGCCGACTGGCCGGCCCGCCGCCCCTGTCCCGACCTGATTCCGCCCGACCGCCCTGTCGCCAGGGCGCCGCCCCGATGAGCCCTGTTCCGCCCCGCCGCCCCGCCCCCCGCCGCGCCGTGCACGCCTGTGCCGCCGCCGCGCTGGCCCTCGCCGCGCTGCAGCCCTGGACGACGGCGCACGCACAGGCGGCCGGCAGCGCCAGCGCCGCCCCGACGGCCCGCATCGCCGGCAGCACGCTGGGCCGCGACCTGCGCAGCGGCGACTGGATCGTCGCCGTCGTCAACACCGAGCTGGTGACCCAGGTCGAGCTGCAGCAGCGCCTGGAGCGCGCCGAGGCCGAACTGCGGCGCGCCGGCGGCAGCAAGCCCGACGAACAGACGGTGCGCCAGCAGGTGCTCGACAGCCTGATCGACGAGCGGGTGCTGATCACCTACGCCCGCGAGCTCGGCGCCAAGGTCGACGAGGCCGAGCTCGACCGCGCGGTGGCCAACATCGCTGCCCAGAACCAGCTCAGCGTGGCCCAGCTGCGCGAGCGCCTGCGGGCCGACGGCATGGACGAGCCGCGCTTCCGCAGCAACCTGCGCGACCAGCTGCTGGTCGAGCGGGTGCGCGAGCGCGAGGTGGCCGCCCGCATCCGCATCAGCGATGCCGAGATCGACACGCTGATCGACGAGTGGAAGATCAAGGGCGCCGCCCAGGCCCCGATCAACATCGCCCAGATCCTGATCAGCCTGCCCGAGAACGCCTCGGCGGCTGAGCTGGCCCGCGCCCAGGCCCGGGTCGATGCGGTGCTGGCCCGGCTGCGGGCCGGTGAGGCCTTCGAGCGGGTCGCCCGCGAGCTCAGCGACGATCCGAAGAAGGACAGCGGCGGCGCGCTCGGCCTGCGCACCCCCGACCGCCTGCCCGACCTGTTCGTCGACGCGGTGCGCCCGCTGCAGCCGGGCCAGCTCGCCCCGGCGGCCGTGCGCAGCGGCGCCGGCCTGCACGTGCTCAAGCTGGTCGAGCGCCAGGACAGCGCGGCCTTCCGCGTGACCCAGACCCATGCCCGCCACATCCTGCTGCGCGTCAGCGAGGCCGATCAGGCCGAGGCCGTGCTGCGCCGCATGGCCGATCTGCGCACGCAGATCGACAGCGGCCGCCGCAGCTTCGAGGCCGTGGCCCGCGAGGTGTCGGAAGACGGCAGCGCCGAGTCCGGCGGCGACCTGGGCTGGACCGACCCGGGCACCTTCGTGCCCGAGTTCGAGCAGGCGATGGACCGCCTGGGCACCGGCACCGTCTCGGCGCCGGTACGCACCCGCTTCGGCGTCCACCTGATCCGCGTCGACGAGCGGCGTGACGTCACGCCCGAGCCCAAGGCCATCCGCGAACAGGCCCGCAACCAGCTGCGCGAACGCAAGTACGAGCAGGCCTACCTCGACTGGGTCAAGGAGCTGCGGCTGCGCGCCTACGTCGAGCTGCGCGAGACCCCGCAATGAAAGCGCCCGTGAGTCGTCGTCCCGCCCCCCATCTGCTGTCCGGCCCGGCCGGCGGCGGCCACCAGGCGCGCAAGCGCTTCGGTCAGCACTTCCTCACCGACGAGGCCATCATCGGCGGCATCGTGCGCGCGGTCGGCCCGCGCCCGGGCGATGCCCTGGTCGAGATCGGCCCCGGCCTCGGCGCCATCACCCAGCCGCTGCTGGAACGCACCGGCGGGCTGACGGTGGTCGAGATCGACCGCGATCTGGCCGAGCGCTGGCGCGCGCGCCAGGGCGTGACGGTGGTCGAATCCGACGTGCTGAAGGTGGACTTCGGTGCGCTGGCCGACGAGCCGGCCCGCGCCGGCCGCCCGCTGCGCCTGGTCGGCAACCTGCCCTACAACATCTCGACGCCGATCCTCTTCCACCTGCTGCCCTGGGCCCACCGGGTGCAGGACCAGCACTTCATGCTGCAGAAAGAGGTGATCGACCGCATGGCCGCCGGCCCCGGCGGCAAGGACTACGGCCGGCTGTCGGTGATGCTGCAATGGCGCTACCGCATCGAGTCCATCCTGGACGTGCCGCCGGCGTCCTTCGATCCGCCGCCGCGGGTGGATTCGGCCGTGGTGCGCATGGTGCCGCTGGCGGCACCGCCAGCGGTCGACGAGACGCTGCTGGGCGCGCTGGTGGCCGCCGCGTTCTCGCAACGGCGCAAGCTGCTGCGCCATGGCCTGGGCCGCTGGATGGAGGAGCGGCCGCAGCCGCTGCCGGCGGCAGCCGCCGCCTTCGACCTGCAACGCCGGGCCGAGGAGGTGCCGGTGGCCGAGTTCGTCGCGCTGGCGCAGGCGCTGGCCCAGACGGCTGACGCCGCACCCGCCGCCTGAGACCGCCGGCCATGGCCCGGGGGCCGGGGCCGGCCGCACGGCACCGGCCTCCTCGCGACCGGAAAACGAAAAGGCGACCCGCAGGTCGCCTTCATCGTGGGTGCCGCCCGCCGCGCACGGACAGGTGGCGCGGGCGGCCGGGGCTCAGCCCACGTTGACCCACATCGCCGTGTCGAAGGCGCTGCTCATCATCGGCATGTTGACGCCGAAGTTCGGGTTGATGCCGTTCTTGGGCGGGGCCTTGGGCGGCGTCTTCTGCGCGGCTTCGGCGGCTTCCTTGACGCGGTCCCAGGCGGTGGCTTCGCTGTTGCGGGCCACGGCGAACGAGTAGAAACAGCGGAAGGGCACGCGGCGCTCGGCCCAGAAGTCGGCCGTGTCGCGGAAGACGTCGAGCAGTTGCTCGCGCGCCTCACGGTCGAAACGGATGTGGTCCGGCAGTTGCTCCAGCACGACGACGAAGCCCGGCTGCGAACCGGCACGGTGCACGAGGTCGGTCATGCAGTCGTACAACGCATCCATGTTCTTGCCGAAATGCGCAGGGAACAGGAAGGACTCGGCGATCTTGTCGAGCACGTCCTGCTTCGACTCGGCGTCGGTCAGGTCCGCGTACAGGAAGTGCTGTCCGGCGGCTTCGGCCGCACGCATCAGATCCTCCACGCGGTACGCGCGGATGGCCTGGACGATGTTCGGACGGACGGATTGCAGTTGCATGGTCACGTTCCTCCAGAGTGGCTCTGTGATGAGAGGTTCCGTGCCGATCACCACGCGTAACGCACGAAGCTCGCGTAATGGTCGGCGGTGTAGAAACAGGCGTCCGGTTGCGTCCGCTGGGCACCACCGCAAACGATGCGGCGGGCGCCCCGGTCACGCGAACCGGGCGTGGGCACCGTGTACTCGCGGTAATAGCCCCGATCCTGACGCGGCAGCAGACGTTCGCGATTGCCGAACACCGTGCCGTCCTTGTCGTAGGGAAACGGACCACCGGACAGGATCAACCGATGGGTACTTCTGGCCTCGGTCGGCAGCGACTGCAGTGCAACCGGCTCGGTGGAACGACCACCGGCAGGCTGGCCGGAGACCGCGGCCGGAGCATCATCGCCGCCGGACCACGGTGAGCGCGCCAGCAGCGCCGGATTGGACAGCGCCGCGGCACCGACCGTGACCAGCAGCGCCACGACGCTGATCCAGGAGCGGGACCGCGCCGCAGCCGAGTCTTGCCGCCGCCGCGGACGCACCACAGGAGTGCGCGCAGGTTTCACGGGTTGCTCGGGTTTCACGGAATGGGCCCTGAAATCTGAGCCACAAATGTTAGCGGAACCCCCCCTATCTTTCAAGACCATGCCCGGAGAGCCCCCGTCCACCAACGAACGAGTAGGCGCTCACATCATCGCAAGTGATTGATTTTTCAGAGTTTCCAGGCGTGTCAAGGGGGGCTGATCAAAAATCTTGCAATGCAGCACGCCGACGCGGCCCGACACAGGAATCGGACCGGACTGACAACCGAGTGACCACCGGATGCCAAGTTGCCTTGCAGCCCGGCACCGGGCGGAGCGGCCCCAAGCCAGGGCGATGCGGCGCGTCGCCCGTGACGGGCCCACGCCGGCCGAGGCGGCGAGGCCCCGGCGGACGGACACACCGAGGTGTCCGCCGCACCCGCGGGGCGACGGCCGGCGCGCGACCGAGCGCGCACCGGCCGTGGACCGGTCAGCGTGCGGCGTTGGCGTCGGCCACCGTGACCGCCGCCATGTTGACGATGCGGCGCACCGTGGCGGACGGGGTCAGGATGTGCGCCGGCTTGGCCGCGCCCAGCAGCACCGGGCCGATGGCGATGCCGCCGCCGGCGGCCGTCTTCAGCAGGTTGTAGCTGATGTTGGCGGCGTCGATGTTGGGCAGCACCAGCAGGTTGGCCTCGCCGGTCAGCGTGCTGCGCGGCATCAGCTCGGCACGGTAGGCGGCGTCGAGCGCGGCGTCGCCGTGCATCTCGCCGTCGATCTCCAGCCACGGCGCACGCTGCTGGATCAGGGCCAGGGCCTCGCGCATCTTCACCGCCGACGGCTGGTTCGACGAGCCGAAGTTGCTGTGCGAGAGCAGCGCCGCCTTCGGCGCGACGCCGAAGCGCAGCATCTCCTCGGCGGCCAGGATGGTGATCTCGGCCAGCTGCTCGGCCGTCGGGTCGTAGTTGATGTGGGTGTCGACCAGGAAGATCTGCCGGTTCGGCAGGATCAGCCCGTTCATGCAGGCGTAGGTGTTGACGCCCGCACGGCGGCCGACGATCTGGTCGATGTGGTTCAGGTGCTGTGCGGTCGAACCCCAGGTGCCGCAGATCATGCCGTCGACCTCGCCCTTGTGCAGCAGCATCGAGGCGATCAGCGTCAGGCGGCGGCGCATCTCGATCTTGGCGAACTGCTCCGTCACGCCCTTGCGCTCGGTCAGGCGGTGGTAGGTCTGCCAGTAGTCGCGGTAGCGCGGATCGTCATCGACGTTGACGACCTCGTAGTCGCGGCCGGCCTGCAGGCGCAGGCCCAGCTTCTCGATGCGCGCGGCGATCACGCTGGCGCGGCCCAGCAGCCACG
Organism: Pseudaquabacterium rugosum; assembly: GCF_038066575.1. Taxonomy (NCBI): domain Bacteria; kingdom Pseudomonadati; phylum Pseudomonadota; class Betaproteobacteria; order Burkholderiales; family Sphaerotilaceae; genus Pseudaquabacterium; species Pseudaquabacterium rugosum. The sequence goes on along the minus strand of NZ_JBBUTF010000008.1, from coordinate 27,709 downwards.
GCCGGGCCAGGCCTTCATCGACCACGATCTGCACGGCGCGCAGCACGCGGCGGTCCTCGCCCTCGGCGAAGGCCACGTTCTTGCGGGTCGCGCGCTTGGCGACGCCGAAGATCGGCTTCATCGTGTTGCCCGAGGCGTAGACGAAGCTCTGCAGCTTCTCCTCGTAGGCCTCGTAGTCGGCGATCGGGCGCGAGGCCACGCCGGCGGCCACGGCGGCCCGGGCCACCGCCGGCGCGATCTTCATCATCAGCCGCGGGTCGAACGGCTTGGGGATCAGGTACTCAGGGCCGAAGTTCAGCGTCGCGCCGGCATAGGCGGCGGCCACGACGTCGTTCTGCTCGGCCTGGGCCAGCTCGGCGATGGCGTGGACGGCGGCGATCTCCATCGCGTCGGTGATCGTCGTCGCCCCGCAGTCCAGCGCGCCCCGGAAGATGTACGGGAAGCACAGGACGTTGTTGACCTGGTTCGGGTAGTCGGTGCGGCCGGTGGCCATGATGGCGTCGTCGCGCACCGCCTTGACCTCCTCGGGCATGATCTCCGGCGTCGGGTTGGCCAGCGCGAAGATCAGCGGGCGCGCGGCCATGCTGGCGACCATGTCGGCCTTCAGCACGCCGCCGGCCGACAGGCCCAGGAACACGTCGGCGCCGGCGATCACCTCGCGCAGCGTGCGGTGCGGCGTCTCCTGCGCGAACTCGGCCTTGTCCGGGTCCATCAGCTCGGTGCGGCCCTGCCAGACCACGCCGGCCAGATCGGTCACGAAGATGTTCTTCTTCGGCAGGCCCAGCTTGACCAGCAGGTTGATGCAGGCCAGCGCCGCGGCGCCGGCGCCCGAGGTCACCAGCTTGACCTCGTCGATCTTCTTGCCGACGACCTTCAGGCCGTTGAGCAGCGCCGCGCCGACGACGATGGCCGTGCCGTGCTGGTCATCGTGGAAGACGGGGATGTTCAGCCGCTCGCGCAGCTTGCGCTCGACGTAGAAGCAGTCGGGCGCCTTGATGTCCTCGAGGTTGATGCCGCCGAAGGTGGGTTCGAGCGCGGCGATGATGTCGACGAGCTTGTCGAGGTCCTTCTCGTTGATCTCGAGGTCGAAGACGTCGATGCCGGCGAACTTCTTGAACAGGACGCCCTTGCCCTCCATCACCGGCTTGGAGGCCAGCGGGCCGATGTCGCCCAGACCCAGCACGGCCGTGCCGTTGGTGACCACGGCCACCAGATTGCCGCGGCTGGTGTAGCGGAAGGCGTTGGCCGGGTCGGCGACGATCTCCTCGCAGGCATGGGCCACGCCCGGCGAGTACGCCAGCGCCAGATCGCGCTGGTTGACCAGCTGCTTGGTCGGGGCGATGGCCACCTTGCCCGGCGTCGGGAACTCGTGGTACTCAAGGGCCGCCAGGCGCAGCTGGGCGCGCTTTTCTTCCGCAGTGTTCATCGAGGGCAGGGCCTGTCAGGCAGGCCGTCAGGGGGGAAAGGGGAGAGGCCGTCCGCACGGTAGGACGCGACAGCGATGCCGGCCATCAGGGCGGACCAAGGGTGGCGCGCCCCGCCGGGACCGCATGACGCGCCGGCGACAGGTTCCGGAGTTCCGGCCCCGCAGCGAGTTCCGTCGACGACCCGCCATCAGGCTGACACGAAACTTGCGCAGGAATGAGCCGGTCATTCTAGGCAGGGGGGGCCGGACCCGTGATCCCGGTGGCGCATGCGGTCATGCACAGCGCGCATGACCTTGGCCGGATGCCGCAGTCTGCGCCGGGGCCCCGGCCCTGTCATGCGCGAAACTGCGTACCGGCCACCGATCGCCTGTGCCGATACTGCGCGCCACGATCGTCCCGGACGCCGGGCTGCCCGCGCTCACCGCGGGCGGATCCTGCCCTTGCCCTGATTTTTCTGGCGCCCGCGTGGCGCTCCGCCTGCCGTGACTCCGTCGCCCCCCACGCCCGCGCCCGCAGCGTCCACGCTGGGGCCGCCACCGCCGATCCCCGCCCCGCGCCGCCGGCTGGGGCGACCGCTGCTGTGGGGCGCGTTGATCGCGCTGCTGATGATCGCGCAGAGCCTGCTCGTGGTGCTGACCGTGCGCCATGAGGACGCCCGGGCGCAGGAGCGCACCGACGACGCCGCCCAGCTGGCCCAGGCCGAGATCCGCCGCCGCGTGCAGCAGTTGCTGCAGGGCCTGCTCGAACTGCAGACCCTGCAGGACAACGGCAACGACACCACGCACTGGGGCCGTGACGCGACGGCGCTGATGCGCCGCCATCCCGAGGTCGGCCGCATCGAGTGGCGCGACGAGAACCTGCACCTGCGCCGCGCCCAGGACTGGGCCCTGTGGCCGGGCCTGTACGCCCGCTGGCCGCGCGAGCAGATGCAGACCGAGACCGGCCTGGCCTGCAACACCGCCCAGCACGGCCTGCTGCCCAGCTTCTCGCGCAGCCAGTTCGTGCCGCTGGCCGACGGCCGCGGTGCCGAGGTCGTCGACGTCTGCGTGCCGACCCAGCGCTACGGCCGCCTGGTCGGCTACACGGTGGCCACCGTGCTGCTGTCGGGCCTGCTCGACGAGCTCAGCAACAGCACGCTGGGCCGCAGCCACGAGATGTCCTTCGTCGAGCCCGACGGCACGCGGCTGGCGCGCGCCGGCTCGGTGCGCGGCGCCGGTGTCTACGTCACCGATCGCCTGGTCAGTCTGCCCGGGTTGACGCTGCAGCTGCGGCTGGACGCCGCCGAGCGCCGGCCCAGCCTGATCCCCAACCTGGCCACCGCCCTGGTGCTGGGCCTGTCGCTGGCGCTGGCGGGCGTGGTCGCGCTGCTGGCGCGCGACGGACGCCGGCGCGCCCGCGCCGAGGCCGCGCTGGCCGAGTCGCTGGCCTTCCGCAAGGCGATGGAGGACTCGCTGCTGACCGGGCTGCGCGCGCGCGACCGCGACGGCCGCATCGTCTACGTCAACCCGGCCTTCTGCGCGATGACCGGCTGGGACGCGGCCGAGCTGATGGCGGCCAGCCAGCCCCCGTACTGGCCGCCCGACCAGGCCCCGATCTACCTGCAGCGCCAGACCGAGCGGCTGGCGCTCGGCGCCGCCGGCGCGCCCTCGCGCGAGGGCTACGAGACGGAGTTCGTGCGCAAGAACGGCGAGCGCTTCCCGGTCATGGTCTACGAGGCGCCGCTGGTCGACGGCCAGGGCCGGCACACCGGCTGGATGGGCGCGGTGCTCGACCTCTCGGCCCAGCGCCGGGTCGAGGACCTGTCCCGCCAGCAGCAGGAGAAGCTGCAGGCCAGCGCCCGCCTGGCCAGCGTCGGCGAGATGGCCTCGCTGCTCAGCCACGAGCTGAACCAGCCCCTGGCGGCCATTGCCAGCTACGCGACCGGCTCGCTGAACCTGATGGGGCCGGCGCCGGCTCCGGGCGAGCCCCCCGCGGCCTGGGACCCCGAGCTGCCCGGCCTGCTGCGCCACGCGCTCGAACGCATCGCCGAGCAGGCCGAGCGCGCCGGCCGCGTGATCAAGAGCGTGCACGACTTCGTGCGCCGCCGGCACCAGGCGCACGAGATCATCGGCGCCGACGTGCTGGTCGAATCGGTGCTGCCGCTGGTGCGGCTGCAGGCGCGCAAGTGCGGCGCGCGCATCACGCTGGACATCGCCCAGCCGGCGCCGCGCATCCGCGTCGACCGCACGATGCTCGAACAGGTGCTGCTGAACCTGGCGCGCAACGGCCTGCAGGCGATGGAGGCCGACACCCCGCTGGCCGCCCGCGAGCTGACGCTGCGCGTGCTGCGCGGCCCCGGCCCCTGGGCCGCCTTCGAGGTCGAGGACGCCGGCCACGGCATCCCGGCCGAGGTCGCGGCCCAGCTGTTCACGCCGTTCTTCACGACCAAGATCGAGGGCATGGGGCTGGGCCTGTCGCTGTGCCGCACCGTCATCGAGCAGCACGGCGGCGCGCTGGATTTCCGCACCCGCGATGCGGCCGGCGGTGCGCCGCCGGCCGAGCCCGGCGCCCTGCCGGTGCCGGCCACGGGCGAATCCAGCGTCGCGCCCGCGGCCGATCCACTGGCCGGCACGTCCGCGCCCACACCTGCCGCGCCCCACGGCACGGTCTTCCGCTTCACGCTGCCGCTGGTCGAGACCCCGCGCCGTGCGGCATCCGTCCGTCCACCGGAGCCCGGTCATGACTGACAATCCGGCCCCCATGAGCACCGCCAGCCCCGCCACCCCGCATCTGCCGCCGCTCGGTCTGCCGGTGGTGCATCTGGTCGACGACGAACCGGTGGTGCGCGACGCGCTGGCCTGGCTGCTGCGCTCGCGCCGGCTGCTGTCCGAGGGCTATGCCCATGCCGAGGCCTTCGAGGCCTGGCTGGCCACGCGCGACCTCGACGGCGCCTGGCCCGACGCGCCCTGCTGCGTGCTGCTGGACGTGCGCATGCCCGGCACCAGCGGCCTGGTGCTGTTCGAACGCCTGGTCGAGCGCGGCCTGACCGCGCGCATGCCGGTGATCTTCCTGACCGGCCACGGCGACGTGCCGATGGCGGTGGCCGCCGTCAAGCGCGGCGCCTTCGACTTCGTCGAGAAGCCGTTCTCCGACAACGCGCTGGTCGACCGCGTCGAACGTGCGCTGGAGGTCAGCGCCGCGGCCATCCGTGCCCGCCAGCAGCAACACGGCCTGCGCCGCCTGCTGGCGGAGCTGACCGACCGCGAGCGCGAGGTGATGGACCGCGTGATCGACGGCCTGGCCAACAAGCAGATCGCCGACGCGCTGGACATCAGCGTGCGCACGGTCGAGGTCCACCGCGCGCGGGTCTTCGACAAGATGGGCGTGCGCTCGGCCGTCGAGCTGGCCAACCTGCTGCGCGAAGCCCAGCGCTGAGCGCGCCCGGTGGCGCCCGGCATCGGGCGGTGGCGGACGGGGCCGCCGGCCGGCCGCCCGCCCCGGTCGCACGGCGACCCGGCCCCCATCGATCCCGACGGCCCGCGGGCGACAATCCCCCCATGGCCCTCGGTGAATTCGACCTGATCGCGACCTGCTTCAGCCGCCCGACCCCGCGCGCGGTGCTCGGCGGCGGCGACGACTGTGCGCTGCTCGCGCCGCGCGCCGGCCACCACTGGGCCGTCTCGACCGACACGCTGGTCGAGGGCCGCCACTTCCTGTCGACCGTCGCGCCGGCCGCGCTCGGCCACAAGGCGCTGGCGGTCAACCTGAGCGATCTGGCCGCCTGCGGCGCCGAGCCGGTGGCCTGCACGCTGGCGCTGACGCTGCCGCACATCGACCTGCCCTGGGTGCAGGCCCTGGCCGACGGGCTGTACACGCTGGCCGATGCGCACGGCATCGAGCTGGTCGGCGGCGACACCACCGGCGGGCCGCTGGCGCTGACGCTGACGGTGATGGGCGAGGTGCCCGCCGGCCAGGCGCTGCGGCGCGACGGCGCGCGGCCCGGTGATGCGCTGTGGGTCAGCCACCCGGCAGACGGCGGCATCGGCGATGCCCGGCTGGCGCTGGAGGTCTTCCGCGGCACCTTGAGCCTGCCGGGCGAGGACTTCGCGCGCGTGCGCCGGGCGATGGAATGGCCGCAGCCGCGCGTGGTGCTGGGCCGCGGCCTGCGCGGCCTGGCCACCGCGGCGATCGACCTCAGCGACGGCCTGGCCGGCGACCTCGGCCATGTGCTGACGCGCAGCGGCGTCGGCGCGACGATCGAGGCCGCCGCCCTGCCGCGCAGCCCGGTGCTGGCCGCACAGACCGAGGCCTGGCAGCGCTGCGCGCTGCTGCACGGCGGCGACGACTACGAGCTGCTGTTCTGCACCGCCGACGACGCGGCCACCCACGCCCAGGTGCAGCGCCTGGCCGACACGCTCGGCCTGGGCTGCCGCCGCATCGGCCGCATCGACGCCGAGCCGGGTCTGCGCCTGCAGGAGGCCGACGGCCGCTGCGCACCGCTGACCGCCCGCGCCTGGGACCATTTCAGCGGAGCGGCGACATGAGCGCCGACGCCATCCCCCGGCCCGACAGCCCGGCGGAAGGGCTGTCCGCGATGCCCACCGATACGCCCACCAGCGCGCCGCCCTCCCCGCCGTGCCCCCCGGCGGCGGACACCCCTGCCCCGTCGTCGGCAGGGCCCGAGACGCCCGGCCGGGTGGATCCGGCCGCGGCCGCCCTGCCGCCGCGCCGCCCCACCGCGCTGTTCATGCTGGCCCACCCGGCCCGCTGGCTGGCGCTGGGCTTCGGCTCCGGTCTGTCGCCGGTGGCGCCGGGCACGGCCGGCACGCTGTGGGCCTGGCTGGCCTTCATCGTCGGCAGCATCTGGCTGGACGAGCGCGGCTGGGGCCTGCTGATCGCCATCAGCCTGGCCGTGGGCTGGTGGGCCTGCACCCGCACCGCCCAGCACCTGCGCACCGCCGACCCCGGCGCCATCGTCTGGGACGAGGTGGTCGCCTTCTGGCTGGTGCTGTGGCTGGTCACCCCGTCGGGCCTGGGCGAGCAGGCCGCCGCCTTCGCGCTGTTCCGCTTCTTCGATGCGGTCAAGCCCGGGCCCGTGGGCTGGGCCGACCGCCGCTACAAGCTGCGCCCGGGCGAGGCCATCGGCTGGCGCCAGGGCCTGGGCATCCTGGTCGACGATCTGGTGGCCGCCGGCTGCACGCTGCTGCTGATGGCGCTGTGGCGACAGGTGGCTTGAAGCGCCGCCCAGGAACGCCATCTGCAGCGGGATGCGCGCAGGACGCCCCCGGACCCAAGGCGCCGCGACCGGCGCGCGCCCCTCAAGACCGCCCCTGACCGCTCTCCGTCCACAGGCCGCCCATGCACACCCCCGAGACCCTGCCCACCCGCGCCGATGACGCGGCCCTGCTCGTCAGCCGTCTGGCCGACGCCCTGCGCGCGCGCGGCTGGCGCCTGGCCACCGCCGAGAGCTGCACCGGCGGCCTGATCGCCGCCCACTGCACCGATCTGGCCGGCAGCAGCGACTGGTTCGAGCGCGGCTACGTCAGCTACAGCAACGCGGCCAAGAACGAGCTGCTGGGCGTGCCGGCACCGCTGATCGCCCACCACGGCGCGGTCAGCGAGCCGGTGGCCTGCGCGATGGCGCTCGGCGCCCTGGCCCACGCACGGGTCGACCTGGCCGTCGGCGTGACCGGCGTGGCCGGCCCCGGCGGCGGCAGCGCCGACAAACCGGTGGGCACGGTCTGGCTGGCCTGGTCCTGGCTGGGCGCGGGCGGCACGCCACAGGTCGCGGCCCAGCAGGTGCAGTTGCCGGGCGACCGCGCGGCCGTGCGCTCGGCCACCGTCGCGCTGGCCCTGCGGGGCCTGCTGGAGCTGGCCACCGCGCCGCAGCCGGGCGAGCTGGCGCTGCACGCGCTGTCGCTGCCGGCGCCACGCTGAGCGGTCGCCCAGCCCAGCGCCGCACGTCCGAACCCGCCGGAATCCGCCCATGCCGACCGATCCCCTGTACATCCTGCTCGCCGGCCAATGGACCGATGCCGCGGAGGCCGCGCGCTGGCAGGCCGAGTTGCAGCCGGCGCTGGCCGCGGCGCTGCCGCAGGCCCGGCTGATCACCCAGCGGGAGGCCGCGCCCCGGCCGCAGGACATCGCGGTGGTGATCGCGGCCAATCCGCCGCCCGGCAGCCTGCACGGGCTGCCCGGGCTGCGCCTGATCCAGAGCCTGTGGGCCGGCGTCGACCGCCTGCTGGCCGACCCGGACCTGCCGGCCGGCGTGCCGGTGGCCCGCATGGTCGATCCGGCGATGAACGCGGCGATGGCCGAGACCGCCTGCTGGGCCGTGCTCGGCCTGCACCGCGGCTTCTTCGACTACCAGGCCCAGCAGGCCGCCGGCCGCTGGCAGCCGCTGCCACAGTGCCGCGCCGACGAGGTGCCGGTGCTGGTGCTCGGTGCCGGCCAGATGGGCCTGACCACCGCCCGCCAGCTGATGGCGCTCGGCTATCCGGTGACGGTCTGGGGGCGTGCGGCGGGGACACAGGCCGCACCCGCGGCAGAGGAAAAGACGACGGCCGCGATGCACGAGGCCTGCGCCGACGCAGGCCCGGCAGAGCCCTCCACGATGCCCGCGGCGCCAGCCACGCCCTGGACCGCCGCAGCGCCCGGGACCGCCCAGGCCCCCGCACCGCGCCGCATCGACGGCCGGCCGGCGCTGATGGCCGCCTGCGCCGGTGCGCGCATCGTCGTCAACCTGCTGCCGCTGACACCCGAGACCCGCGGCCTGATCGACGCCCGCCTGCTGGCCGCGCTGCCCGACGGTGCCAGCGTGGTGAACCTCGCGCGCGGCGCCCATGTGGTCGATGCCGACCTGCAGGCCGCGCTCGACAGCGGCCGCCTGAGCCGCGCCGTGCTCGACGTCTTCCATCAGGAACCGCTGCCTGCGGACCACCCCTGGTGGCGCCACCCGCGGATCACGGTGCTGCCGCATGCGGCGGCGCAGACCGATCCGCGCAGCGCCTCACGGATCGCCGCCGAGCAGATCGCCGACGCGCTGGCCGGACGGCCGCTGCGCCACACCGTCGACCGCGGGCGCGGCTACTGAGCCACGGTCCGGCCGCGGCCGGACAGGGCCGGGCCGGGCCGGACAAGGCGAGACAGCCGCCGCGTCAGTGCGCCGACAGCGCCAGCGGCGCCAGGCGCCGCGCCGCGCCACGGCCGCGGGCGCCCCGCTGGGCGGCCGCCGCGGCCAGGCGCGCCTCGGCCATCGGCTGCACCAGCAGCAGGGCCAGGCGGCGCAGCGCCAGCCAGGGGTCGAGCGGCCAGTCCGGCTGCTTCAGGCCCTTGACGATGCCGTCGCAGTGGCTGGCCGCCACCAGCAGCCGCGCCAGCGCGGCCTCGTCGAACAGTGGCAGCACGCGCTCGAACTGGCGCTGACGCGGGCCCCAGACGCGGGCCTCGTTGAAGGCCACCGGCATCGGCCGTCCGGCGTCGATCGCGCGCCGCAGACGGCGCAGCGCGCCGATGGTGTCCGACAGATGCCACAGCACCATCACCGTCGCCTCGCCCTCGGCCTGCAGGCCGTCGAGCACGCGCAGCAGGCGCGGCACGTGGCCCATCATCACCGCCTCGACCAGCTTGGTCACGTCGTAGCGGGCGACATTGAGCACCGCGGCCTCGACCTGCTCGTAGCTGAGTTCGCCCGGCGGGTGCAGCAGCGCGAGCTTCTGCAGCTCCTGGTGGGCGGCCAGCAGATGGCCCTCGACCCGGTCGGCGAAGAAGGCCAGCGTCTGTTCGCCGGCCTCGCCCGGCGCCACCTGCTGGCCCTGGGCCGCCAGCCGGCGCGCCAGCCACTGCGGCAGCGCCCCGCGGTCGACCGGCTGCAGCGCGACCGACACCCCGGCGCCGTCCAGCGCGGTGAACCAGGCGCTCTGCAGCTGCTGACGGTCGAGCCGCGGCAGGTGGACGATGGTCAGCACGTCCTCGCTGACCAGCTGCGCATAGCGCTGCAGCGCTTCGCCGCCGTCCTTGCCGGGCTTGCCCGAGGGGATGCGGATCTCGATGATCTGGCGGTCGGCGAACAGGCTCATCTCCTGCGCCGCCCCCAGCACGCCCGACCAGTCGAAATGCGCGCCGCTGACGACGAAGACCTGGCGCTCGGTGTAGCCGGCGGCGCGGCCGGCGGCGCGGATCGCGTCGGTGGCCTCCTGCAGCAGCAGCGGCTCGTCGCCGTGCACGGTGTAGATGCGCTGCAGGCCGCGCGCCAGATGGGCGTCGAGGCGATCGGAGGTCAGTTGCATGGCGGGTGCGGCCGCTCGGGCCTCAACGCGGTGCCGGGGCCAGGCTGACGCTGGCCAGCCGGCGCAGCACCTGGTGGGCCAGATCGGCCTCCAGCGCGGCGAACAGCTCGGCCTCTTCCTGCGCCTTGGCCAGGGCCTGGGTCTCGTTGTAGGTCAGGGTGCGCTGGCTCTGCAGCTCGGCCGGCGGCTGCAGCTCGCGGCCGTCGGGGGTGGCCAGGCGGAAGCGGTAGCGGGCGCGCAGCGTCAGCTCGCGCACCTGGCCGGCCGAGGTCGACGCGGCGACGATGCGCTCGCGCCGGTCGGTCAGCGTGTGCAGCACGACCTCGGCGGACAGCGGCGTCTCGACCACCTGCACGCCGGCCTCCAGCAGCTGCAGCCGCAGCTGCCGGCCCATCGGCGAACGGGCGTCCAGCCCCTGCAGCTGCAGCCGCTGGAAGGACAGCGCGGCCGGCCGCCGCGGCGTGAAGCCGCAGGCGCCGAGCCCGGCGACCGACAGCGCCAGCGCACACAGCAGCGCCCGGCGGCCCGGGACGCCGTCGACGGCCGCGCCAGTGTCGCCCGTCACGCTCAGACGACAACGTTGACGAGGCGGCCCGGCACGACGATGACCTTCTTCGCCGGCTTGCCCTCGCTGAACTTGGCGAACTCGGCCGAGGCCAGCGCCGCGGCCTCGATCGCCGCCTTGTCGGCACCGGCGGGCACCTTGACGGCGCCGCGGGTCTTGCCACTGATCTGCAGCACGAGTTCGATCTCGTCTTGCACCAGCGCGGCCTCGTCGACGGCCGGCCAGGGCGCGTCCAGCAGATCGCCCACCGCGGCGGCGAAGCCGAGGTCGGCCCACAGGCCGTGGGTGATGTGCGGGCAGGCCGGGTACAGCGCGCGCAGCAGCACCGAGAAGCCTTCGCACAGCACGGCGGCATCGCCCTCGCTGCCGTCGGGCTTGTGGCCTTCGAGCGCGTTGAGCAGCTTCATGCAGCCCGACACCACGGTGTTGTACTGCATGCGCTCGTAGTCGTGGCTCATCTGGCGCAGCACCAGATGGACCTCGCGGCGCAGGGCCTTGGCATCGGCACGCAGCGCGGCCTGCGACAGGTCGCCAGCGGTGGCGCGCTGCAGCGCCTCGCGGTGCTTGGCGCCGAAGCCCCAGACGCGCTTGAGGAAGCGGTGCGCGCCTTCGACGGCCGCGTCGTTCCACTCCAGCGTCTGCTCGGGCGGGCTGGCGAACATCACGAACAGACGGGCGGTGTCGGCGCCGTACTGGTCGATCAGGGCCTGCGGATCGATGCCGTTGTTCTTGGACTTCGACATCGTGCCGATGCCGCCGTAGTCGACGGCCGAGCCGTCGCTCTTGAGCGTGGCGCCGATGGTCTTGCCGCCGGCATCCAGCACGTTCTCGACCTCGTGCGGCCAGAAGTACTCGATGCCGCCCTTGTCGGTGCGGCGGCTGTAGATGTGGTTGAGCACCATGCCCTGGGTCAGCAGCCGGGTGAAGGGCTCGCTGATCGTGACCAGGCCCAGGTCGCGCATCACCTTGGTCCAGAAGCGGGCGTAGAGCAGGTGCAGGATCGCGTGCTCGATGCCGCCGATGTACTGGTCCATGCCGGGCGTGCCGGCCCGGCCTTCCGAACCTGCGCCCATCCAGTACTGCGTGCCGCCGGCCACCATCGCCTCGGGGTTGGTCGGGTCGCAGTAGCGCATGTAGTACCACGAGCTGTCCACGAAGGTGTCCATCGTGTCGGTCTCGCGGCGGGCCGGCTTGCCGCAGCAGGGGCAGTCCACGTTCAGGAAGGCGGCCGACTTGTTCAGCGGGTTGCCGCTGCCGTCGGGGATGCAGTCCTCGGGCAGCACCACCGGCAGATCCTTCTCGGGCACCGGCACCGGGCCGCAGGCCTCGCAGTGGATGATCGGGATCGGCGTGCCCCAGTAGCGCTGGCGGCTGACGCCCCAGTCGCGCAGGCGCCAGGTGGTCTTCTTCTCGCCCAGGCCTTTCGCTGCCAGCAGCTCGGCGACCTGGTCGACGGCGGCCTTGTGCGACAGGCCGTCGAGCACGCCGCTGTGGACACACACGCCGCGCTGCTTGTCGCCGTAGCTGTCGGCCCAGGCGGCGGTGCTGAAGGTCTCGCCCTCGACGGCGACGACCTGCTTGATCTCGATGCCGTACTTCAGCGCGAAGGCGAAGTCGCGCTCGTCATGCGCCGGCACGCCCATCACCGCGCCGTCGCCATAGCTCATCAGCACGTAGTTGCCGACCCACACCGGCACCTGGGCGCCGGTCAGCGGGTGGGTGACGAGCAGGTTCGTGCGGACGCCCTTCTTCTCCTGCGTGGCGATCTCGGCCTCGGTGGTGCCGCCCTGGGCGCACTCGGCGATGAAGGCCGCCACCTCGGGCTGGCTGGCGGCGGCGTGCGCGGCCAGCGGGTGCTCCGGCGCCACGGCGCAGAAGGTCACGCCCATGATGGTGTCGGCACGGGTCGTGAAGACGAACAGCTTGCCGTCCTGGATCAGCGTGCCGGAGGCCTCGCGGATCTGGTGCGGGAAGGCGAAGCGCACGCCCGCGCTCTTGCCGATCCAGTTCTCCTGCATCAGCCGCACGCGCTCGGGCCAGCCGCTGAGGTAATGCGGATCCTCGGGGTTCGCGACGGCCGACAGCAGCTCCTCGGCGTAGTCGGTGATCTTCAGGTAGTAGCCGGGGATCTCGCGCTTTTCCACCGGCGCGCCCGAGCGCCAGCCGCGGCCGTCGATGACCTGCTCGTTGGCCAGCACGGTCTGGTCCACCGGGTCCCAGTTGACGACCTGGGTGCGGCGCTCGGCGATGCCCTTTTCCAGCATCTTCAGGAACAGCCACTGGTTCCACTTGTAGTAGTCGGGCTTGCAGGTGGCGACCTCGCGCGACCAGTCGATGGCCAGGCCCATGGCCTGCATCTGGCCCTTCATGTGGGCGATGTTCGAGTAGGTCCAGGCCGCCGGCGGCACCTGGTTCTTCATCGCCGCGTTCTCGGCCGGCAGGCCGAAGGCGTCCCAGCCCATCGGCATCAGGACGTTCCAGCCCTTCATGCGCAGCTGGCGCGCCAGCATGTCGTTGATGGTGTAGTTGCGCACATGGCCCATGTGCAGCTTGCCGCTCGGGTACGGCAGCATCGAGCAGGCGTAGAACTTGGGGCGCAGCTGGCCGGCGGCGTCGCGCGCGTCCTCGTGCACACGGTAGGCATCGGAGGCCGTCCAGTGGGCATGGGCGGCGGATTCGACCTCGGCGGGGCTGTATTTCTCGTTCATGGCGGTGATTGTAGGAGGGGGGGTCCGGCGCGGCGGCGCCGGCCTCGGGAGCGGAGGACGCGGGGGGCTCGGTGACGGCGATGCGGCCGCGGCCGGGGGCTGGCGGCCCGCGTCCGCCGGACCGTTCAGCGCGCGGCCGCAGCCGGCGCGGTGACGAAGCCGATGCGGCTCAGGCCGGCCTGCTGGATCTGGTCGAGCAGCGCGGCCACGCGGCCATAGGGCACGCGGGCATCGGCGCGCAACTGCACCTCGGTGGCCGGATCGCGGGTGGCGGCGGCCAGCAGCCGGCGCTGGGCCTCGTCCTCGGCCACGGGCTCGTCGCCCCAGTGCAGGCGCCCGTCGGCATCCAGCGCCAGCACCAGCGGCACGACGGCCTCGGTGGCCGGCTGCGCGCCGTCGGCCTTGGGCAGGTCCAGCGCCAGCCGGCTGGCCATCAGCGGTGCGGTGATGATGAAGATCACCAGCAGCACCAGCATGACGTCGATCAGCGGCGTCATGTTGATCTCGCCGATCGGCGGGGCGGGCCGGTGGCGTTCCAGGCGTCCGAAGGCCATGATCCGGGTCGCTCCAGCGGCCTGCGGTGCCGCGTCAGGCACCCGGGGCCACGGCCCCGCGTGCGGCCGCACCGGCACCGACATCGGCACCGGCACCGGCACCGAGGTGCGCCTCGGCCCGATCGCCCGCCCGCGGCCCGAGCGCCAAGGCCCGCAGATCGTGCGCCCAGCCCTCCAGCTCGGCCTCGCAGGCCGACACCCACTGGCCGTGCAGGTTGTAGACCAGCACCGCGGGAATGGCCACGGCCAGGCCGGCGGCGGTCATGATCAGCGCCTCGCCGACCGGGCCGGCGACGCGGTCGATGCTCAGCGCGCCCTCGCCGGCGATGCCGGCCAGCGCGTGGTAGATGCCCCAGACGGTGCCGAACAGGCCGATGAAGGGCGCCGTCGAGCCGATCGAGGCCAGCAGCACCTGGCCCTGCTGCAGGCGGGCCAGGCCCTGGTGCAGCGCATCGCGCAGGGCGCGGGTGAGCCGGGCCTCGGGCTCGGCGACGGCCGCCAGCGTGCCACGGGCCGCCTGCGCATCCGGTGCGGCCGCATGCACCAGCGGCGTCAGCAGCTGCTCACGGTCGAGCGCCTGCACGCGCTGCGCGCCGGCCGACCAGCCGGCCGCGTCCCAGAAGGCCGGCAACGCGCGGCCGATGTCGGCGCGCACGCGGCGCAACAACCAGGTCTTCCAGAGGATGACGACCCAGGCCGCCACCGACATCGCCAGCAGTGCCAGTGCCACGGCGCGGCCGACCGCGTCGGTCTGCTCCCAGAACTCGCCCATCGCCTGCCTGCGGTGTCCGGTTCGGCGCGGGCGGCCTCAGGCCAGACCCAGCACCTGGTCCATGTCGTACAGGCCGGTGGCCTGCGTGGCCAGGAAGCGCGCGGCGCGCAGGCTGCCCTGGGCATAGCCGGCGCGGCTGGAGCTCTTGTGGCTGATCTCGATGCGCTCGCCCTCGCCGGCGTACAGCACGGTGTGGTCGCCGATGATGTCGCCGCCGCGGATGGTGGCGAAGCCGATCGTCGACGGATCGCGCGGGCCGGTCACGCCCTCGCGGGCGTAGACGGCGCAGTCCTTGAGGTCCTGGCCCAGGGCCTGGGCGATGACCTCGCCCATCTTCAGCGCGGTGCCGCTGGGCGCGTCGATCTTGTGGCGGTGGTGGGCCTCGATGACCTCGATGTCGTAGCCGGTGGACAGCGCGCGCGTGGCCGCCTCCAGCAGCTTGAGCACGACGTTGACGCCGACGCTCATGTTCGGCGCCAGCACGGCGGCCACCGACTGCGCGTGGGCGGCGATCTCGGCCTTCTGCTCCGGCGTGAAGCCGGTGGTGCCGATGACGGCCTTGACGCCGTGGCGGCGGCAGGCCGCCAGGTGGGCCAGCGTGCCCTCGGGGCGGGTGAAGTCGATCAGCACGTCGGCGCCGGACAGGCCGGCGTCGAGATCGGCCGTGATGGGCACGCCGGTCTCGCGACCGGCGAAGGCGCCGGCATCCTGGCCCAGCGCGGGGCTGGTCGGCAGGTCGAGGGCACCGGCCAGCGCGCAGTCGGGCGCGGCCAGCACGGCCTCGATCAGCATGCGGCCCATGCGGCCGGATGCGCCGGCGATCGCGATGCGCAGGGGCTGGCCGGCGGTGTTCGATTCAGAGGTCAAGACGGCTCCAGAGGGGGATAGACGCGCGGCGGCACGCCGGGCACGGTGGCCGCGGTGGCCGATGCCGCGGAGGCGGCCGGCCGCGGCAGGGCCTGCAGCTGCTCGGGCGTCAGCACGAGGGCCGGCGGCGCCCGGTCAGGGGCGGGACGGCTGATGGCGGCGATGAACTCGCGCTCCGACGGCAGATCGCTGGCCTCGACCCGGTCCAGCCGCTCGCCATCGAAATGCACGACCACGCTGCGGCGCTGCGGCGGCAAGCCCGGGCGGTCGATCGTGAAGACGTAGTCCCAGCGGGCGGCGTGGAAGGGATCGGCCAGCAGCGGCGAGCCCAGGATCTCGCGCACCTGCGGGCGCGTCTGGCCGGTCTTGAGCTGCTGCACCTGCTCGCGGGTGATCACGGTGCCCTGCACGATGTCCATGCGGTAGGGCCGCAGCCACGAGGGCATCCAGCCATAGGACGAGGCGGCATCCAGACGGGTGGAGCTGCAGGCGGGCAGCAACAAGACCAGGGCGACCACCGCCCAGCCTCGAACCAGAAAACGCGAATGGCCAGCCATGCGATCAGGACGCTGTAGACGCCCGGGCCCCGAAGGACGGCGGGCTGGATATGATTTGCCGATTCTAGCGAGACGACCATGCCCCATTCGGCCCCCTCCCCCACGACGAACGCCGAGGAACTCAAGAGCAGCGGCCTGAAGGCCACCCTGCCGAGAATCAAGATCCTCGAGGTGTTCCAGCGCGCCACGCAGCGCCACATGACGGCCGAGGACGTCTACAAGGTGCTGCTGGCCGAAGACTCCGACATCGGCCTGGCCACCGTCTACCGTGTGCTGATGCAGTTCGAGCAGGCCGGCCTGCTGTCGCGCAACCACTTCGAGTCGGGCAAATCGGTGTTCGAGCTCAACGAGGGCCAACACCACGACCATCTGGTGTGCCTGACCTGCGGCCACGTCGAGGAGTTCTTCGATCCCGAGATCGAGCGCCGCCAGCGCGAGGTCGCCCAGCGCCACGGCTTCGACCTGCAGGACCATGCGTTGGCGCTGTACGCCGTCTGCAACAAGCCGGCCTGCCCGCACCGGGGCAGCAAGTAAGGCCTGCGCTGCGGCGTGCCGGCCCCGCCGGCCGCCTTTCAGTCGTCCTGCGGCATTTCCATCGCCCGCTGGTGGCGCTGGATGAACTCCTGGTAGGTGTCGATGCCGCGCAGCTGCAGGATCGAGTTGCGCACCGCGGCCTCCACCAGCACCGCCAGGTTGCGGCCGGCGTCGACCTGGATCACCACCTTGCGCACGCGGATGCCGAGGATCTCCTCGTACAGCGGCTCGTAGGGCAGGCGCTCGAAGTCGCGCTCCATGGTCTCGCGCCGCACCAGGTGCACGATCAGCTTCAGCCGCATCTTCCGGCGCACGGCCGTCTCGCCGAAGATGGCCTTGATGTCGAGCAGGCCGATGCCGCGCACCTCGAGCAGGTTCTGCAGCAGTTCGGGGCAGCGGCCCTCGAGCGCGCTCTGGCTGACCTTGTAGAGATCGACCGCGTCGTCGGCCACCAGACCGTGGCCGCGGCTGATCAGCTCCAGCCCGAGCTCGCTCTTGCCGAGGCCGGACTCACCGGTCAGCAGCACGCCCAGGCCGAGAATGTCCATGAACACGCCGTGGCGGCTGATGCGGTCGGCGAACAGCTGCGCGACATGGGCGCGCACGATGTCGATGACCTGGCCAGCGGACTCGCCGGTGACGAACAGCGGGATCTCGGCCCGGTCGCACATCGCCACCAGCCGGTCCGGCGGCGTCACGCCATCGGCGACGATCAGCACCGGGGGCTCCAGCGTGACGATGCGCTGGATGCGGCGCTCCTGGTCCTCGGGGTGCGAGGACTGCAGGTAGGCGACTTCGCGCCTGCCGACGATCTGCACCCGGTAGGGGTGGATGTAGTTCAGGTAGCCGACGAGGTCGGCCGCCGATTGCGCATCGCGCACGGCGGCGTCATCGAAGCGGCGTTCCGGATGCGCATGGCCAGCGATCCACTCCCAGTGCAGCGTCGTGCGCTGGGCCTCGAACAGGGCCTCGGCGCTGATCGAGGTCGGCTTCATCCGTGCAGGCGCTGCATCAGGCCACCGAACGCAGCGGCGCCCAGTCGGAGATCAGCTTGTGCAGCGCGGCGGCGTCAGGCGCGGTCTTGAGCTGCTCACGCAGGCCGCGGTCGGACAGCATCTCGGCGATCTCGGACAGGATCTCGAGGTGGCGTTGAGTCGCGGCCTCGGGCACCAGCAGGAAGATCAGCAGACCCACCGGCTCGTCGTCAGGCGCATCGAAAGGCAGGGGCTGCCCCGTGCGGATGACCGCCGCCAGCGGATTCTTCAGCCCCTTGATCCGGCCGTGCGGGATGGCCACGCCATGCCCGAGGCCGGTCGAACCCAGACGTTCGCGGGCGAAGAGGTTGTCGGTGACGGTGGCACGTGCGATCGCATGCTGGTTCTCGAAGACGAGACCGGCATGCTCGAAGACGCGCTTCTTGCTGGTGGCCTCCACATCGACCAGCACATTGCTGGCCGGGAGGATCGCGGCGAGACGGTTCATGGCGTGGACCCCCGGACGACAGCAGACACCGGCGCTACTTCGGGCCTAGTAAACGAGCGGCAATTATAGAAATCCCCGACACGGGCTCCGGCCATCCGGCCGTTCCGGTCTGCAAGGATGTTGTCACGTTGCGTCGGCACACGCCAGCACCGCGATGCCCGGAAACGACAACGGCCCTCGAAGGGCCGTCGCGATCATGGGGCGTCACCCCGGTCCGTCATCGGCGACAGGTCAGCGGACCCGTCGCCCCGTGCTCGCACCAGGACGCACACGACACCCGCAGGTGGCGGCGTCCGGCGCGATGGGCGGCCCTGCGGCGCACCCGGTTCAGGCCTCCGCCGCGGCCAGTCTCTTGGCCGATTCGTGGTGGTGATCCTGCAGCTTGTCCTTGTGGCGGCAGACCTGTCGGTCGAGCTTGTCCATCAGCTGGTCGATCGCGGCGTACAGGTCCTCATGGGACTGTTCGACGAAGATGTCCTTGCCCTTGACGTGCAAGGTGACTTCGGCCTTCTGGCGCCGCTCCTTCTCCTTGAGCTTCTCCACGGTGAGCAGCACGCTGACATCGACCACCTGGTCGAAGTGGCGCGTGACACGCTCGAGCTTGTTCAGCACGTATTCACGCAGCGCAGGCGTGACGTCGAGGTGGTGACCGCTGATCGTCAGGTTCATCAGGGCTTCCTTTCAAGCGAGAGAGACTGTCGAAAGGCAGTGGAGGTCTGCCGCCCGCCAGGGCTGCCAGGAAGGCAGGCCGCCCTGGCAGGACCGCTGACCGGCCGGCCTTTTCGAGGCACCGGCAGACGCGCTGTCCGAGTCCAGTGTGCGCCCGAAAGCGCGGCCATGACAAGTCCGTTGCAGCAAGTCCGGCAGGGTTTCTCTGCCCTGGGTCGGGTGGGGATCTCTCGATGCGCCGGAAGGGTCCCGCGCAAGCAGGGGAGGCCCCGCCTACCCGTCCTAGGGATACGAACTTTTACAGGGCGAAAACGCGGTAAAGTGCAAAAACTGCGCTAGGTCGCAAAGTCCGGGGACACACCAGGATCGGCACCGTGCGCACACCTGCATCGCATCACCGGATCACCATGCGCAAGAGCGCCGCCAACGACGACGTCCTGTCCACCCGCGAAGCCGCGGAACGCCTCGGCGTCGCGCTGCGCACGGTGCAGCTGTGGGTCGAGAACGGCGTGCTGCCCGCCTGGAAGACCGCCGGCGGCCACCGCCGCATCTCGCGCCAGGCGGTCGAGAAGCTGCTCGAACAGCGACAGGCCGCCCTCAATGGCGGCGCCGTGCCGGCCGAGGACCCGGCGTCCAGCGCCAGCGATGCCCCCCGCCGGCTCCGCCTGCTCGTCGTCGAGGACGAACCCGAACTGCGGCGCCTGTTCCTCCTGGTGATCGAGCGCTGGGAGCTGCCGATCGACGTCAGCACCGCCAGCGACGGCTTCGAAGCCCTGCTGTCGATCGGACGCCAGCGTCCGCACATGCTGCTGACCGACCTCAACATGCCGGGCATGGACGGCTTCCGGATGATCGATGCGCTGTGCCGTTCAGGCCAGGGCTGCGACGACATGGAGATCATCGTCGTCACGGCACTGGACAGCGCGAACATCGCCGAGCGCGGCGGTCTGCCCGCGGCGGTGCGGGTCTACAACAAGCCCGTCCCGTTCGACGCACTGGAGCAGCATGTGCGCAGCGGCCTGGCCGCACTCGGCTGGCTGCCGATCGAGCTGGTGGGCACGGCCCAGCCCGCCTGAACCTCGCCGTCGATCGGCCGAAGCCGGAGACAAGGTCCCGTCCGCCCGCAGACACGACAATCCGGCCACGGCACCGGACGACCCGCACAGGGGTGGACCGCGGGTCGGTCACGGGGCCGCGAGCGCCTCGTCCGGGAATGACACCATGACGCGCGTGCTGATCGTCGAGGACCAGGCCGACATCCGGATGCTGATCCGGATGACGCTGGAATTCGAACCCTACGAGATCCACGAGGCCGCCTGCGGCGACGAAGGGCTGGCCCTCGCACAGGCGCTGCAGCCCGATCTGATGCTGCTGGACGTGATGATGCCGGGCCGCCTCGACGGCCTGCAGGTCTGTGCCCGGGTGCGTGAGTTGCCGGCCCTGGCCAGCACCCGCGTCGTGCTGCTGACCGCCCGTGGCCAGAGCCAGGATCTGGAGGCCGGCAACCGGGCCGGTGCCGACGCCTATCTGATCAAGCCGTTCAGCCCGCTGCAGCTCGTCGAGACCCTGGAGCGCCTGCTCGGTCCGGGCTGAGCCGCGGCCGTCGCCGGCCCGGACACGGGTGCCATAATCGTTCTTTTCCCTCACTCGGGAGCCTGCCCTTGGACCAGAGTCACCCTCGGTGACCGTCCGCTCCGGCACCGCCTGATCGCCGGTCGAGCGTCGACCGCCGGGCCGGGCGGAGCGGGACGGTCTGCCCCTTCCCCCCTGATCGCCCGATCGTCCCGGTTGCCGCACTGCGCTGCGCCGCGCGGACGACCTGCTGGAGCTGGCATCGATGCTGAACGTGTTCGCACTGGCCAACGGCCGGCTGGTGCAGGAAGAGATCGACAACCCCGAGGCGCTGGCGCGCGCGACGCCGGTGTGGGTCGACCTGGAAGCGCCGACGGCCATGGAAAAGGGCTGGATCGCGTCCCGTTTCGGCCTGAGCATTCCCAACGACATCGTCGATGACGATCTGGAAGAGTCCGCCCGTTTCTACGAGGAGGACAACGGTGAGCTGCACATCCGCTCGGACTTCCTGATCGACGACGACGTCACGCCGCGCAACGTGCGCGTGGCCTTCATCCTGAAGGACGGTGTGCTGTTCTCGATCCATGCCGAGGACCTGCCGGTGTTCCGCCTGCTGCGTCTGCGCGCACGCCGGATCCCGGCGCTGATCGAGGACGCCAAGGACGTGCTGCTCAAGCTCTACGACGCCGACGCCGAGTACTCGGCCGACGCGCTCGAGGGCATCTACGACGCGCTGGAGAAGGTCAGCGCCCGCGTGCTCAAGCAGGATGTCGACGACCAGGCGGCCAGCGCCGCGCTGTCGGCCATCGCCAAGGAGGAGGACCTGAACGGTCGCATCCGCCGCAACGTGATGGACACCCGGCGCGCGGTCAGCTTCATGATGCGCAGCCGCATGCTGAGCGCCGACCAGTTCGAGGAGGCGCGGCAGATCCTGCGCGACATCGACTCGCTGGACAGCCACACCGCCTTCCTGTTCGACAAGATCAACTTCCTGATGGATGCCACCGTCGGCTTCATCAACATCAACCAGAACAAGATCATCAAGATCTTCTCGGTGGCCTCGGTGGCGCTGCTGCCGCCGACGCTGATCGCCAGCGTCTACGGCATGAACTTCGCGCACATGCCCGAGCTGCAGCAGCCCTGGGGCTACCCGTTCGCGCTCGGCCTGATGGTGTGCTCGGTGGCAGCGCCGCTGCTGTACTTCCGCCGCAAGGGCTGGATGCGCTGAAGCGCCACCGCGCCCGCGATGGGCGCGAACAAGGGCCGAACCCCGGGCGTCCTGATGATGCGTCGGCCACAGGGCGGTGCTAGGCTGCACTGCATCGTCCTTGACCCGATGCCCGCCCGCCGGCGGGCCTGCCGCGATGCGCGTCCCGAGCTTCTCCGCGATTCCCGCGGCATCGACCGTCCCGGTCCCGCCGGTCACCACCGGGCCGCTGCGCCCGCCCGGCCGTCGGTGCGGGCGGCGCTGCACGGCCGCCCTCGGCCGCGTCGGCAGCGGGCTGGCCCTGGCCGGTCTGCTGGCGGCGGCGCCGGCCAACGCACAGTTCCGCTCCACGCCCCCCGCCCTGCCCGGCACCGGTGAGCCCAGCGCAGCCGCCAGCGGTCAGGCCTACCGCCAGGACGCGGCCCGCCATCTGTACGCCAGCTACCCGATGCAGGTCTGGAAAGGCCGGCTGCCGCCGTTGCTGCACGGGGTGGCGGTCGTCGAGGTCGATGTCGACGCCGAGGGGCAGGTCACCGACGTGCGCTTCAAGCGCCCGCCGGCCGCGCCCGAGGTCGCGCCCTGGATCCAGCAGATGATCCGGCGTGCGGCACCGTTTCCCGCGCCGCGCCAGATCGGGCCCACGCAGTACGTCGACGTCTGGCTGGTGCACAAGGGCGGCCGCTTCCAGCTCGACACGCTGACCGAAGGCCAGGATTGAGGCGCTCGGCCGCGTGGGGTGTCGACCGCGACGCTCAGGCTGATCCGCCGCCCCGCGGCGATGGCGCCGCCAGGCGGCGCTTCAGCCACCGCATCAGCGCCCCCAGCAGCGGCAGCTGGGCGTAGAGCTCGCCGGCGGCGTCCCAGTAGTCGATGTGCTCGCGCACCCGGCCATCGGGCTCGAAATGCAGCAGGCTGCCGCCGTGGATGGTCAGCGCGCGGCCGTCGTCGCGGCGCAGGTGGAAGTCCCAGCGGATGAAGGCCCGTCGGCCGTCGAGCAGACGCTCGATGATGACGAAGCGCGGCTCGCGCACGGTCTCGAACATGTGGCGGAAGATGCCGGCGATGGCCGCCGTGCCGCACACGTCGTTGAACGGGTCACGGAAGCGCGCCTGCGGGTGGTAGTGGCGGTCGACCTCGGCCAGCCGTGCCGGCGTGAGGCCGGCGTACCAGTCGAGCAGGCGGTCGAGTCCGGCGGCCACGGCGCGGGCATCGGCGGCATCGGCGAGATTGACGAGATCGCCGCGGTGCCCAGCCGCCACGTCGGCCAGGGGCAAGGCCGCCGCGGTGGGGTGGGCGTCGGGGCGGCCGACCGGCACCGGGGATCCCCCGTCAGAGCCCGGTGACACGGCTGACCGCCCGGAAGTACAGGCTGTCGGGCAGCGGCCGCATCGCCTTGAGCACGCCGGTGAAGCGGCGCGGGAACGCGATCTCGAAACGGCCCTCGGCCCAGCCCTGCAGCATGGCCTCGGCGGCCTGCTCGGGGCTGATCAGCGCCGGCATGCGGAAGCGGTTGGCCGCCGTCAGCCGGGTCTCGACGAAGCCGGGATTGACCACCGAGACGCCGATGCCGCGCGTGTGCAGGTCCAGGTACAGGCCCTCGGCCAGATGGATCAGCGCGGCCTTGGTCGGACCGTAGGCCAGCGCCTGCGGCAGTGCCCGGTAGCCCGCCACGCTGGCCACCAGACTGAGGTGCGCGCCGCGTCCGCTGGCGGCCTGGCGCAGCAGCACGGGCAGCAGCGCGTCGAGCAGGTGCAGTGCGCCGCGGTAGTTGATGTCGACGTGGCGCTGCGCCTCGGCCAGGTCGAAGGCGGTGGCCCGCATCGCCCGGTAGTGGCCGGCACAGTACAGCGCGAAATCGATGGCGCCGTGGCGCGCCAGCAGCGTGCGCGTGGCGGCCTGCACCGCCGCGGCGTCGGTCACGTCCAGCGGCAGGATCTGCAGGCCGGGTGCTGCCTCGGCCAGGGTCTGCAGCGTCGTCGGGTTGCGGGCCGACACGCAGACGCGGGCGCCGGCCGCATGCAGGCGCAGCGCCGTCGCACGGCCGATGCCGGTGGACGCACCGATCAGCCAGACGGTGCGGCCGCTCCAGTCTCGCAACGGGGCATTCAGAGCCATGGTCTTGACCTCCGGTGGGGGCGGGCTCAGCGCTCGCCGACGTCCAGGCGCCGCATCGACAGCAGCACCTCGCCGACGCGCAGACCGAACTTGCGCATGACAGCGCGGTTGAGGAGCACCTGGTCATCGACCAGGAACATCCAGTCCTCCAGCTGCAGATCCCACTGGCGGCCGCCGTCGGTGGTCACGCGCAGCGTGTAGTTCCAGTGCAGGGCATTGCCCGCGGTGCGGCCGAGCGCTTCACCGATCACGTCGCCGGCACGCCCGCGCCAACGGCCGGCGCCCAGGTGTTCGAGCTGCCAGACGCGGCGCTCGCGCCGGCCGTCGTGGTGCAGGAAGTCCTCCTCCAGCGTGCCGCGCTCGCCGTCCCAGCGGCCGACCATCTCGACGGTGAAGCGCTGGATCACCGCGCCGTCACGGTCGGTGACGATGCCGTGCCCGCGCAAGCGGCCGTTGAAGTAGGCGCGCAGATCGAGCGCCGGGCGCTGGTCGGCCAGATCGTCGACCGAGGGCGAGGCACAGCCTCCGAGCGCAGCCGCCCCCAGCAGGAGGCCGGCCCGAGCCAGCCAGTGTCGGCGCGGCCGGCGGGAATCGAGGAGACGGTTCATCGGTGGACTCCAGGCTGACCGGGCGACGGCTGCCCGACGGACCGGTGGGTGATGGCGGATGCGGCGCCCGGCGGCGACTGACGGGCATCCGCCGCCTGGGCCGCCAGGGCCCGGTCGCGCAAGCCGGGATGACGGCGCCCGGCCCGGACCAGCACGCCGAGCGCGAGCAGCTTGAGCAGCCAGGGCAGGCCGGCATAGCTCCAGACCAGGGCCTGGACGGCGGCCGCCGTGCGCACGCCGGGCGCATAACCGGCCCATTGCAGCAGCGGCAGGGCCAGGCCGGCGGCCAGCGCCAGGTTCAGCTTGGCCGCGGCCGCCCACCAGCCGCAGTACAAGGCGGCGTGCTGCCGCTCGGCGCCGTCGCCGGTGTGCAGCAGGCGCTCCAGCAGCACCGGAGGCGCGACCAGATCGGCCCCCAACGCCAGACCGCTGAGCGCACAGACCAGCGCGAAGGCGGGTCCGGCGCCCACCGGCAGCCAGGGCACGAGCGCAAAGGCCAGCAGCGCCAGCAGCATGCCGGCCGCCCAGGCCCGCCGCGCGCCGTGGCGCCGCACCAGAGCGACCCACAGCGGCAGACCGGCCGCCGCCGCGAGGAAATACAGGCCGAGCAGTCCGGCCTCCCAGACGGGCCCCAGTTGCAGGCCGTCGCGCACATAGAACAGCAGCAGGGTGGCCGGCACGGCCGCCGCCACGCCGTTGAGCACATGGACGGCGTACAGCGCGCGGAAGTCGGCACGCCGCCAGGGCCGCCAGGACGAGACCGCCGCGCCGGCCTCACCGGCCTCACCGGCCTCACCGGCCTCACCGTCCGCCAGCGCGCCGCGGGACGGCGCCGCGAGGCCAGCGGACGCCGCGGCCGGCGCTGTAGCCGCAGCCCCCACCATCGCCGCCGTGCTCGGGCCCGTGCCACCGACGACGGCCGCCGGCCACGGGGCCCGCCAGGCCAGCAGAACCACGCCGAGCAGCAGCAGCGGCAGCCAGACCGCCAGCGTCGCCGGCATGCCGATGGCCACCGGCAGCACGCTGCCGCCGACCACACCGGCCAGCGCCGCCCCTTCGCGTGCGGCGGCCCAGCGGGCCTGGGACGCTGCGCCACCGCCCAGCCGCAGGCCCCAGGCCTGGTGGGCGATGGCCAGCGCGCTGTAGCCCAGGCTGGCCGCCAGCACGCCAACCGCGCACCAGGCCAGCCGTGTGGCCGTGCTCCAGTCCGTCACCCAGGCGGCGGGCAGCAGGAACAGCGCGCCCAGGCCCACGACCAGCAGCAGCAGGGCCGGCACCCAGCGGCGCAGGGCCGGGCCACGCGCGCCCTGCAACAGGCCATCGGCCCAGCGGCCCAGCCAGGGGTCGACGAACGCGTCGGTGGCCCGGCAGGCCAGCAGCACCAGCCCGAGCCCGGCCAGCGGCGCCTGCAGCTGCGCCGACCAGTGCGCGGGCAGTTGCACGTACAGCGGCAGGGCGGCCAGCGCCAGCGGCGCACCGAACAGGCCGTAGGTGGCCAGCGCGCCGGCGCCGGGCGTGGCCGAGGCATCCAGGTGCGTGCGTGGCGTCCCCGCCGCAACCTGGGGTGCGGATGCAGCGGCCGCGGCAGACGCGGATGCCGCACCGGCCATCGCCGGCGACACCGGGCGAGCGGCCGGGCCAGCAGCCGGGCCGGGCCCGCGATGCGCCGGATCAGCCACCAGCGCGCCCCAGCAGACGATCGCGCAGCGCCGGCTCGCTGCTGCGGGCCGCCAGCCAGATGCCGAAGAACAGCGGCCCGAACGCCTCATCGTCGACCTGCCCCAACCAGCGCCCGTCATGGGCGAAGCGGGTGGCGGCGCCGGGCCGCCAGACGCCGGTCAGGCGCTGGCCGGCCTCCACGTCCGGGAACAGCCGCCGCAGCGCCAGCTCCCAGCGCGCGGCCTGGGCGTCGTCGAAGGCGCCGATGCCGCGCATCTCCTGGATCGAGCGCGTGGCGATGCGGGCGCCGGACAGGGCCCGGGCATAGCGCAGTTCGAGCGCCAGCGGCTGCGCCGGCGCCTCGCCGCGCCAGGGCGCGTCCAGCCACAGCCGGGCATCGAAGATGCGCAGGCCGAGCATGCGCAGGCTGCCCTGGCCCTGCAGGCGGGCCGCGGGCAGGGCTTCGATGACCTCGGGCGGCGCCGCTGACGCAACAGCAGCAGCCACCGCCGCTGACGCGCCACGCCCCGCCCCGTCGGCCTGCGCCCGCACCGCCGCGGGACGGTAGCCCGCCACCGCGGCCGCGCTCAGCGCCAGCAGTCCCGCACCACGGCGCAGCACACCGCGCCGCCCGGGCGCGGCGGTCACGGTCGTGCGCTCAGGCATGGGCGAACGTGTACTGCACGACATCGGTGTTGCCGGCATCGAAGGCCGCCTCGCAATAGGCCAGATAGAAGTCCCAGATGCGCAGGAAGCGGGTGTCGAAGCCCAGTGCGCGCACGTCCGTCTGGCGCTGCAGGAAGTCCGCCCGCCAGCGGCGCAGCGTCTCGGCATAGTCCCGGCCGAAGCACAGCTCGTCGACCACCGTCAGCCCGGCGCGCGCGGCCTGCGCCCGCACCTCGGCCGGACAGGGCAGCATCCCGCCGGGGAACACGTACTGCTGGATGAAGTCGGTGCCGGCGGCATAACGCTCGAACAGCTGATCCTGGATCACGATCGACTGGACGCAGGCACGGCCACCCGGCGCCAGCAGACGCTTGAGGGTCGAGAAGTAGGTCGGCCACCACTCGCGCCCGACGGCTTCGATCATCTCGATCGAGACGATGGCGTCGTAGGGACCGTCGGCGATGTCGCGGTAGTCCTGGTAGCGCAGGTCGACACGGTCGGCCAGACCGGCGCGGTCGATGCGCTCGCGGGCCCAGGCCAGCTGTTCGTGCGACAGCGTCACGCCGTTGACGCGCGCATCGAAGTCGCGCGCCGCGACCTCGGCCAGCGCGCCCCAGCCGCAACCGATCTCGAGCACGCGCCGGCTGCCCTGCCCGGGCTGCAGGCCGCAGGCCCGCAGGGCCCGCGCGATCTTGGCCTGCTGGGCCTGGGCCATCGGCAGGTCCTGGCGGCCGTCGAACCAGGCACAGGAATAGCTCATCGTCGGATCGAGCCACAGGCGGTAGAAGGCGTTGCCCAGATCGTAGTGGGCGTGGATGTTGCGCTCGCTGCCCCGTCGGTCGTTGCGGTTGAGCCAGTGCCGGACGCGGTGCATCAGGCTGCCCCACCAGCTGCCGTAGACCAGGCGTTCGAGCGCGTCCCGGTTGGCCAGCAGCAGCTTGAGCAGGGCGGGCAGGTCCGGCGTGCTCCAGCGGCCGTCGATCCAGGCCTCGGCCAGGCCGATGTCGCCCGCGCGCAGCACGTCACCGACGACCTGCCAGTCCTGCAGCCGCAGCACCGCGTGCGCCGGCGCCCAGGCCGGGGCCGGGGCCGTGCCGCCGGACGCCTCGGCCTGGGCCTGGGTGCGGCCACAGTGCAGCACCCGGCCGTCGGGCAGGTGCAGTTCGAGCTGGCCGTGCTGCAGACGCTGCAGCAGCGGCAACACACCGCGCATCCAGCGCGGCATGGGAGCGGCCGGGCGCTCACCGGGAGCGCCATTCGTCAGGGAGGGCAGGGTCTGGCTGCGGGTCGGGGGCATCGTGTGTCTCCGTGTCGCGGAAGAGAAGGGACGCCGGCGGGCGGATGGCGCGGGCGGGGGGCGGCTCAGAACGTGTGAACGAAATGCGCCCCTGAACCGTTGAGCATTGCATGGACGCTACGACGGTTGGAGACGAGGGTGAGCAGACCCAACAAGGTCTGTTCGGTGAAGGGGAGTTGCCTG